>CBINKC010000059.1:0-24931 GCA_966251135.1 uncultured Burkholderiaceae bacterium
GGTGTAGAAGGTCCACCCCGTATCCACGCCACCGAGGAACAGCGCCACCAGCGTGAGCGCGCCGCCGGCCATGTAGACGTACCAGCTCATCAGGTTGAGGCGCGGAAAGGCGAGGTCGCGTGCGCCGATCATCAGCGGCAGCAGGAAGTTGCCCATCACCGAGGGAATGGACGGGATGAGGAACAGCCACACCATGATCACGCCGTGCGCAGTGAAGAGCTTGTTGTAGGTGTCGTCGCCCACCAGGTCGCCGGCCGGCGTGGCCAGCTCCATGCGGATCAGCGTGGCCGCCGTGCCGCCCACGAAGAAGAAGGCCGTGATGGCCACGGCGTAGAGGATCGCGATGCGCTTGTGGTCGTGGCTGGTGAGCCAGGAGCGCAGGGTAAGGCCATCGGAGAGATAGCTGACGCGCCCTCGCCGCTCGTCGGGAGGGCGAGACCTGCCATGGGGCGCCGTGGCGCTGCGAGCCGTCATCGTCGATCCTCCGCGGTGGAGTGCAAATACGCGATCAGCGCCTGGATGTCCTCCTCGCTCACCTGCCCCGCGAACGAGGGCATGACCGGCGCGAAGCCGGCCACCACGTCCTTCCTGGGCAGCAGGATCGAATCGCGCAGGTAGTTGTCGTCGGCCACCAGGCTGCGGCCGTCCTGGAGGTGCACGGTGCGTCCCGGCAGGCCCTGCAACAGCGGCGCGTGCACGGTGGACTGCTCGCTGTGGCAGCCGCTGCAGCCCAGGCGTCGGAACAGCGTGTAGCCGTATTGCGCCAGGCTGGGCTGCGCGGGCCCGGCGGCGAGCCAGCGGGCGTAGTCGCCGGGGCGCATCACGACGATGCGGCCGGTCATGTGCGAGTGGCGGCTGCCGCAGTATTCGGCGCAGAACAGGTGGTATTCGCCGAGCCGCGTGGCGGTGAACCACAAGGTGGTGTAGCGGCCGGGCAGCACGTCCTGCTTGAGCCGGAAGGCCGGGGCGTAGAAGCTGTGGATGGCGTCCTGCGAGGTCATCTTCAGCAGCACCGGCTGGCCCAGCGGCACGTGCAGCTCGTTGATCTCGCGCCGGCCGTTGCGGTGCTGCAGCTTCCACATCCACTGCTTGGCCACCACGTACACGGGCAGTGCGTCGGGCGGCGGCTGGTACAGGCGCATGTAGTCGTGCGCGGCCCACGCGTAGATGCCGGCGAAGAGCGCCAGCGGCGTGAGCGTCCAGGCGATCTCCAGCCACCGCAGCCGCCGTCGCGGCTCGTGGCGCGGCGCCTTGGAGCCGCGGCGATAGCGCAGCGCGAACACCACCACCAGCACGCACACGACGAGCGCCACGGCGCCGCACAGCAGCAGCATCGCGGTGAACAACAAATCCACCGGCATGGCCGAGGTGGCGGCGGCCGGCGCCATCAAGCGGAAGGCGGCCAGTCCGGTGTCGGGTTCGGCGCTCACGGCGAGTGCCTCCGCGTCGATAGCCGCCAGCCTAGTGCGACCAGCGACAGCACCAGCAGCACGCCCATGGCCTGCACGCCGCGCAGCACGGCGGTGCTGTGCCGGCCGAGCTTCGGGTCCAGGTGCGCGCACAGCAGGGCCAGGCGGTCGGCCAGCGTGGCCTGCGTGCCGATGCGGCCCTCGCCGGCCTGCGTCAGCGCCAGGCGCAGCTCGCCGGGATCGAACTGCACGCCGCCGAGATAGCGCGAGACCCGGCCCTCGGGCGTGGCGACGATCACCACGGCGGGGTGCGCGAACGCTGCGCCGCCGTTGTCGCGCCCGTCGTTGCGCTGGTAGCGATAGCCCACGCGCTGCGCCAGCGCCTGCACCGAGCCGGGCGGGCCGGTGAGCAGTTGCAGCGCCAGCGGCGTGGGTTGGGGCGCAGGATCGGCGCCTTCGAGGAAATGCGCATAGGCGAGGTCGGCGTCGCGGCGTGCCTGGGCGGTGGCTGGCGTGTCCCGCGGGTCGATGCTCACGCGCAGGATGCGCCAGTGCTCGCGCGGCAGGCCGGTTCGGTGCAGGCCGTCGAGCAGGCCGTGCATCGCCAGGCCGCACAGCTGGGGGCAGCGGTAATAGCCGAGCACCAGCAGTAACGGCCGGCTGCCGAAGTAGTGGCCCAGGGTCACCGCGCGGCCCTCGCTGTCGGTGAACGGAAGGCTCAGCGGAAGCTGTGCGCCGAGGGCCGCCTGCACGCTGGCATCGGGCGGCACCGGTTGCGGCGCGAGCGGCTGCGCGCGGCCCGCCATGGCCGCGAGCGTGAGGCACAGCGCCAGCAGCACGTGCCTGCATGCGGGGCTCATCGTCCGCCCTCCGGTGTGCTGGCCGCGTGCGCGGCCAGCAGGGCCATCGCTTCCTCGATCGGGATGTGCACGATGCCTTGCTGCGCATCGACCCAGCCGCGGGCGTGCAGGCGCAGCGCCTTCTCGGTGCGGTAGGCGGCCAGGTCGGGCTGGGGCGCGCTGCGCAGCGCGGGGCCGGGGAGGGTGAGCGTGTAGGGCTGCCGCAGGCCCTGGCCACCGGGCGGCACCTCGCGCACGTGCAGCCACAGCAACACCAGGATGACCGCGCCGATCACGGTGCCCGCGATCGCGGCGGCGGCGATTGCGATGCGGCGGCCGGGTACTTCAGGGCCTTGCATGGCGAGCCTGCGCGGTGTCGAGCGCTTGCGCCTGCCGCACCAGCCGGCGCGGCCCCTGCCCGAACAGCAGCAGCCCCATGCCCAGCGCGAGCAGCGGTACCAGCCACCAGCCCATCAGCGCATGCGGCGCCACCGAGGGCAGCACCAGCCAGGCGCTGTTGAGCAGCTGGGTGAGCAGCAGCCCGCCCGCGACCCACGCCAGCCGCGGCGGCCGGTCCTTCAGCCGCCGCTGCAGCAGTGCCAGCAGCGGCAGGGCCAGCTGCAGGAGCACCAGCGCCACCGCCACGCCCACCCAGCCGGTCTGCAGCCGCGGCACGTACCAGGCGATCTCGTCGGGCAGGTTCTCGGCCCAGATGATCAGGAATTCCATGAATGCCAGGTACGCCCATAGCAGCAGCCACATCAGCAGCAGGTTGCCGAGGTCCCGCGCGGGGGGAACCGCGCTCGGTGTGCGCCGCGCCAGCGCCTGCGGTGTGCGCAGTGCCAGCCACAGCGTGGTGAGCGCGGCGCCGCCCAGCGCCTGGCCCGCCAGCACCACCAGGCCGAACGCGGTACTGAACCAGCCGGGCACCAGCGACATCAGCAGATCCACCGCGGCGAGCGTGCCGCTCAGCAGGTACAGCGCCAGCGCCGCCGCGGCGCGGCCCTTGCGCTCCAGCGAGGCCGGCCGGGCCAGCCACCACCACAGCGCCGCGTAGACCGCCATGCGCGCACCGAAGCACCCGGGCTGCAGCCACAGCATCGGAAAGGCCGGCTGCGCAAGCTCATGCGCCCAGCCCTGGGGATCGGCCGCCCACGGGTACAGCAGCGACCACCCTGCGGCCAGCGGCAGGAACAGCAGCAGCGCCAGCGGCAGGCGCCGCGCGGCCAGCAACCCGGCCGGCCGCAGCGCCTCGCCCCAGTGGCCGCCCGTGAGGCGGTGCATCCACAGGTTCGCCATCGCGCCGAGCATCAGGCCCATCACGTACCACCAGGCGGCAAGCCAGCTCGCGAAGAACACGCGCGCATCGAGCCACCAGCCGGGCAGCGCCAGCGCGATCAACGCGATGCCGGCCACGTCGAACCGGCTGACGACGGCCTCGCGCCGGCTCATCGTGCGAGCTCCCCAGCCGGTGCGGCGCCGCGCTGCGGCGCGGGCATCGCACGCACTGCAGCCTGCAGCCGTGGCGGCAGTTCGTCGATCTGCGCGTACTGGCTGAGCTGCAGCGCGCGGATGTAGGCGACGATGGCCCAGCGGTCCGTGGGCGCCACGCGGTCGGCGTAGGAAACCATGATCCCGTAGCCGTGTGTGATGACCTCGTAGAAATGCTCGTCGGGGGCCTTGCGCAGGCGTGGCTGGTGGTAGCTCGGCGGGGGCGGGAAGCCGTGCCGCACCACGGGCCCATCGCCGTCGCCCAGCGGGCTGTGGCAGGGCAGGCAGTAGATGGCGTAGCGCTCCTGGCCGCGCTGGAGCAGCCGTGCCGTGATGGGCGGCGGGCTCTCGCGCGCCGACGTGGCCTGTGCCTGCAGCGGCTGCCATAGGCCTCGGCGCCCGCTGCTGGTGGCCGCGAGGTCGCCGCTGGAAAACGGCACCGTGCCGGGAACGGGTGCGCGCATGGCCTTGCCGTCGGGCCACAGCGAGCTGGGCTCGCCGGGGTCGTAGCGCGGCTGCTCGTACATATCGCGCACCGTGCGTTCGCAGCCGCCCAGGACGAGCAGCGCGGCCCACAGGGCAGCCATGCCCCTCACCGTCGCACCTCCACGCGCTTGAGCGGCGTGCGTGCGTCGAGCCATGCGGCGGCCTGCTGCGCATCGAAGCGGGGATCGTCGGCGCGCAGGCAGAGGAAGAAGCGGTTGCGCATCGCGAGGTCGAAGTCGGGCGCCGCGAACACCGGGTACGACAGGTCGGGCAGCCGGTTGCCGAAGAGCACGGCGAAGAATGCGGCCAGTGCGCCGCCCAGCACCGCGAGTTCGAAGATCACCGGCACGAACATCGGCCAGCTGTTCAACGGGCGCCCGCCCACATTGATCGGGTAGTCGACCACTGCCGAGTACCACTGCATGAACCAGCCGGCGACGCCCCCGAGCAGCGCCCCGAAGAAGGTGATCGGGGCGACGCGGTTGCGCTCGAAGCCTACTGCCTCGGCCAGCCCCTCCACGTGGAACGGCGCATAGGCCTCGATGTGCCGGTAGCCCGCCTCGCGTGCCGCCTCGGCCGCGGCCACCAACTCGCCGGCGGTCGTGAACTCGGCCATCAGCCCCCACAGCGCGTCGTCACCGTTCATGCGCGCTCTCCTTCACGAGCAGCCGCATCTCCGAGATCGAGATCGCCGGCAGCAGGCGGATGAACACCAGGAACAGCCACACGAAGGCGCTGATCGAGCCGAGCAGGAAAATCCAGTCCCACAGCGTGGGCACGAACAGGCCCCAGGCCGAAGGCAGGAAGTCGTGGTGCAGGCTCTGCACGACGATCATCACGCGCTCCATCCACATGCCCAGGTTGATGACCAGGCTGAGGATGAACAGGCCCAGGGCGCTGCGCCGCATGCGGCGCCACCACAGGATCTGCGGGGCGGCCACGTTGCACAGCAGCATGCCCCAGTACACCGGCGCGTAGGGCCCGGTCCAGCGGTCGATCGTCATTGCGATCTCGTAGCTGCCGCCGCTGTAGAAGGCCATGAAGACTTCGCTGAAGTAGCCGTAGGCCACCAGCGCGCCAGTGGCCAGCAGCACCTTGGCGGCGTGGTCCAGGTGCACGTCGGTGATGAAGTCGTGCAGGGCGTAGGCGCGCCGCAAGGGGATGGCCAGCGTGAGCACCATCGCGAAGCCCGAGAACAACGCGCCCGCCACGAAGTAGGGCGGGAAGATGGTGGAGTGGTAGCCCGGCGTGTTGCCGATCGCGAAGTCGAGCGACACCACCGAGTGCACCGACACCACCAGCGGCGTGGCGAGTCCGGCCAGCAGAAGGTAGGCCGTCTCATGCCGCGCCCAGTGGCGCGCCTCGCCGCGCCAGCCCAGCGCGAAGAGGCCGTAGGCCCAGCGCTTGAAGCGGCTGGTCGCGCGGTCGCGCAGCGTGGCCAGGTCGGGCATCAGCCCCAGGTACCAGAACAGGAACGACACGACCACGTAAGTGCCGATCGCGAAGAAGTCCCACACCAGCGGGCTGCGCCACTGCGGCCACAGGTTCATCCGGTCGGGGTAGGGCGCCAGCCAGTAGAAGAACCATGGCCGTCCCAGGTGCCAGATGGGAAACAGCCCGGCCATGCCGGCGGCGAACAGCGTCATCGCCTCGGCGAAGCGGTTGATCGAGGTACGCCAGCGTTGCCGCAGCAGCAGCAGGATGGCCGAGATGAAGGTGCCCGCGTGGCCGATGCCGATCCACCACACCACGTTCGCGATCGCGAAGCCCCAGGCCACCGGAATGTTGATGCCCCAGATGCCTACGCCGGTGACGATGAGCCACACGATCGCGCCCACGTACGCCACAGTGCCGGCCAGCGTGACGGCGAAGCCGATCAGCCAGGGCCGCTGCACCGGCCGGCTGATCACGTCGTCGGCGATCTTGTCGCTGACGCTGGCGTAGCGCCACCCGGCGCGCAGCACGCCGATGTCGCGCGAGACGGGGGGCGAGGCCACGTGGATGCGAGGCTCAGAAGGTGTGTATGAATCCGGCGGATTCGTTCACCCTCTCAGCCCTGCTTCTTGGCGATGGCGCGCGCCAGCTCTTCCTTCTTCATCGAGGAGCGGCCGCGGATGCCGAGCGCCTTGGCTCGCTCCATCAGCTCCTGCTTGCCGTGGCCGCGCGCGTCCACGCCGCCGGCGCTTTCAGCCTTGCTCTCGCGCGCAGCCTGGCCCGACTTGGCGGCCTGCGTATCGGAGGGGCCCTTGCGGTCCTTCGCTTCCCAGTGGTCGCCCACCTTCTCGAAGCTGTGCTTGAGCGATGCATAGGCGGTGCGGGCGGCGCGCTCGCCTTCGCCGTACTGGCCTTCAGCGTGCTTCTTGGTCTCGGCATAGGTGCGCTGCGCCTTCTCGGACGAACGCTCCAGCGTGCTCGGCATCGTGACGCCCATCTTCTTGCGTGCCATGGCTTGCTCCTCTCATGAGGTTGAACGCATCCGGTGTTCGTTCACACCTTCTCAGTGGTCATCGGCGGGCGCGACGCGCGCCAGGTAGGTGGTGCGCGGCTGCGTGTTCAGCTCGCCCAGCAGCGCGTAGTGGCGCGGCGATTCGCGCAGGCGACGCACCTCGCTGCCGGCGAGGTTGAGGTCGCCGAAGCGGATGGCGCGCGTGGGGCACACGGCCTCGCAGGCGGTGACCACGTCGCCGTCGGCCAAGGGCTGGCCGGTCGTCTCGCCATGGTGGCGCGCGCGGGCGATGCGGTGCAGGCAGTAGCTGCACTTTTCCATCACGCCGCGGCTGCGCACGGTGACGTCGGGGTTGCGCTGGCCCTTCAGCGACTCGGTGGCCGCGTCGCTGTACTGCAGGAAGTTGAAGCGCCGCACCTTGTACGGGCAGTTGTTGGAGCAAAAGCGCGTGCCGATGCAGCGGTTGTAGACCTGCACGTTCACGCCTTCGCTGTCGTGCACCGTGGCGCCCACCGGGCACACCAGCTCGCACGGCGCTTTCTCGCAATGCATGCATGGCAAGGGCTGGAAGATGCTGTTGCCGATTTCCGGCGCGTGGTATCGATCCACCCGGATCCAGTGCATCTCGCGGCCCAGCGCCACCTGCTCCTTGCCCACCACGGGGATGTTGTTCTCGGCCTGGCAGGCGATGGTGCAGGCGTTGCAGCCGATGCAGGCGTCGAGGTCGATCACCATCGCCCACGCATGCTCCGGGTAGCTGTATTCGGGGTAGAGGCTGGCGTGGCGCAGGCCGGGATCGGCGATGCGCTCGCCGGGCTTGAGCGTGCGCGCGATCTCGCGGCCCTGCTGGCCCAACTCATGCTGCGTGACCGCGAAGGCGTGGTGCCCGCCCTGGGGCTGCAGGCTCACCGCGGCCGGCTGCGGCTGCAGCGGCATCACGCGGTAGGCATCGAAGCCCACGCGGTTGCCCACCCGGCCGGCGCGCGTGCGGCCATAGCCCAGCGGCAGCGTCACCGCGCCCTCGGCATGGCGCTCGCTCACCCACACCGGCGCTTCCAGCTCGCGGCCGCCCTGTACGCGCACTCGCACCCGGTCGCCGGTGGCGAGCTTCAGGGCCCGTGCGCTCAGCGGGCCCATCAGCAGCGCGTTGTCCCACGTGAGCTTGCTGAAGGGCCGAGGCAGCTCCTGCAGCCAGGCGAGGTTGGCATAGCGGCCGTCGTTCACCGCCGGGTCGGGCTCGAACAGCGCCACCAGGCCCTCGGCTGCGGGCGCGGGCGGCTGCGCGGGCAGGCGAGCCGGCGGTGGCTGCACGGGCGTGGAGGCGCTGCCGGCCACGAAGCCCTGGCGCAGGGACTCGCGCCAGAAGTCTTCGAAGGCCGAACCCGCGGCCCCGCGCCACTGCGCACGCACGAGGGCGCGGCCCTGGCGCTCGTCCATGCCGGCCAGCAGCGCCAGCAGCTCGGCGGCGCTGCGGCTCTCGTACAGCGGCGCGATCGCCGGTTGCAACAGCGTGGCCGTGCCGTCGAAGGCCCGTGCGTCGGCCCACTGCTCGTAGGCATGCGACAGCGGCAGGTGCCACTGGCAGTTCGCGGCCGTCTCGTCGGCGTACAGCCCCGCGTGCACGCTGAAGCGAGCGCGCTGCAGCGCCTGCGGCACGCCGAGCGCGCCGGGCGCGTCGTAGGCGGGGTTGGCGTCGAGCACCACCAGCGAGTCCACCGCATCCGCCTGCAGCGCCTGCACCAGCTCGGCCAGGCTGCCGGCCTCCGCTGCCGCATCGGGTGCCTCGATCAGCACGAGGCCGCGGCCCAGCGCGCCCAGGCGCTGGTTGAGCGCCATCACCAGCGCATGCGCCTCGGCCGAGAGGCCGCGGCCGGCGAGCACCACCGCGTCGGGGCCCGCGGCGCGCAAGGCCCGGCGCACGCGCGCCTCGAAGGCGGCTTCCAGCTCCGTGGCCTGCGGCCCGGGCGGCAGGGCAGGGAACCATGTGCGCGCGAGGCGCCACAGCATGGCCTCGATGCGCTGCGGAGGCAGGGCGAGCCGCGCGTCGGCACGCGCACCGAAGAGGCCTGATGACACTTCCACCGCAAACGTCAGCGCCGCAGCGCCGCCATCGCGCCCCTGAGTGCGAGCCGCGGCCCAGTCCTGCGCATGGCGCACGGCGCCCGGCCACTCGCTGAAGCTGAAAGGGTCGGCCGCCAGCGCCAGCACGCATCGTGCCTCTCGCAACCGCGGCAGCGCCGCCAGCGGCTGGCCGAAGGCCGCCCGCATCCCCGTCTGCGCCGCCTCGTCGCGCAGCGGGGCGTGCACATGCCAGCGCGCGCGCGGCCACTGGCGCAGCCACTGCGCCACCAGCCCGCGTTCAGTGGGCGAGGTCAGCGGCCCGGTGAGCAGGCGCAGCCCCTCGCCCCGGCTGCTGCGCAGACGCGCGGCGCGCTCGCGCCAGGCCGTCTCGAAGGCCGGCCAGCTGGAGGCCGCATGCACGCCCGCCTCGCCCCGCCGCGGCACGCCCAGCCGCTCGCTCACGACGGGCGAGCGATCGGGGTCCCACAGTTGCAGCACCGACGCCTGGCTGAACACGTCGGTCGCGCCCAGGCTGGCCGGATGCAGCGGGTTGCCTTCGATCTTGATGGGCCGGCCGTCCACCGTGCCTATCAGCACCCCATGGGCATGGCCGTCGCGCACGAAGGCGCTGGCGTAGTAGATGGGCGCCCCCATCGCCTGGGCCTGCGGCATCCGCACGAACGGCACGATCACGTCCGGCGGCGGCCCGCTGCAGGCGCCGCCGGCCAGCGCCATCGACGCGGCCATCAGCGACATCGCCTGCCGGCGGCTGACCCCCTGCACCTCGCGCTGGAAGTGCAGGGGAGCTTCGTCGACCGGGCCGGGGTGGGGGATACGGCTCATCAGCGTGGGGTTCGATGCCCCGCGCAGGGGCGCCGAAGGCTCGGCAAGCGCCGTGCCGCGGGGTGCCTTCGCGCATGCGCTTCGCCCGTGGCACGCGAAGTGCCGCAGCGGACTCGTCCATGTCGCCGCTGCTGATCTTCGCCCTCACCCTGTTCGTCGCCGTGCTCGCCTCGTGCCTGGCCGCGCGCACGGCGGCCTCCGTGCCGGCGGCTTTCATCACCGTGGGGCTGGTCGTGGGCGACGGCGGCCTGGGCTGGATGTCGTGGCAGGGAGAGGAGCCCGTGGTGGAACGACTGGCGCGCTATGCACTCCTGGCGGTGCTGTTCACCGACGGCATGCGCATCGGCTGGCGCGAACTGCGGCAAGCCTGGGCGCTGCCCGGGCGCGCGCTGCTGCTGGGCCTGCCGATCACGCTGCTGCTGCTGGCCCTGGCGGCGCGCCTGCTCACTGGGCTGGACTGGTTGCAGGCGCTGCTGCTGGCGGCCGTGCTCACCCCCACTGACCCGGTGTTCGCCGCGGCCATCGTGGGGCGGGAAGAGGTGCCGCGGCCGCTGCGCCGGCTGCTCAACGTCGAAAGCGGTGTCAACGACGGACTGGCGCTGCCCATCGTGCTGCTGCTGATCGGCGCGCTCACCCACGATGGGCCGGCCTGGCCCACTCTGCTGGCGGAGGTGGCGGGTGGCGTGGCGCTGGGGCTGGCCTTGCCCTGGGCGGCGCACCGCGTGCGCCCGCGCGGCATCGCCCGGCAGCGGCGGCCGCTGTACGGCGTGGCCGTGGGGTTGCTGGGTATCGCGCTGGCGCAGACGCTGGGCGTCAACGAATACCTCACGGCGTTCTGCGCCGGCGTGTCGATGGCGACCGTGGACCCCGAGCTGAGCGACGACTTCCATCCCTTGGGGGAGCAGGCCGGGCAGCTCTTGAAGCTGGCGACCCTGCTTCTGTTCGGTGCGCTGCTCTCGCCTGCGCTGCTCCTGTCGATGGCCCGCGGCGACTATGCCTTCGTGGCTGCTTCATTGCTGCTGGCACGGCCGCTGGGGTTGCTGCTGTCGTTGCTGGGCAGCCGGCTCGACTGGCGGCTGCGGCTGGCGGCGGCCTGGTTCGGGCCCAAGGGCTTTGCATCGCTGATCTACGCGATCCTGGTGCTCCACGCGGGCGTGCCGGAGGCGGACCGCCTGTACCACATCGCCGCGCTGGTGATCGCCGCCTCGATCATTGCGCACACGAGCACCGACGTGCCCATGGCAAGGCGGCTGGTGCGCGGCGACATGGAAGAGGTGCATGCCGACGTCCGCGGCACGTGATCGCTGCGCCTTATGGCGCCCTCGCGCGCCGGCCGCACGATCATCGCCCCTGGTCGAATCGCAATGCCACGCGGTGTCAAGCACTGCACTAGCGATGGCAGGTGGAGCAATCTGTGCGGCGCCGGCGATCGTGCAGCTGCATCAGGCGGGCCAGGCGCTCGGCCTCCTCGGCCGACACCTCGGTGGGCGGTGGCATCGCCGTCACCTCGGCCCGCGGGTGCAGGTGCGGCGCGGGGTCGCGGTGGCAGGCCAGGCACCACTGCATGACCATGGGTGAGGTGCGCCAGGTCAGCGGCATCTGGTCCACGCGCCCGTGGCATTCGATGCAGGCCACGCCCTTGTTCACGTGCACGGAATGGTTGAAGAACACGAAGTCGGGCAGCCGGTGCACCCGGCGCCATGGGATGGGCTCGTCGCGTGCCATGCTCTCGCGCAGCACGGCCAGCACCGGCTGCCCGGCATAGAGCTGCGAGTGGCAGCTCATGCAGATGCCGCTGGACGGCAGGCCCGCGAAGGCGCTGGTTTCCACCGTGGTGTGGCAATAGCGGCAGTCGATGCCATCGTCGCCCACGTGGTGCTTGTGGCTGAACGCGATGGGCTGCGCCAGCGGCTCGCCCAGCGGCTCGTACGAGCGCGCGCGCCACACCATCCACACGAGCGCCGCGAACGAGAGGCCCGCGAGCGCAAGGAAAGCGAGCTTCACTCCCAGTTCGGCGCGGCGGCGGAAGACGGCATCCATGGCCATGGGTTTCTCGACATCCACAGGGCAGTCGAACACTGCACAGGCGGCCGGGCAATCGGTGTGCACCGGCCGGGGGAATGCGTTTTGCTCCACCGCCTGGATGCAAGTCCATGGTTTCGAGGCCGGCCGCTGCAGGCCGATTTCAGACTACGGCCTGATCGGCAACACGTTCACGGCGGCGTTGGTGGCGCCCGACGGCTCCATCGACTGGTGCTGCCTGCCGCATTTCGACAGCGGCGCGGTCTTTTGCCGCCTGCTCGACACGGCGCAGGGCGGCTGCTTCCGGGTGGGGCCCGTCGAGCCTTGCGAGGCCAAGCGGGGCTACCTCGACGGCAGTGCAGTGCTGGTCACCGAGTTTCGTGACGACGAGGGCCGCGTGCGCCTGACCGACTGCATGCCCGCGCCTGCGCTGAGCGACGCCCAGCCCGCGCCGTTTGCACCGCACTACACGAGCGTGCTGCGGCGCATCGAGGGCCTGCAGGGCGCCATGGACATCGAGCTGCTGTTTCGCCCCACCGTCGACTTCGCGCGGCAGCCTACGCGCTGGCAAAGGACCCCCGGAGGTTGCTGCGCGATTGCCGCCGAGCAGGCGCTGCGGCTGGCGGTGCAGCCGGAGGTCGCGCTCGAAGCGCATGAAGACGGCGTCCGGGCGCGCCTGCGCGTGCACGAGGGCCAGGTCCTGTGGGTCGTGCTGTCGCACGAAGGTGGCGGCCCCCACGCCCCGCCGCTGGAAGACCCCGCCGCGCTGCTGCAGGCCACCCTGCGCCACTGGGGCGACTGGAACGCGCAGAGCCGTTACCGCGGTCCCTATGAGGCCGAGGTGGGCTGCAGCGCACGGGTGCTGAAGTTGCTGACCTTCGCACCCACCGGCGCGATCGTGGCCGCACCCACCACCTCGCTGCCCGAGCGCATCGGTGGTTCGCGCAACTGGGACTACCGCTTCTGCTGGCTGCGTGACGCGGCGCTGGTGCTGCATGCGCTGCTGTCGATCGGCTACGAGTTTGCGGCTGACCGCTTCTTCCATTGGCTCACCACCGTGTGGAAACCGGGCCAGCGGCTGCAGATCATGTACCGGCTCGACGGCGGCGAGCAGCTGCCCGAAGTGGACCTGCAGCACCTGGACGGCTACTGCGGTTCGCGCCCGGTGCGCGTGGGCAATGTCGCGGCGACCCAGGTGCAGCTCGACGTCTACGGCCACCTGCTGGACGCTGCCTGGGTGTACCTGCATGACCGCGGTGCCGCGCTTACCGAGGACCTGTCGCGCGTGCTTGCTTTCCTGGCCGACGAGGCCGCGCGGCGCTGGCGCGAGCCCGACCAAGGCATCTGGGAGATGCGGCGCCCACCCGCGCACCACGTGTCGTCCAAGATCCAGTGCTGGGTGGCACTGGACCGCGCGCTCAAGCTCGCGCAGGCCGGCCTGCTGCACGGAGACGCCGCCACCTGGCAGCGCGAGCGGGAAGCGCTGCGCGAAGTCATCCAGACTTGCGGCTTCAACCCGCAACTTGGCGCCTACACCCAGGCCTTCGACGACGACCAGCTCGACGCCAGCCTGCTGATGATGCCCATCGTGGGCTTCCTGCCGCCGGACGACGCGCGCATGCGGACCACCGTGGAGCGCATCCGCGAGCACCTCACGCAGCGCGGCTTGGTGTACCGGTACCGCGGCAACGATGGCGTAGGCGGCGGCGAGGGTACTTTCGCGATCTGCACCTTCTGGATGGTCGACAACCTCGCCATGCAGGGCCGTGTCGCCGAGGCGCGTTCGCTGTTCGAGCACGTGGTGTCGTTCTCCAGCGATCTCGGCCTGATGTCCGAGGAGATCGACCCGGCCGACGGCCGCCTGCTCGGCAACTACCCGCAGGGCTACACGCACCTTGCGCTCATCCGCTCGGCGCTGGCCATCGCACGCGCCGAGGGCAGCCGGGGTACAGCGGCATAGCCGACTGCAAAATTTGCACGGCCATGAAGCTCGTGGAGTTGCCTGTCCGGAAACATCGAGGCACGTGCCCTGCGCAGAGGGAAGTCCATGGGAACTTCCAACCAGGAGATGCGAGATGAAGAACAAGCTCCACCGTCATGGCGTCACCGGCCTGGGCTCCATTGCCGTGAGTGCAGCCCTGGCCGGCGCAGCCTTTGCGGGCCAGGGCACGGGTGAACTCGGTGCGCGTGCAGTGCCCGTCGAGCTGATGCCATGAGCGCCGCCACAGCCACCTCTTGCCTGCGCGGCGCCGCGTTGGCAGCCCTGCTCTGCGCCGCTGCCGCACATGCCCAGCCGCACCAGAACACCGCGGATGGCTACACGCTGCGCGCCAGCGTCGTTTCCAGCATGGACATCGCCGAAAGCACCGCACGCAAGCATGGCATCGACCGCTCTCCCGTGCACGGCGTGCTCAACGTGACGCTGATGAAGGGCGAGGGCGGCGCCGCACCCACCCTCCCTGCACAGGTGGAGGCTCGCATCACCGGCCTTTATGGCGCGCACCACAGCGTGCAGCTGCGCGAGCAGCGCGCCCAGGGACGCGTGTCCTACTACGGCAGCTTCCGCCATGAACCGCGCGAGGTGCTCGACTTCGAGATCACCGCGCGGCCGCAGGCGGGCGGGCCGCGCGTGGTACTGGGCTTCCGCGAGCGGATGGGCAGACCGGAGGCCCGGTAGTCCCGTCGACCGCCAACGGGGCGTGTCTGCCTCGAAGGCTTTCGGCGGGGCACCCTGGAGGTGTATCCAATCGACTGGAGTTGCGCACGATGAACACACCACCGGTCCGCGACACCTGGGAGCAAGGCAACCCCTACGAGCAGTACATCGGCCGATGGAGCCGGCGCGTGGCACCCCTCTTCCTCTCGTGGCTGAACGTACCCGCCGGGAAAACATGGGTGGACGTGGGTTGCGGCACCGGCGCCTTGTCCGCTGCCATCCTCGATCGATGTTCGCCCGCCAGCCTTGTGGGCGTGGAGCCTTCCGAGGGCTTCCTGGAGCTGGCCGTTCAGAACCTCGGAAGCCGTGCCCGCGTGCTGTCTGGGAGCGCCGGGAAGATGCCGCTGCCCGACCGAGCATGCGACGTCGTCGTGTCCGGCCTGGTGTTGAACTTCGTCCCTGACCTGCCCGCTGCGCTCGCAGAGATGATTCGGGTGGCATCGCCAGGCGGAACCATCGCTGCCTACGTGTGGGACTACGAGGAAAAGATGGAGGTGATCCGGCACTTCTGGGATGCCGCTGTCAGCCTCGATCCCGCTGCGGCGGCCCTGCACGAAGCGGCCCGCTTCCCGATGTGTCGCCCCGCGGCCCTCGCAACCGCGTTCGAGAGCGCAGGGCTTGCCGGTGTCGACACGACGCCGCTCGACGTCGCAGCGCAGTTTGCCGACTTCGAGGACTACTGGTGGCCATTCCTCGGCGGGCAAGGCCCTGCACCCGCGTATGTCGCCTCCTTGTCCGACACGCAACGCGCCGCGCTGAAGGCTGCTTTGCAGGCGCGACTTCCGGAGTCTCGTGAGGGCCTTGTGCTGAACGCCCGCGCCTGGGCGGTTCGTGGCACGACGCCTCTCGATGACTGAGCCCGCTCAGTTGTTGTAGTCGATCCCTCGACCCGCCATGAAGACCCGGCCGTAGACGTTCGTGTCCGCGACGATCCGGCCGACACCGCCGTACCGGTGAGCGTCGTCGTCGATGCGGACCCAGGTCGTGCCCATGTCGTTGGACCTGTAGACCGCATCCTTTCCATTGATCGTCCCCACGAGGTAGAGGGCGGCCGAGTAGCCGGAGCCCGGAGCGGGTGCTCCCAGGGCGACCTTGATGGCCCCATGCACGTTCGTGTACTCCGCCCCCACCGTGGCCATGGCCGTCAGCTTGGTCCAGGTCAGCCCCGAATCGACCGAATGCCAGAGGTTGTTCGCGTCCGCCAGCCAGACATCACCTTCCACGAACGGATTCACCGCAAGGTCCGTGACGTTGAATCCGTTGGGCGCCCAGGTCTGGGCACTGGCGGTGAAGGTGTGGCCGCCATTCGTCGAGTAGTAGAACCGGGCGCTGTTGGACGGATACCACCAATTGCCCCCGGTGTCGTAGGCATAGACCTTGAGCGGATTCTTGCGATCGGCAACGAGGTGATAGGCCACGGCCGGCGCCGGAAGGTTGGTGGCCGTCCACGACGCTCCCCGGTCGGTCGAGTAATAGGGAACCTGTCCCCTGATCGCCCAGACGATGTTGGCGCCGTCCGCCGTGACGGCGACTTTGGTTTCATCCCCAGTCGCGTCTGCCGCCACTGGCGGCACGGTGGGGAAGTTCGTCCATGTGACGCCGGAGTCGGTGGAGTACGCCCCCTTTGACGTCGCGAAGGTCCCGACGCCGACGATGAAGGCCGGGTTGTTCCAGGCCATGTCGATGCCCGTGCCGTTTCCGTCGCCGAGTTTGGGTGAACGCGTCGCCGAGGCCGTTAGCGACGTGTGGACGTACAAGCCGGTGTCGCCATGGCCGCTCGCCAGAACGTAGGGTGCCCCCGGCGGCGGCGCTGACATCGCCAGGTTGATCATTTCCTCGATCCCGGCCACGTCGAAGGTCCAGTGAGGCAGCGCCGCCGAGTAGCCTTCCGTCGTCGAGAAGATGCCACCACCGACCACATAGGAGATGTGGTTCGGATCGAAGGGATCGATATCCAGGTCGTCGACCCACCCCCAGTAGCCACTGCCGGTGTGGTAGTCGAGGCTGCCGTTGGCGTCACCGGATTTCCCGATTTCCTGCCACGTGGCTCCGCCGTCGGCCGAGCGCATCGCGATCTGCACCCAGGCGGCGTCGCCCCACGTGCCCGATACGCCGAAGGCGATCTTCGCCGTCGCGCCGGCACCGTGGACCGAGAGGCCGCCGATGCCACCGTAATACCTTCCATCGCCGGACGTAATCAACTCGGTCCACGTGGTGCCATCGAACTTGTAGAGCGACGACGGCCCGCCGCTGCCAGGACCGGAGCCCGAAGTGAAAGGCACGTACAACACACCGTCGGTGGCCCGAGCCAGGTGCGGAATATGAACCGCGCTGGCCCCGAGGGTGTTGATGACGGCCGCAGGAATCGACACTGCCGACCAGCTGGCTCCGCCATTGGTCGACTTGTAGAGATATGACGTGAGTCCCGCGAGGTCCTTGTAGTCGGGTGCGATTCCGATGTAGAGGGTCTGGGTCGGACTGCCCGTCGGCGCGAAACCCGACGTCGGGACCGTGACATCGAACACCACGAACTCCACCCCGACCGGACTGCCGCCATTGGCGCTGTCTCTCTCGGCCGTCGTCATCACGTACGAGGACAACGACGTGACCTGGCTCCAATTCAACCCGCGGTTCGTGCTCTTCCAGAGACCGGCCGTCCGCGATGCATAAAACAGCGTGGACGGCAGGTTGGGATCCACCATCAGCCTCTCGCCGATTGCCCGACCCTGGTTGTTCGAGCCGACGGGGAATGGAAGATCCACGTAGTTCCAGGTGTTGCCTTGGTCGGACGAGTAGTAGAACCGTCCGTTACCGAACTGCACCGCCATGCGCGCCGTCATGTAGACCCTGTTCGGATCCGTGGGATCGACCGCCATGCTCTCCGCGCCCTGGTAGCTGCCATCGGGCCGGCCGAACCCATCGGTCAACGCAGTCCAGCTGGAAATGGCGTTGTCCCATCGATAGACCCCGGCGACGTCGGTCCGGGCATAGCGCAGATGGGGCACGGTAGGGTGGTAGATGACGCCGGGGACATAGCCGCCGCCGCCCATCTTGACGGTGGTCCAGCTCGTGCCGGGGGTCACGGATGCCGCCGCGGACGCCGGACTTTCCCCGGCGGAACTCGAAGCCGTGACCGCGTAGTAGTAGGTCGTTCCATTGAGCGCCGTGCTGTCGGCCAGGCTCGCCGCCGAAGTCGACCCGATCAGCATGCCTTGCTGGCCCTGGGCCGTCGACCGGTAGACCTTGTACGACGTCGCGCCGGTCGCGGTCGTCCAGGCCACGGTCACTTGTGCGATGCCGTCCGTCGCATTCACACCCGTGGGGGCAGCCGGTACGGTGATCGGGGCCGTGGGCGTGGCCCCCGACGATTGCATGGAGGCCGGGCTTTCTCCGGCCGCATTGACCGCGGTGATGGTGTAGTAGTAGGTGGTGCCGTTGACGGACGTCGTGTCCGTGTAGCTCGCGGTCGCACTGGAGGCGATGGAGCCGATCATGGTGCCTTGCACGCCCTGGGTCGTGGAGCGATAGACGTTGTACGACGTCGCTCCTGTCACGGCGGTCCAGTTCACAGTGACCTGGCCATTGCCCGCGACGGCACTGACGCCCGTCGGCGCCGCAGGTGTGGTAGCGGGAACCGCGGGCGTCACGCCCGGCGATTGAGCAGATGCGGCACCTTCACCTCCCGCGTTGTCCGCGGTCAGCTGGTAGTAGTAGGTCGTGCCGTTCAGAGCGGTCGAGTCGACATACGAGGTGGTCGCGCTGGCGCCGACTTTCGTGCCCTGCAGACCCTGGGTCGTGGAGCGATAGATGTTGTAGGAGGTGGCCCTCGCGACGGCGCTCCACTCGATCGTGGCCTCGTTATCACCGGCTGTCACCGTCATTGCGGAGGGCACGTCCGGCACTTCGACCGATGTCGACGAGGAATCGCCGCCGCCACCACCGCATCCCGCGAGCAGCGCGATGGTGAGGCTTGCGATCCACACCCAGAGCATGGTCCAGAGGCGCTTGCTCGCCGGCCGGCCCCCGCGCTCGTGGAGACCCGTCGCCGCATCCTGAATCCGAAGCATGGCCCTCTTCTCGCTCAACGTAGTCATCCGGCTTGGCACAGCTTGCACTTGCCGGTGTCGCGTCAGACGGCGATATCGACGACCGCAACCCGCTCGCCACCCGATCACCTCGGATGACGGGGTCAGTCATCGACGCCGTTGCGCTGTGGGCTCATCTTAGGGTTCGTAACGCGAAGTCACCGCGACAAAGGGGGCGGATTTGTGCACAAAGACTTCGTTCGGAGAAGGACAAGCCTGAGAAGGTGTGAACGAATCCGGCATGCCCGCTCATCACGCCGGAACGCGCCCACTCGGCGTTGCAAATGCTCGCCGTAGCCCGAGCTACGGCTGCGCTTTGCGCCTTGATTGGGCCCATTCCGGCGCGCTGCTCGGGCACGCCGGATTCATTCACACCTTCTTGAGCGGGATCGGGGCCTTCGTGCACGGCGGCAACTCATGGCTGTGGGTCGTGGCAGCGCAGGAACATCGCTTGCAGACAGACAACCCATGAATGCCACTTCACGGATGCCGATCAAGCAGGGCTGGAAGCACGGCATCGGCCATGCGGATGGCGCGCGGCCGGTGCAAGGCTCCGTGGCGAGGGGCGCACTGTTCGTCGCAATGGCCGTGCGGGGCAACCTTTGCAGCATTGAAGGCTTGGCCATCCAGCCGCTGGCGCAGCATGTCGTTCGGCGAGACTGAGAAGCTGGTCCAGACGGGCGTGGAGTGGCTGCGCCTGCTGGTGGAGACCTTGGGCGCACTGGTGATCGCCGCCGGACTGGTGGTGGCGCTGACCGGGCTGGCGCGGCATCTCGTCGCGCAGCGCGGCAGCAGCTTCACGCCGATACGCCTGGCCTTCGCGCGCTACCTCACGTTGGCGCTCGAGCTACAGCTGGCGGCCGACATCCTCTCCACATCGGTCGCGCCGACCTGGGAGCGAATCGGCAAGCTGGCCGCCATTGCGGTGATCCGCACAGCCTTGAACTTCTTCCTCAGTCGAGAGATGAAGGACGAGCGTGCTGCCGACGAACCGGCGCTGCGCGGCCATGCCAAGGCGCCAGACTCGCCACGCCGAGGGCGGGCGCAATGAGCGCCGGGCCGTGCCATCGCCGCAACCTGAAGGGCGAACTGGTCCTGGCGCTGATGCCCACCGGAACCGTGCTGCTGGTGCTGGCCGTTGTACAGGCGCTGTCGCACGAGCGCCTGCTGCTCGCGTCGCTCGCGTCCAGCGCTTTCCTGATCTATCTCGATCCGGGCCATGAGATGAACCAGGTGCGCACACTGGTGCTGTCGCAGCTGGGCGCGGCCGTGGCCGGCTGGGCCTGCCATGAGGCGCTTGGGGCGGGCTACGTCTCGGCGGGGCTGGCGATGGTGTTGTCCATCGCCAGCATGGTCCTCGCCGGCCGCGTGCACCCGCCGGCCGTTTCCACGGCGCTGGGCTTCGGCCTGCGCTCCGAGGACGAGGCCACCGTCGTGCTGTTCGCCGTTGCGGTGCTCATCACTGCGGTGCTGGTGGGGCTCCAACAGCTGCTGCAGCGCCTGGTCCGCATCTGGCGCTGAAGCTGGTGAGCTGGCGCCCAATGGACACACACGGACATACCCGCTGGCCAGAAGTCCGAACTACGCCGGGAACACTCGCGCGAACCTCAGCAGGTCCACGAGCTTCACCTTGCCGGCCTCCTCGGTTTCGATGGCGGGACGCCATCTGCCCCTGGCTGCAAGGAAGTCGTGATCCGCCAGGCGGACCAGTTGCACCAGCACCTCGCTGATGATCACGCTCGCCACGGGCCCCAGGTGCGAAACGCCGCGCGTCTGCCGTGCGTGCGCGGCCTCGGCGAGCATGTAGTACCACAGCGGGGTGCGCTGGTCGAAGCCGCCCGCGGTGAGGGCCGCCAACTGGCCGTCGCTCGCCGCCTGCGCCACTGCGCGAATCTGCTCGGGCGTCAGGGGCGCGGCGCCGGCCGGCAGCAGGCCCGACGCGGTAATGCGCTGCGCCACCGCCTGGCCGGTGGGCAGGCGCAGCAGGTAGCCGCGCACCAGATTGCGCAGCGCGAGGATGTTGACGCCGTCGGCGCCGATCACGCCCTGGTGCTGCGGCAAGTCCATCAGCTTTCCCGCCAGCAGGGTGTCCACGACGCGCGCCACGTTCTGCACCTGGCCGTTGTGGGGCAGCCAGCGCCGCCAGTCGATGATCCAGTTCTCAGGCGTGTTGCGCAGGCCGAAGTTGTCGCCGCTGAAGGCGGTGAACGTGAACAGCTGCGCCAGGGTCGCATTCGGGAACACGGAGTTGTAGTTGTACTGGTTGCGGACCATCGAGTGCCCGAAGCGGTATGCCGCCACCGAGAACTCGAGCGGCATGTAGGGCCGGTGGCGGGTCGGCCGATAGAGGGCGCCGGGCTTTTGCAGCACGCGGGCCACGATGGCCGGGTCGCACACCGTGGGCAGGAAGTCGTGGACCACGATGGATTGGTACAGCCGCTGCAGCTCCAGGTCGGCCTTGGCCGCGCTCATGCCCTTCTCGTGCACGAGGCGCCGATGCGCGCGCAGGAAGGCCACGTGCAGCTGGGCGACCACCAGGTTTTCGTCGTTGCGCGGATCGCCGATCTTGGCGCGTCGATCCAGATCCTCGTTGGTGGACGAGGGCTCGTTGCGCGGCAGGTCGTGCAGCAGGGCCATCGCCTCGGGCTCGGGCGGCAGGTCGGGCCTCGGAAGGCCAGGGGCCGTGGAGACGGCGTCCAGTGTCATGGCGCCCTTGTCGTCGCGCGGGGCCGCACGGGACAGCACGCTGTCGAGGTTCAGGCTCGGCACGCGCCTGTTGACCACCAGCATCATCTCGCCCGGAGACAGCGGCGATACGGCCCCTCCTTCCTGAGCGCTCCGGAAGGCGGTCTCCATCTTTGCCGACAGGGCCGGCAGCAGCGTTTCGGTCTTGGTGATGTCGTGATCGATGAACTGGCCGAGGTACGTGTAGGCGGCCGGAATGGTGCCGTCTCGGTCAGTGGCGCCATCGGCTTCGTTCATCGATGCCGCCAGTGCGGCAAGCTGGCTCGCGGTCTGGGGGGCGTCTGGCAGTCGATGGTCTTCGTGACGCGACAGTCCCTCGAACATCGAGTCGAACGGAAAGACATTCGGCATGGGCCTGCCGCGCAGCGCGGCGAACTCCTCGGGCTCCAGGATCCTGGAGAACTGGACCTCGCCGTTGGACTTCACCGTCTGGGCGGCATCGAACGCAACCTCCTGAACGAGGCCGTGAATCGCATTCTTCATTGAGCGCTCCCTGCATGGGGTAATGGGAAGCGCGATTCTTGGATGAGCCCGGCTGTGGGCTTATCCCTACGGTACGAGGGGGAGGCTCCCCCATGAACGATGTGATCGGAGCGTTGACAACGCGGTCGGCCACCGGTTTCAGCTTGTCATGCGGGGATGGGTCGCCGTGCCGCGCGTCGATGGTCACGCGGCGAGCCGTAGCGGCCGATGTCCAGCCCCGTCGGGTCGATCTCCGGCGTGCGGTTCGCCACCAGGTCGGCGATCAGGCGCCCGGAGCCGGCAGCCATCGTCCACCCCAGCGTGCCATGGCCGGTGTTGAGAAAAAGCCCTTGGACGCGGGTGCCTCCGACGATGGGCGTGCTGTCGGGTGTCATCGGCCGCAGCCCGCACCAGAACTCGGCGCGGGAGATGTCGCCTCCCCCGGGGAAGAGATCCCGCACGACAAGCTCCAGCGTCTTTCTGCGCCGCTTCTTCAGCGCAAGATCATGGCCGCAAAGCTCGGCCATGCCTCCCACGCGGATGCGCTTGTCGAAGCGTGTCACGGCCACCTTGTAGGTTTCGTCCAGCACCGTGGACACCGGTGCGCAGGCTTCGTCGAGCAGGGGCAGCGTCAGCGAGTAGCCCTTGACCGGATACACCGGCACGCGGATGCCGAGCGGCGCCAGCCACTCGGGCGTGTAGCTGCCCAGCGCGACCACGCAGCGGTCGGCAGCCAGCCGCTCGTCTTGCAGCCGCTCGCCTCGCAGGCGCACGGCGGTGAAGTGTCCGCCTTCCGCCTCGATCCCCGTCACGAGAGCGTCGAAGCGCATCTGCACCCCCAACTGCTCGGCCCTTTGTGCCAGCTGCTGGGTGAACGCGTGGCAATCGCCGGTTTCGTCGTTGGGCAGGCGCAGGCCGCCGACCAGCTTGTGCTTCACGTGCGCAAGCGCAGGCTCTGTCCCTGCCAACTGGTCGCGCTCGAGCAGCTCGAAGGGTACGCCGCACGCCTTGAGCACCTCGACATCGCGGGCGGCGGCCTCCCATTGCGCCGCGCTGCGAAACAGCTGCACCGTGCCCAGGCTGCGTTCCTCGTAGGACAGCGCGGCTTCCCTGCGAAGCTCGCGCAGCACGTCGCGGCTGTACTCGGCCAGCCGCATCATCCGCTCCTTGTTGATCGCATAGCGGCTGCGGGTGCATTCGCGCAGCATGCGTGCGATCCACAGCAGCTGGGCGATGGAGCCGTCCGGCCGGATCGACAGCGGTGCGTGCCGCTGGAACAGCCACTTCAGGGCCTTGAGCGGAATGCCCGGGGCCGCCCAGGGTGTCGAGTAGCCAGGAGACACCTGGCCGGCGTTCGCAAAGCTCGTTTCGAGCGCCGGGCCGGCGCGCCGATCGACCACCGTGACCGCCATGCCCGCACGCGCGAGGAAGTAGGCACTGCTGATGCCGACCACCCCGCCTCCCAGAACCATGACCTTCATGTTTGCGCCCCTGGTGCAGTGTTTGAACACTATGTGGACTCAAGGAAACCGATGGACCCTGCCGTTCTGGCTGGGTGCAAACCACAGCGATGCCCGGAGGTGTCGAGAGGATTTGCAACACGCCAGGGTGGCGAAGACGCGGTTTTACATAGTGTCGACCACTGCACCAGTGCAGCGCCAAGGAAACGCCGGCCCTGGAGGCGCCAAGGAGGCGTTCACCGCCAGGAAGCCATTCAGTCGAACCGATACCCGAGCCGCACGAAGAACGTCCGCGGGGGCAGGTTGACTGCCGTCGTGGCGGCGTGCAGAGCGAAGACTTCCCCGTAGCTGTAGACCTTCTCGTCCTCGACGTTGTAGACATACGCTTGCGCCGTCCATCGACGATCGGCGGAGAGGTAGGTCAGTCCCAGGTCGGTCTTGTGGTAGGCCTCGCGATAGCCCCTGCGCTCGTCCCGGAAGTTCTCCGCAGTCGGATAGCTGCCCGACTCCCAGTAGACCTGTGCCGAAGGAATGAGCTGTGCGCCGCTTGCCAGCGTGAGGGTGCGCGTGTAGCGGCCGCGCAGCGCGAAGCGCGGTGCGTCGGGCAGCCGATGGCCGGAGTTGTCGGCATCGACGTGGGGCACCGGGACCGTCGCGAACGTGTTGTAGCCCACTGGGTTCAGTGCGATTGCCACCGGATCGAAGAAGGTTCCGAAGCGCGTGTCGAGGTAGGTGGCGTGTCCCTGGATCCGGTCCTTGCGCGTGACCAGCCAGTCGCCCTCGAGTTCGATGCCCCGCACGCGGGCCGTGGCGGCATTGCCGATCACCGGGGCGGGGTTGCCGAAGACATCGCGGCCTATCGTGCGCACCTGCAGGTCGCGATAGTCCATGTCGAAGACGGTCGCGCTCAGTCCCAGGCTGTTATTGCGCAGCCTGGCGCGCCACCCCGCCTCGACGTTCCTCAGCGTCTCGGGCTTGTAGGTCTGAAACTCGGGGGCCACGTTCGCGGTGGCGCCGCCTCCCCGATAGCCCGTCGAGACCAATCCATACAACAGGTGTTCGGGAGTGAGGTCGTGTTCAATGCCCAGGCGCCAGGTCGTCTTGCTCGAACTTGACGCCGCGATGGCGGATACCGTCGGGCCCAACGGCACCCCGCAGGTCAGCTCCAGGTTGGGCTCGCCCAGCGAGCCGAACACGCAAGCCTGGCTGTCGCCATTGGTGAAGAACTTGTCGCGGGTGTGGCGCGCACCCGCCGTGGCGCGCCAGTCGGGAGCCAGGCCCCACGAGAACTGCGCAAAGACACCGTTGGACTCGTTCTCGCTGGCGTTGTTGCGCTTGGCCACGTCGACGATCCCGATGGCCGATGGCTCGAAGCCCTGACCCGGATGGGTCACCACCATGGGCGGCAAGGCCGTGTTCAGCGGAAAAGCGACGGCGTCGCCGATGCCCACCTTCTGGGCCCCGGTCGTGCGATCTCGGTAGTGATAGAGCCCACCCACGAACTTCAGCGTGTCGGACTCGTAGTTGACGTCGATCTCGTGGCTGTGCGCCTTCGTGGTCCAGTCGTTGTTCTTCTGGAAGAACAGGCCCGTTGCGAAATCGACCGCGTCGTTGACCATGCGCGTCACGCCGGCCAGATAGGTGATGCTCCACCTGTCGGCAAGTTGCCACGACAGCGACGAGCGGAACGCGTCATGCGTGACGTCTTTGGAGATGTCGGTCTGTGTGTGATAGCCCAGGATGTTGCCGCTGGAAGCGACGATCACGGGTTCGCCCAGACTCCCGGTGGAGAGATCGGCGTTGGGGAAGTAGGTATAGCTCGGGTAGTACACATCGCCTACGGTGCCCTGGTCTTGCGCGCGGGTC
>CBINKC010000060.1:0-24587 GCA_966251135.1 uncultured Burkholderiaceae bacterium
GTGGTGGGCCCCAACGGCTGCGGCAAGTCCAACATCATGGATGCCGTGCGCTGGGTGCTCGGCGAGTCCAAGGCCAGCGAGCTGCGTGGCGAGTCCATGCAGGACGTGATCTTCAACGGCTCGGGCAACCGCAAGCCGGCCAGCCGCGCCAGCGTGGAGCTGGTGTTCGACAACGCCGATGCCCGCGCCGGCGGCCAGTGGAACCAGTTCAGCGAGATCGCGGTCAAGCGCGTGCTCACGCGCGACGGAACCTCCAGCTACTACATCAACAACCAGCCGGTGCGTCGCCGCGACGTGCAGGACGTGTTCCTCGGCACCGGCCTCGGCCCCCGTGCCTACGCGATCATCGGCCAGGGCACCATCAGCCGCATCATTGAGAGCAAGCCCGAGGAGCTGCGGCTGTTCCTCGAAGAGGCGGCGGGCGTGTCGAAGTACAAGGAACGCCGTCGCGAGACCGAGAACCGGCTCAAGGACACGCGGGAGAACCTCACTCGCGTCGAAGACATTCTGCGCGAGCTCAACAGCAACCTCGACAAGCTCGAAAAGCAGGCCGAGGTCGCCAGCCAGTACCGCACGCTGCAGGAACAGGGCACGCTCAAGCTGCACCAGCTGTGGTTCCTCAAGCACCGCGATGCGGCCAGCGAGCAGGAGCGCGTCCACAAGGAGGTGCTGGCCGCCACCAACGCCCTGGAAGAGCGCATGGCCGAGCTGCGCCACGGCGAGGCCGAGCTGGAAACCATACGCCAGGCCCACTACGCCGCCAGCGACGAGCTGCATGCCGCGCAAGGCGCCTTGGCCGAGGCCTCGCTCGAAGTGAGCCGGCTGGAGGAGCGCATCCGCTACGTGGTCGAAGGGCGCGAGCGCATCGAGCGGCGCCTGGCCGAGCTCAAGGCGCAAAGCGAGCAGTGGGACCAGCGGCGACAGGAGGCCGCGGCCGAGCTGGAGCAGATCGCCGCGCAGATCGAGATGGCCGACGAGCAGAGCGAAGTGCTTGCCGCGCAGGCCGAGGAGCAGGCAGGCAACCTGCCGGCCTTCGAGGATGCGCTGCGCGCGGCCCAGGCGCGTAGCAGCGAGCAGCGCAACGCGGTGGCCGGCGTGCAGCAGCAAATCCAGGTGCTGGCCGCCGAGAGCCGCAACCTCGATGAGCAGCGCCGCCAGCTCAACGGCCGGCGCGACCGGCTCGACAGCGAGCGCCGGCAGCTGGCCGCGCCCGACACCGCGCGGCTCGAAGACCTCCAGCGCCAGTTCGCCGTGGCCGAGGAGGCGCACCAGACCACCGACGCCCGGCTGCACGAGCTGACCGAGCAGGTGCCCGGGCTGGACGAGGAGCGCCGCAGCCGGCAGGAGCAGGTCAACACCGAGGCGGCCAAGCAGGCCGATTTCTCCGCGCGCCTGGACGCGCTGCGCGCCCTGCAGGAGAAGGTGCAGACCGAAGGCAAGCTCAAGCCCTGGCTCGCCAAGCATGGCCTGGACGGCCTGCCCGGACTGTGGACGCGGATCCACATCGAGCCGGGGTGGGAGACGGCGCTGGAATCGGCGCTGCGCGAGCGCATCAACGCGCTCGAAGTGGGCCGCGTGGAAACGGTGCGGGCCTTTGCGACGGATGCGCCGCCGGCCAAGCTGGCCTTCTACACGCCGCCGCAAGCCGCCATCGCCAGCACGCACCACACGCTGTCTCGCCTGTCCGACCTGCTGCGGCTGGGCGACGCGGGGCTCAAGGCCCTGCTCAACGACTGGCTGGAAGGCGTCTACACCGCGTCGAACATCGATGAAGCGCTGGCCGCGCGCGACAAGCTCACGCACGGCGAAGTGATCATGACGCCCGAGGGTCATGCCGTGAGCCAGTTCGCGGTGGCCTTCTACGCGCCCGATTCCGAGCAGGCCGGCATGCTCGCGCGTGCCCAGGAGATCGAGAACCTGGAGCGCCAGCTGCGCGCGCAGACGCTCATCGTGGAAGACTCGCGCAGCGCCACGGTGCGCGCCGAGGCGGCCTACACCGACGCCTCTCAGCGCCTGGTGAGCGCCCGGCGCGAGGCCGCCGAGGCGCAGACTCGCGCCCACCAGCTGCAAGTGGAACTCCTGCGCCTGTCGCAGCAGGCCGAGCAGACCACCGCGCGTCGTGGCCAGCTCGATGCGGAGCTGGCCGAGATCGACGCCCACCTCGAAGACCTCGACGAGCGCCGCGCCACCGGCGAGGCGAAGTTCGAGGAGCTCGACATGCAGCTGGCCACCACGCAGGAGCGCCACGCCGAGCTGGAAGAGGCGGTCATCGCTGCCGAGCGCGCCCTGTCGGAGGCCCGCGAGCAGTCGCGCTCGCTGGAGCGCCAGGCGCAGGAGGCGCAGTTCTCCTCGCGCTCGCTGGCCGCGCGCCGCGGCGAGCTGCAGCGCAGCATCGAGACGGCCCAGCAGCAGATCGCGGGCAACGAGCAGTCCAAGGCGCAGTTGCATACGGAGCTGGTGCACCTCACCGACGCCGCCGCTCAGGCCGGCTTGCAGGAGGCGCTGGCGCTCAAGCTCGAACGCGAGGCGGCACTGGGTGCCAAGCGCAGCGAGTACGACGATCTCAGCCTGCGCCTGCGCCGCGCCGATGAGCAGCGCCTCGCGCACGAGCAGAGCCTGCAGCCCATGCGGGACCGCATCACCAAGCTGCAGCTCGAGGAGCAGGCCGCGCAACTGGGCGGCGCACAGTACATGGAGCAACTCACGGCCGCCGCCGTCGACCTGGAGGCGCTGGCGAGGAACGTCGTCGAGAACAACGTGAAGCTCTACGGCCTGCAAGGCGAGATCGACCGCATCAACCGCGAGATCGCCGCGCTGGGCGCGGTCAACCTTGCTGCGCTGGACGAGCTCACCGCGGCGCGCGAGCGCAAGACGTTCCTCGACGCGCAATCGGCCGACTTGATCGAGGCCATCACCACGCTCGAAAACGCCATCCAGAGGATCGACCTCGAAACACGCGACCTGCTGGGCTCGACCTTCAACCAGGTCAACGAGCACTTCGGCCGCATGTTCCCGAGCCTCTTCGGAGGCGGCAACGCCAAGCTCGTGATGACGGGCGACGAGATCCTCGATGCCGGTGTGCAGGTCATGGCCCAGCCGCCGGGCAAGAAGAACAGCACCATCCACCTCCTGTCGGGCGGCGAGAAGGCGCTCACCGCCATTGCGCTGGTGTTCGCCATCTTCCAGCTCAACCCTGCGCCGTTCTGCCTGCTCGACGAGGTGGATGCCCCGCTGGACGATGCCAACACCGAGCGCTACGCCAAGCTGGTGAAGGAGATGTCGGCGGGCACGCAGTTCCTCTTCATCAGCCACAACAAGATCGCGATGGAGATGGCCGAGCAACTGATCGGCGTGACCATGCAAGAGCAGGGCGTGTCGCGCATCGTTGCGGTCGACATGGAAGCGGCCGTCGGCATGATGGAGACCGCCTGAGAGGGCGAGCATGGAAGGAATGGGTATCGTGAGCGATCTCACCATGGCGCTGGCGGCCCTGGGCGGCCTGGTGCTTGCCGCGATGGCGGCGCATGGCGCCTGGCAGGCGCGCAACGCCGGCCCGCGTCGGCGGGCAGCGGCGGCCGCGCGCAGCGGGCCCCATGAAATGCGAGAACCGGTGCTGGATGCGCCGGGTGGCGACGAGCCCGCTGCAGCGCCTGTCGATGCCGGTTCGGCTGCTTCCGAGGTGCCGGCCGATCCATTGGAGCCCCGGCCGGCCAAGCGGGCACCCGCGCGGCTCGACGCACTCATCGATGCCATCGCGAGCCTCGCCCTGGAAGCGCCGGTGAGCGGCGACATGGTCCTCACTCACCTTCCGCATACTCGCCGCGCCGGCAGCAAGCCGTTCATGGTGGAGGGTTTGAACGCCCTTACCAGCGAGTGGGAGGCTCCGGCACCGGGCCAGCGTTACGGCGAGTTGCAGGCGGGCGTGCAGCTGGCCAACCGCACCGGGGCCCTCAACGAGATCGAGTACTCCGAGTTCGTGCAGAAGGTGCAGGCCTTTGCCGAAGCCGTGGGCGCCATGGCCGATTTCCCCGACATGCTCGATGTCGTGGCCCGCGCGCGCGAGCTCGACGCCTTTGCCACCGACCATGACGCGCAGCTGGCTGTTCATCTGCACGCGCACTCGGCGGCATGGAGCGTGGGCTATCTCCAGCAGCATGCCGCCCGGCACGGCTTCGTGGCCGGCGCGGTGCCGGGCCGGCTGGTGCTGCCAGGGGCCGAGGAGGGTGCGCCGCCCATGCTCGCGCTCGCTTTCGACCCGCAGGCCGCGTTCGACGACGACCCCAACCGCGCGGCGCTCCGCGACGTGACCTTGAGCTTCGATGTGCCTCAGACGGAGCCGGCGGCCGAGCCGTTCACCGCGTGGCAGGCCAGCGCGCAGGCGCTGTCGCTGGGCATGGATGCCGCCATCGTCGACGACCACGGCCGCCCGCTCTCGCCCGAGGGCTTCGACGCCATCGCCGCCGAGCTGGAGCAGCTGTACGGCAAGCTCGCGGCGCGCGACCTCGCGGCCGGCTCACCCGCGGCACGGCGGCTCTTCAGCTGAGAAGGTGTGAACGAATCCGACATGCCCGCTCATCACGCCGGAACGCGCCCACTCTGCGTTGCAAATGCTCGCCGTAGCCCGAGCTACGGCTGTGCTTTGCGCCTTGATTGGGCACGTTCCGGCGCGCTGCTCGGCCACGCCGGATTCATTCACACCTTCTGAGCGGTCTTGCGGTGACGGCGCGCGAGGAGTCCCCGGAGCTGGTGGCTGCGTCGAAGCGCGCGGCCGAGCTGCGCGAGCTGCTGCACCACCACGCCCACTGCTACTACGTGCTCGATGCGCCGGAGATCCCGGATGCCGAGTACGACCGGCTGTTCCAGGAGCTGCAGGCGCTTGAGTCGGTGTACCCCGAGCTGCTCACCGCCGATTCGCCGACGCAGCGCGTGCTCGGCAAGGTGCTGGAGGGCTTCACGCCGGTGCGGCACGCAGTGCCGATGCTTTCCATCCGCACAGAGACCGACACCGAGCCGAGCGGCGCCGCAGCGTTCGATGCGCGCATCCGTCGCGAGCTGGGCCTCTCGCCCGCCGACCCGCCCATCGAGTACGCCGTGGAACTCAAGTTCGACGGCCTGGCGGTGAACTTGCGCTACGAGCACGGCGTGCTGGTGCAGGCCGCCACCCGCGGCAACGGCGAGACTGGCGAGGACGTCACGCAGAACATCCGCACGCTGCAGCAGGTGCCGCTGCGCCTGCGCTGGAAGGGTCCGCCGCCCGAGGTGCTCGATGTGCGTGGCGAGGTCTACATCCGGCGTGACGACTTCGAGGCGCTCAACGAGCGCCAGCGCCAGCTGATCGCCCAGGGGGCGAAGCACGAGAAGACCTTCGTGAACCCGCGCAATGCCGCGGCCGGCGCGGTGCGCCAGCACGACCCGTCCATCGCCGCGCGGCGCCCGCTCAAGTTCTTTGCCTACGGGGTGGGCGACGTGCGCGGCTGGGAGTTGCCGCCCACGCACAGCGCGGCCATCGACCAGCTGGAGGCGGCTGGCGTGCCGGTCAACAAGGAGCGCGCGGTGGTGCAAGGCGCCGAGGGGCTGGTGTCGTTCCACCGGCGCATCGGCCAGCTGCGCGACCAGTTGCCCTTCGACATCGACGGCGTGGTCTACAAGGTCAACGACCGCGCGCTGCAGCAGCGGCTGGGTTTCGTGTCGCGCGAGCCGCGCTGGGCGGTGGCGCACAAGTTCCCGGCGCAGGAGCAGATGACCACGCTGCTGGACATCGGGGTGTACGTGGGCCGCACGGGCAAGCTCACCCCGGTGGCCAAGCTCCAGCCGGTGTTCGTGGGCGGCACGACGGTGAGCAACGCCACGCTGCACAACCAGGACGAGATCGACCGCAAGGATGTGCGCGTCGGTGACACGGTGATCGTGCGGCGCGCGGGTGACGTGATTCCCGAAGTGGTGGCGGTGGTGGCCGACAAGCGGCCTGCCGACGCGCCCCGGTTCGATCTCTACCAGCGCCTGCAGGGCAAGTGCCCGGCCTGCGGGGCCGACATCGAGCGCGAGGAGGGCGAGGTCGACTGGCGCTGCAGTGGGGGGCTGTTCTGCCCGGCGCAGCGCAAGCAGGCCCTCCTGCATTTCGCCGGTCGGCGCGCCATGGACATCGAGGGCCTGGGCGAGAAGCTGGTCGACCCGCTGGTGGACAACGGCATCGTGCGCACGCTGCCCGAGCTCTACAAGCTGGGCGTGGCCAAGCTGTGCGCGCTGGAGCGCATGGCGGAAAAGAGCGCGACCAACCTCGTGCAGAACCTGGAAAAGAGCAAGCACACGACCCTGGCGCGCTTCCTGTTTTCACTGGGCATCCGCCACGTGGGCGAATCCACGGCGCGCGATCTCGCCAAGCACTTCGGCTCGCTCGATCGCATCCTCGATGCCAGCGTGGAGCAGTTGCTGGAGGTGGCGGATGTCGGCCCCGTGGTCGCGCAAAGCATCCACACCTTCTTCCAGCAGTCGCACAACCGCGAGGTGGTCGAGCAGCTGCGCGCGGCCGGCATCACATGGGAGGAGCACGACGGCACCGCCGATCGCTCGCCCAAGCCGCTGGCCGGCAGGACGTTCGTGCTGACCGGGACTTTGCCCACCATGACGCGCGACGAAGCCAAGGATCTGATCGAGGCGGCGGGCGGCAAGGTGGCCGGCTCGGTCTCGAAGAAGACGCACTACGTCGTGGCGGGTGCGGATGCCGGAAGCAAGCTCGACAAGGCTCAGGAACTCGGCGTGCCGATCCTGGACGAACCCGGGCTGAAGGCCTTGCTGGAAGGCGGAACTTCGTGAGCGTGCGCGAGATATTGAGGATGGGCGATGCGCGGCTGTTGCGCGTGGCGCGGCCGGTGGAGCGTTTCGACACATCCGAGCTGCATGCGCTGGTCGCCGACATGTTGGACACCATGCAGGATGCGCGAGGTGCGGGCCTGGCGGCGCCGCAAATCGGCGTTGACCTGCAGGTGGTGATCTTCGGTTCTCAGCAGAATCCGCGCTATCCCGATGCGCCCGCCGTGCCGCAGACGGTGTTGATCAACCCATGCATCGTGCCGCAGGGCGATGAAGAGGAGCAGGGGTGGGAGGGGTGCCTGTCAGTTCCTGGCTTGCGCGGCATGGTCCCTCGCTGGAAGCGCGTCAGCTACAGCGGCTTCGATCCGCAGGGGCGACTGATCGAGCGTGAAGCGGAAGGCTTCCATGCACGGGTGGTGCAGCACGAATGCGACCACCTGGTCGGCAAGCTTTACCCCATGCGCATGCGCGACTTCACGCAGTTCGGTTTCACCAGCGTGCTGTTTCCGGGGATGGATTCGGGTGAGGACGAGTGAGTTCGGGTGAATGACTCCATGAGGCGACTCACCGCGTGCGATTTGCGTCCATGATCTGGAACATCCAATCGCACACATTGATGTTGTCGTATAGCTGTCCGTCGTGGCGAGTCTGCTTCGCGTGGCTGAATCGTTGGTTCAAGCTGAAGGCTGCCCGATCGAGCGCGTGCGCCAAGCCGTTCGCCCTGCGCTCGTTGGCGTTCGATCCCGAGCCCTCTTGGGCGCGGGGTAGCGAAAGCGGCTGCGGGTTCTGAGCATGCGACATCACGACTTCGAGCTGGTCATTCAAGATGAGGAACGACACGCTGGTTTTGATGGCGGGCGCCGCGTTCACGAACTCCTCGGGTTTCGAATACCTCCGTGAGAAGTCGGCCCACGAGCGGGCGGCGTCGGCCTGCTGGGTCGTCAGGAATTCCTGGGCCTGGTGCTCGAAAACGACGTCGAGCACCAGCGCCATGTCGCCGGGGCGTGCGGCCATGCCCGACAGATCCTCTGCCGCGCTGACCGATTTGAAGCGCTCGCGCAGCTTCAAGGTCAGCCCTTCGACGAAGGCTTTCTTGTCGATGACGCGTGCCACGCTGCTGGCCGCGTTGCGCACGCTGGCATCGCTCTGCTCGGCTGCCCACGCGTTCACGATGCGACCGAACTCGTCCATGCGATCGAGCGAGGTCATGGTGCGGTTCGACAGTACGACCACCAGCCCCTTGCCTCGCGTGTCGCCCAGTTGGCGGTTCGCCGCCAGACGGGCCTGCTTGCCTTTGAGCAGGTCGGTGAGCAGCGACGATTCGATGGTCATCGCGGGCGGGGTTTCGGTGCCGTTCAGCCCCGAGGCCGCCAGCTCCCACCGCCGGCGTGTCTGTGCCATCGCCGTCTCGACCTGCGCCACGCTGACGGGGCCGCGCGATTCCAGCGGCACGATCCGCCTGCTGCCGCCAACGACGGCGAAGGTCGTGGGCTGGAACGAGCCGTCGGCCTGCTTGAGAAAGTAGCCGCCCTCCGGCAGACCGTGGATGACATACACGCCAGCCAGCTCGGTCAGCGCCGTGTGCCTCTCGAAGCGCCAGGGCCCAAGCTTATGGCCCATGACGACCAGGCCCTGTGACACCACCTCGGTGCGCTGCGGCTGGGTCAGCCCGATCTCCGTAAGGGTGTCTTCGCTGAACTCGCTCAGCGTGCCTTCGCCGTCGCGCACACCGTCCTTGCAGCCGCCCGTCCAGCTGATGACGCCCAGCGTGACCGGCTTGCTGCCGGCACGCGACGCGCCGGCCTCGGCTTTGCCATCCATGATGTCCTCGGTCGAGGGGCCGTGTACGGCTGGCACGGTGATGGTCTCTCTCACGGGGCCGCACGACTGCTCGATGCGCTTTTGCGCCTCGTTGCGCAGTTGGCTGGCACGCGTAGTGATCTCGGTCCACTGCTCTTTGGTCAACGTCTGGCTCTGTGCAAGCATCGGCAGGCCCATGGCCCACACGAGCGAGCCGGCGAGACGCCATGGGCGTGGATTACGAAAAAGCGTCTTCATTGCGCCACTCCCGTCACGCACGAACCATTCACGAAATTCCGGCCCGGTGGGCAGGGGCCGTTGCCCCCACCCAGCCCGCCGCCGCCCGACTTGCGCTCGTTGCGCTGCTGCACGGCCTGCTCCACCGCCTGCTGGAATTGCTGAAGCGCTTGCCGCATCTCTTGACGCGATTGCTCGGCTGCTTGTGCCTCGCGCAAGGCTTGCACTTCGGCCGCGCGCTGCCGGGCGGCCGCGGCCTCGCGCTGCGCCTGCTCTTGCTGCTCACGCTGGCGTGCCTCGCCTGCGAGCTGCCGTTGCACGGCCGCGGCATAGGGGCTGTCGGGAAAGCGGCGCGCCAGCGTGAGCATGGTCTGCCGCGCCTCGCTGGTCTGGCCGCTCGCGCTCTGCCGCTCGGCTAAGCGCAGCAGCGACTCGGCATCGCCCTGCTGCTGAATGCGCCGGACCTCGGCGTCGCGTCGCGCGGTGGCATCGGCCTGCGCCGCCGCGTCCTGGAACAGCGCGGTGGCCGTGGTCTGGCCGCGCCGCAGGACCGGGCCCTCAGGGGGCGGATCGCGGTCGGCCCCCGGCGCCACCACCACCGGCGTGCCGCTGGGCAAGGGCGTGCTGCGGGTCTGGCCCGGCTCGACCTTGAAGCCGTCGATCTGCGCAGTGACCGCCTTCATGTCGCCGGTAATCTGCTGGGCCATGCTCTCGGCCCGCTTCATCGACTCGTCGGCCACCGCGGAGGCCACGGGGTTGACGGCACCGTTGGCGGCGCGCAATGCGTTCGCCCCCGAAAAGATCGAGGCCACGCGGTCGTCGAACGCATCGTTGCGCTTGGCGTAGGCCGCGTCGACCAGGGCGCTGGACGATTCCGAGACCGCCGCGTTGACGCCCACGAGACCGGCATTGCGCAGGGCCGTGCCGGCCTTGGCCTCGTATGCCGCGTCGACGATTTCCTTCGCCGTCTCGCCCTTGCCTTGCACGCTCGCCGCGCGGTCACGCCATGCGTTGGCCGCGGCGACGCCGTGCGGGTTGGAGGTCGCCTCGGCCAAGCGCGCGGACAGAGTGCGCTGGTGGGCTTGCCGCTGCGCCTCGGCCTGCTGCTGCTGCTGCTGCTGCAACTGGCGCTGCGACTCGGTCTCGCGCTGGCGGGTCTGCACGATGCGTTCGTGCTCGGCTTCGGCGCGACGCTGCGCGTCGCGCTCGGCGGCACGTCGCGCGTCTTCCTGGCGGGTCAGCTGCTCGCGCTTCTGGCGGGCCAACTCGGCTTCGCGGGCTTTCTCCTGTTCAACACGGTGCTCGTTGGCGCGTGCCACCTGGTCGCACTGGCGCTCGGCGGTATCGACGATCTTCTGAAGGCGGTCCCGCTCGGCGAAGTGCTGGCTTGCGACGGCATGCAGCCGACTGATCTCGCGGTCATACGGCTCGACGCACGCCCAGTACTGCCGCGACTCCATGCGCGAAGCTACACAGGCGCTCAGGAGTTGACGCTGGACCTGGTTGCGCTGCGCCAGCGCCGCGTCGGCCGCCGCGTGCTGCTGGCGAGGAAGCTGCATCGCGGTCTCACGCGCCCGGCTGCACTCGGCCCGGGTCTGCGGGGCACTTGGAAATTCAATCTGGCCTGCCGCCAACGTCATCGGGCTGGACAAGCCCAAGACGGCGACCCAGGCGACCAGGTTTCTCCTCGATGCGACCATGCAGCTCCCTCCCGTGACATGCCAAGTTCGCATGACTGGCATGGAGACCGAAGGTTAAGTGGAAGTGAGAACCATCGGCCCTTGGAAGACGAAATTGGGGGGGCAGCCCTGCTGCTGTGCTGCTGGGGGGTACCGCGCAACGAGGTGCCGGAGACGATTCCAACGTTCCTTGCGCGGTTCCTTCTCCACCGACAACATTCGGTCTGACCGAGAGGCTAAGAAGCCATCCGGCAGTCCCCACATTTCCGCGATGTAAATCTCCGTTGCCGCGGGGTGCTACCGTCAGCGGCAGGCCCCCGGGCCGCGTTGGACCGGGGAGCAGGCCGACACGAGGCATTCCAATGAAGCTGACCCACTTCCTCGCCACCTTTGTGAGCCGACAGGCTTTGTGCGCCATGGCGTTCCTGCTTTGCGCAACGGCGGTTGCCTCCGAAGATCCGCCGGGGAGGGTGGGGCGCCTGGGCGAGCTGAGCGGCCAGGTGTGGCTGTACACGCCCGATGCCGGCGAGTGGGTCGATGCCGTGCGCAACCGCCCCCTCACGACTGGCGACCGCCTGTCCACCGACGCTGGCGCACGCGCCGAGGTCCGCATCGGATCGACCACCGTGCGGCTCGATTCCGGGACCGAACTGGAAGTCCTGCGTATCGACGACACACGCATGGCGCTGCACCTGCACGGCGGCTCCATTGCCGTGCGGCTGCGCAGCAGCGAGGCGGCCAGCGAGTTCGAATTGCGCACCGCCGAAGGCCGTTTCCTTGCACCCCGTGCCGGCCGCTACCGCTTCGATCGCTTCGACGAGACCAGTCACGTCACCGTCTGGAACGGCGAGGCGGTCTATGAGGGCCCGGGCAGCGCGCTCACCGTGTACACCGGCCAGCGCGCGGAGTTCTGGATGGTCGGTGGTGCCGCGCAATACACCATCACCGAGCCCAAGCACGACAACTTCGCTTCCTGGGCCGCCGAGCAGGACAGGCGCGACCCGCGCAGCGCCGCGTCGCGCTACGTATCACCTGAGATGACGGGCGCCGAGGACCTCGACCGCTATGGACGCTGGGAGCAGTCACCTGATTACGGCGCCGTCTGGATCCCCCGTGACGTGCCCTACGGGTGGGCGCCCTACGGCGCCGGGCATTGGGCCTGGGTGAGCCCCTGGGGCTGGACCTGGGTCGACGACATGCCCTGGGGCTTCGCGCCCTTCCACTATGGCCGCTGGGCGTGGTGGCGCAACAGCTGGTGCTGGGTGCCCGGCACCTATGTGCGCCGGCCCGTGTACGCCCCGGCGCTGGTGGGGTGGATCGGCGGGCCGCATTTGAGCGTGTCCATCTCCGTGGGCAGCCGGCCGGGCGTCGGCTGGTTCCCGCTGGCGCCACGCGAGGTGTACGTGCCCGCCTACCCGCGCCGCGTGACGCCGCGCTACGTGCAGCAGGTCAACGTCACCCACGTCAGGACCATCACCAACGTGACGACGATCATCCAGAACCCGAAAGACGCCGTCACGCGCATCGACTACCGCAACCGTCGATACCCGCACGCGCTGACGATCGTGCCGCGGGAGGTGATGACCGAGCGCCGGCCCGTGGCGCCCATCGCAGCGCCACTGCGAAACTCGCTTCAAGTGCGGCAGCTGGCGCAGCAGTCCGAGCGGCGCATCGTCGTTCCCTCGCCGCCCGTCGCTGCACCCGCCGTGCCGCCGGCCGAGGTGCGCCGGATGCGCATCCACCGAGAGCCCGACGAGCGTGGTGAAGGCTCGTCTCGACCGCCACCGCGCGACTCGCGCGACCCGCGCGCCTGGCCGGGGCTCGGCGAGGATCGGGCCACGCGAGGACTTCCGCCCCCGCGCACCCTGGAGCGGGAAGCCCCGCGTCCCCCGATGACCGATGAGCGCAGGATCGTTCCCCGGCCGCTGCCGCCGCGTGAGCAGCACTCCGGCTCTGGTTTCATGCCGCCGCCGGCTGCGGATGCACCGGAGGCCCGGCGGGTCTTTCCGTCGCCTCGCGCGCCGCGGCACGAAGAGGGCCAAACCATGCCGCCTGCCGCTGTCGGCGAGCGGGATGCGCGCCCCACGCCGTGGCCGCGCGAACGGGCCGGCGGCGACGCGGATCGTCGCGGCAACCGAGACGATCCACGCCCGCCCTCGCAGTCGCTGCGCGACGTGCCGGACGTCGTGCGCAGCCGGCCGCACATGGAAGCGCCGCGTCCGGCTTTCGCGCCCCCGCCCGAGGTGCGCAGCGCCCCGCCGGCCGTGGTCGTCACGCCCGCGGCACCGGCCGCCCAGATGCCTCCTGCCGTTCAGCCCCTGCGGCGCTCGGGCGATGCGGAGCGGCCGGGCCACTCCGGCCTCAGGCCCGTGCCCAACCCGCAGCCCGCCGCCGTCCCGGCGCCTGTCGCCCCGCAAACCGCCCGGCCTGCGCCCGCCGCACGCGCGGTCGAGCGGACCGCGCCGCCTGCTCAGACCAACGAAGGGGCGATGCGGCGCTGGGGCGACGTCATCCGCAACGCGCAGTAGCCGCAGCCGCAACCCGGGCCCACCCTCGGGGCCCGGCGTCATCGCAGCATCGGCGCCAGTACCGGCCAGATGTTCGCGAGGATGATCGGGTGGGCCTGCGCCAGCGGATGGATGCGGTCGGGCTGGAACAGCGACTCTGCCTCAGGCACGTCGGCCACGCCCTTGAGCATGAACGGCACGAGGGCCGCCCCCTCGCTGCGCGCCACCTTGCCAAAGACCGCGGCGAAGTCGCTGCTGTACTTGCGGCCATAGTTGGGTGGCAGTTGCATGCCGATGAGCAGCACCCGCGCGCCGGTGGCCCGGGCATCGCGGACCATCGCGGCCAGGTTGGCCTGTGTCATCTCCAGCGGCAGCCCGCGCAGCGCGTCGTTGGCCCCCAGTTCCAGGACGACATGCGTGGGTTGGTGGCGGGTGAGCAGCGCTGGCAGGCGTGAACGCCCGCCCGAGGTGGTGTCGCCGCTCACGCTTGCGTTGATCACGCGGGCGGTCGGCTTCGTGCCGGCGAGCCGCTGCTCCAGCAAGGACACCCAGCCGCTGCCGCGCCCGATGCCGTACTCGGCCGACAGGCTGTCGCCGACCACCAGGATCGTGGCCGGCTTGCCCGCAGCGGAACGTGCGGCCATTGCAGGCAGCCCGCAGGCCGCAGAGGCGAGCACGCTACAGTGCATCAGCCAGCGTCGGCGACAGGCATCCACCCCAGGGACTTCGTTCATGAGCTCACCCATCATCTCCGTGGAGCGCGTCACCAAGCAGGTGCATGACTCCACCGGCACGCTGACCATTCTCGACGACATCGATTTCACCCTGCAGCCCAGGCAGTCGGCCGCCATCGTGGGCGCCTCCGGTTCGGGCAAGAGCACGCTCCTGTCCATCATGGCGGGGCTCGACCGGCCCACGCGGGGCACCGTGCGGCTGGCGGGTGCCGACCTCTTCGCGCTCGACGAAGATGCGCGCGCCGCGGTGCGCGCGGCCGAGGTGGGGTTCGTCTTCCAGAACTTCCAGCTGCTGGGCAACCTTACCGCGCTGGAGAACGTGATGCTGCCGCTGGAGCTGCAGGGCCGCGGCGATGCGCGAGCGCTGGCCACCGAGATGCTGCGGCGCGTGGGGCTGGGGGAGCGGCTGCGCCACTACCCCAAGGTCCTCTCCGGGGGCGAGCAGCAGCGCGTGGCGCTGGCGCGCGCCTTCGTCGTGCGCCCGGCCGTGCTCCTGGCCGACGAGCCGACCGGCAGCCTCGATTTCGCCACCGGCGAGAAGGTCATGGAGTTGATGTTCGACCTCAACCGGGAGGCCGGCACGACGCTCGTGCTCGTCACGCACGATGCAGCGATCGCGCGGCGCTGCGACCGCCGGCTGCACATCGAGGCCGGCCGGGTGGATGCAGGGGAGGCGGTGCTCGCCTGAGCGCTGTGTGCAGATCGCCGGAACTGGCTGTCCTTCGACTATTGGCTATTGGCTATTGGCTATTTCTTCGTCGCGCGGGTCATGAGGTAGTGCTGTCGCACCACGTTGTTCTCGAAGTGGCACGCGATGAGGGCCTCCAGCTCCGCCCTGAAGGCCGCGAGCCTGGCCGGCTCTGTCGTTAAGGTGGCGACAAGTTTTGCCACAGGGCCGAGGGTTTCCTCGATCACCTTGCGATAGTGCTGAGGACTCAAGGTAGGAAACACCATGACTGACCGATCGAACACGACGTCAGTAACCGCATCGCCCAGTCGTTGACGCACGATGTTGGGATCACCCCACTGGGGCGGCGGCGCAGCGCCAGGAGGTGGCGGCACGAACTTGCCGACCAGCGCAAACATCTGCCCCACGTAGTGTTCCGGCGGCCACGTGGAAAACGCGATCGTGCCGCCCGGCTTGAGCACTCGCAGCATCTCGGCGATCGTGACATCCGGCCTCGGCGCGAACATGTGACCGAACTGGCTGATCACGACATCGAACGTCGAGTCCCCATAAGGCAGGGCTTCCACGTCGCCTTCCTTGAAATCGACATCGACGCCAGCGAGTGCCGCATGCCTCCTGCCATGCTCGATCAGGACGGGAGAAAGATCGAGTCCGCTGACCTTCGCTCCTGCGCGCGCGGCGGTCAGGGCGACCACGCCGGTGCCGCAACCCACGTCGAGCACCGTCTGCCCCTCGCGTATGCGGGCGTGCTTGACCAGCTCTGCCGCGGTCGCCGTCGTAATGGCTTCGAGCGGCGCGAATAGCGACCATCCTTCTCGCTGGGCAACCTTGAGCTGCGCAAATGGATCGTCGGACACAGCGAGTCTCCTTTCCTGATTCGTCATGCCAGAGCATGAGGCGGCCCGCCTGCCAATCTAGACATCCGCTGCCTAGGCGTCCATCCAGACCCTCGCCGGGTTGTGGCGATTTCGAAGCCAGCCACAGGAACACCAGCCCACGGGCGGTCAGCAGCCGTTGCAAGAGAAACAAGCCCGTAAGTGACATGCCGCAGACACTGTGGCGGAGCTATTGCGGAGGCCGTCGAGGGGTGCGGCCTGCGTGCCGACACCTTGACCCGGCTACAGATCGTCCTCCGCTTCCGCCTCGATCGCATAGTCGTCGAGCACCATATCGCTGAGCCGCGCCAGGTGTTTCAAGTCCGCGATCTCTCGGATGTGGTCGTAGGACAGGCATTTCTCGCAGCGGCTTCGGATCGAGCATGAGCGGCCCAGAGCCGATCCTGCGCTTCTTAGTCGTAGCTGGCGGTGAACGGATCGACCTGGGCGCGCACTTCAGCGAGGGGTTTCATTCGCCCGGATTCTTGGGATAGGTGCGGGAGGGAGGAATTGGGGGAAGTCTTGGCTGGTGTGAACGGGTGCGCCGCCGGTCCCATCTTCAGAGCCGCCAACGTCGGAGGCGCTGTCGCCGGATGCCGGCTTAAGACTGGTGCGGCCGGTCGTTTCGCGAAGGCGAGTGGCGGTGGCCGCCGGGACCGGCCGTTCAATCTATGCCGGGCCGTATGGCCGCAGTGCCCAGGAAGCTGCCGCACAGCCGTGCTGTCGATGCCGGCGGACGACGTGTCGACCAAGCCCGCGGCTATGTCTGCTCTCTGCGGCCGCCTTATGGTGGTACCGACCGTTGCAGTTGGTCGGCGTCTTTGGCTCACGACGCGGAAGCAGACGCTGGCGTGTCGGCCGGTCGGTGCCATCAGCCATCCCCCTTGAATCCCAATACTGCGGCTTTGCGCCGATGTGGGTGCATGTTGGTGCATTCGAAGGGGCTCGAGTTATGTAAGCTTCACGCCCCTTTGGTTGCGTGGAGGAGCGCGACTGTGACGTTCTCTTTCCAGATTCCCTCAGAACAAGGCCCCACGACGTTGGCGTTGGAGCCTGGCGCAACCGCCGTCTTCGTCGGCGCGAACGGCGCTGGGAAGACACGCCTTGCGGTAGAAATCGAGAAGTCGCTCGGTGTTAGTGCGCATCGCATTGGTGCGCACCGGGCGCTTGCTCTAAATCCCGAGGTTCCGAAGATCAGCGAGGAAGCCGCACTGCGTGGCTTGCGGTTCGGCGGCTCGGACAAGGTCTACCAACTGACCCACCGCGAAAGCAATAGATGGGGAAGTCAGGCAGCGGTCTATCTGCTCAACGACTTCGACTTCCTACTACAGGCGCTCTTTGCTGAGCAGAGTAACAGGGCCCTTAAGACGCACACCGCGGTGCGCTCAGGTAGCCTTTGCGAGGTTGTGCCAACCAAGTTCGAGCAACTCAAGACTATGTGGGAGCGACTGCTTCCCACGAGGAAACTGCTGCTCACAGGCGACGGCGTCGATGTCAGCGCAGATGGCACAGCTTACTCGGCAGCGGAGATGAGCGACGGCGAGCGTGCGGTCTTCTACATGCTCGGTCAAGCGTTGATGGCGCCTGCCAATGCCGTCCTCGTCATCGACGAGCCGGAGTTGCACGTTCACCCGTCCATCTTGGGAAAGATGTGGGACGAGGTGCAGGCTGCCCGCGAAGACTGCAGCTTTGTGTTCATCACCCATGACTTGAACTTTGCCGCCCACCGACTCGGTCAAAAGTTCGTGATCAAGAGCTACAGGCAGGGGCCCGTCTGGGGCGTGGAGCAGGTACCGGAGGACACAGGCTTTGATGAGGCCACTGTCACTCTAATCCTTGGGAGCCGTCGCCCAGTCCTCTTCGTAGAGGGCAGCGGAGACAGCCTTGATTCCGCTGTCTTCAGGGCCTGCTTCCCTGAGTGGACGGTGATCCCACGTGGCTCATGCGAGGAAGTTATTCACTCCGTGGTCACGATGCGACGCAACGCGGCGTTGACACGGGTGACCTGTGCTGGTCTCGTCGATGCAGACGACTACACGGCAGAGGAGGTCACCGCCATGACGAAGCACGGGGTCGGCGTGCTTCCCGTGTCCGAAATCGAAAATCTTGTTTTGCTACCGGCCGTCGCCAATGTCATCGCGAGGAGTGAAGGCTTTCACGGCGACGCTCTCGAACAGCGGCTGGCAGCGCTCTGCGACGAGCTCGTCGCTGCGGCTTCTGGGACGATCGGAGCGACCGTGTTGCAGCACTGTCGGCGACGTATTGACCGAACCTTGAAGAAAATCGATCTCAGCGATGCCACGACGCCTGATCAATTGGCGATCGAGTACCAGGCACGAACACAAGCCGTTGATGTGAAGGCGCTCGCGCAAGAAGCGAACGCCAAGCTGGAAACTGCGCTGCGTGCCAAAGATTTGCCTGCCATGCTGAAGTACTTCGACGGCAAGGGGCCATTCATTGCTGCGGCTGCCAAGCACCTCAAGTCGACTAAGAAGGATCCTTTTGAGGAGTGGCTCGTCCGTGTTCTCAGGACAGGTTCAGTTCAGGGTCTCGCTGATGCCATCCGTCAGTCGCTTCCTGCCGTTGTGGCACGTTAAGGTCGTGGCGAAGGCACGCTCTTCTCACCATCGGTGAGAGCTTCGCCAGCTCGGCAACAGGCGCAGGTTCCACCGTACTGAGCCTACAGGAAGTTGATGAGGCTCCTGCGGCGGCCTTCGCGATATTTTCCGCGTGGCGCGGTGCCCCCTGAACAATGGTCAGCGTGTAGACGGTCATTGCGAAGCCAGCCGGCAGCCCGAAAGCCGACTGTCGTGGCAGGCAGCTCATGGCCGGGACAGTGAGTCGGCAGACGTGCTCGCAAGCTGACGGTCAGCACGAGCCCGTTCCTTCTCCGGAGCCCTGCTGGCAGGTTGCGGGGTAATGGCGCGAAAGCGCATTCTGTTCGGCCCATTACTCGACCGGAGACCATCATGGGAACGACAGGCAACACAGTTCATCGCGAGCCGTGGAACGAGGGGAAGATCGTCGGGCAGAGAGCGCCCTTCAAGCCGAAGGACACCCGGGCCCTGCGCGTCCGGCTCAACGCTGATCTACCGGCGCACCAAGAACCGGCGCGCCGTGCAACTGCTGCTTGGACATTCCAAGCTGGAATCGACGGTGAGATACCTCGGGATCGACGTCGATGACGCGCTGGAAACCTCCGAGCAAACGGAGATCCGATCCGGCGGACGATTGGCCACCCTTGCTCAGTGCGGGGGCGGCCGCCCGCGAACGGCAGCTATATCCAGCGTAGGGGCAGACTCGCAGTTCCGGACAGAAGCAGTCCTGAGGGAGCAGCCGCTGCCAGGAGCAATGAGATCAAGCATGATGGGAGATCATCGTCGGCACACGAGGAGTGACGTTAAATGATGACGCGGGATGAGGACATTGCGTTCACCGAGTTTCTGAACCAGAAGGCGGCCGAGGCGGAAGCGTTGGGCTACCGGCCCACGAAGTTCAAGCAGATGCTGGGATCGCAGGGGGGCGATGCCACCGTGCGCCAGCTGCTCGCGAAGGGCAAACCGTCGGAAGGCTTCACGCGCCTCTTCCAACTGGGTCGCCTAGATCTGACCGTCGAAGCGCTGGTCGTCGAGACCCGGTGGCGTACGCTCATCGACCCGATCCTGGTGAAGCAAGCCGAGCGCCTCTTGAAGGAGGTTAGGTATCCCTTCAACCCGTTCGTTGGATCAGCGCCGGCAGCCGCAGCGGCTTCCGCGCCCACACTCACACCGACAGCATCGACGTCTGCGCCCGCTCAAACGCTGCAGCCTGTCACGCCGCAACCCTTGCCCCGAAAGAACACTCGAACGTTCTCCGACTTCTGCGCGTTTCTCGGCGCCGAGCTGACCAACCCCCGGGATCGTTGGTGCGGGTACAACCGCGAGCGCGGGTTCGCACTCTTCACCATCTGGGCGGACGAGCTGCACGGTGATCGCTATGTTCTGTGGAATTGGGTTCGCGGCGCCGAGGACAAGCGCGCCGGGGCCACGGAGCTGAAACAGGTGCTTAAGGATGTGATGATCGCCGGACATGCCGCCTATGGCGTCCGCTGCGAGGCCAAAGACCTGCTCGCTGCGACACGCGAACGCCGGTACTTCGATGAGGATCAGCTTCTGGTGCTTAGGCTCTCCGAAGAGGATGACCGGGTGGTCGCCACGCTGGTAGGCGAGATCCCCGCAGTAGAAGTTGCCGCGGGCCGTCACGGCGTGGCGACTCCCTTCGACAGCGCGATTGACGATCTCGGTAGTCCCCCGTCCGGCAGTTCCTCGCCGGCGCGGACGCCCACCAAGGGTGGATCGGGGTACCGCCGCGACCCAGCGGTGCGGGACTATGTGATCCGCCGAGCCCATGGGCACTGCGAGTACTGCAGGGCGCGCGGCTTTGAGATGACCGATGGGTCGTACTACGTGGAGGCGCACCACGTCATCGCGTTGTCGGCGCAGGGACCCGATCGAGTCGACAACGTGATCGCGCTCTGTCCCGAGCATCATCGAGAAGCCCACTACGGCAAGGGCGCAGAGGCCTTGGAGCAAGCGTTCTTGGAAAAGCTGAAAGAGGTCGGAACGTGACGCAGCCAGTGCGGTGACGCCGCGCGCAACTGCTGCGCGCCGAACCGCACCCGATTTCGTCGGCCACCGCCAACAGCACGGCCCTGACTGGATGTGGCTCGCTCTGCCGTAATCGTCGGTGTAGTTCGGTCACCCATGGCGAAGCAACTCACTCGCAGACCTGCCCACGCGCTCAATCGGTGACCCACGTTGCGGGGCACCGTCGGGTGGCTCCTTTTGGAGTCGCCCGACGGCCTTGTGGGGCCGCCTTCAGGACGGTGGACGGTGGATGTTGCCGATGGGTCGCGTGCGCAAGTTCGATAGGTGGCGCAGCAGACATTCGGCTCCGAGAACGACTCGGGACTCGGGGACAGAACTGGCTGCTGCTCATTCAAAGTCAGCAGCACCTTCGAAACCGGTCATTGGCGATGCGATCACCCGGGTGGGCCAGTAACCGGTAAGTGGCCGGTACCGCGAACACGAAGTCTGAAGTCGACCGACCGCATCCGCTGCACCCCTGTCACCCACCAAGTGGCGTTGAGCGGCCACTGGTCTCTCGCCGCAATGCGGAACGCTTCGCCCTGCCGCCCTGCGTTCTACTAAGCCGTGAATCCAGCAGGGCCCTCTGCGGGCGTCTCAAAACTCACCTGTCGGCGCGGACGGCAGCCCGCGCCAGAGGGCATGGGCTTAGTGCCCAGCCGTGCAATTGATGCCACGCTCGCCTGATCCTCACCAGAAGGAGCAGTCCATGAAGGGCGTGATCGACCAGGAGGCCCTGGTCCAGATGTTCGCCAGCGCCACAGCCCAGCAGGGCGAGCAGTTGCGGCAGGCCGTGCGGCAGGCCACGCTTGGTGCCCTGCAGGGGCGCGAGTTGAGCCTGAAGAACATCAAGGACGTGCTTGCCACGGTGACCAAGGCCGCCAGCACCGGTGTAGCGCAAAGCAACCTGCAGGACGTGGACGTCGAGAACCTGCTCAACAGCGCCGTGTCGGGCATGGACGACGCGCTGCTCAAGGCGGTCGAGGCCAACCGGCTGGCCTTGCAGCAGTTCGCCTCTCAAGGCGTGGACCTGCATGAGAAGAACCTCAAGAAGGCCCTGTCTGAACTCGAGAAAATGGAAGACGCCCTGATCGACGCAGTGAAGAAGTCGGCCGGGATGGCCGGCGCCCAGCTGGGCGCGCCGTGGGCGCAGGTGCTGGAAAAGCTGCAGGCCGGGGGCACCACCTCGGGTGCACAGGCCGCCACCCTCGTGGAGGAGTACGCCGAGCAGATGCAGACGGCCGTCCGCGATACCCGCGCTGCGAGCCTGAAGGCCGCACAGGCCCTGGCCGAGAGCTATCACACACTCGTGAGCGGCGTGCTGATCGGCATGTCTGAGGCCCTCCAGCAGGGTGGCTCAGCAACAAGCGGCGCCGCGGCCAAGAGCAGGGCCCGCAAGGGGTAACCTTCTTTCTTCCCTCCCAAGGAAACGCCGGGCCGCCCCAGGTTTCCTTGTACCCCGCGGGGGGCGGGCGCTCAGAAACAGAAAGCGCCCCGGGGGGCGCTTTCTGTTGGGTGGGTGGCGGGAGAGCGAGGCCCTTACTTCTTGGGCTGCTGTTCCTGCTGCGGTGCTTCTTGGGGCGCTTGCGGTTCCTGCGGTTCCTGCGGCGGCGCGAACTTGTAGTCTGTCTTCGCCTTGCCGCGCACATCGTCGCGGAACTTGGCGAGCTTTTGCTGTTCGATGCGCTGCTTGAGCTGCGCGGACACCTCGGTGAGCGGCGGGAACTGAGCCTCGCGTGTGTCCTCGAGCTTGATGATGTGGTAGCCGAACTGCGACTTCACCGGCGTGGGCGTCATCTCGCCCTTCTTCAGCGCCGCCAGGGCCTTGCCGAACTCGGGCACGTAGGCCTCGGGCTTGGCGAAATCCAGGTCGCCGCCGCGCGCAGCGGAGCCCGGATCCTTGGAGTGCTTCTTGGCGATGTCGTCGAACTTGGCGCCGGCCTTGATGTCGGCGATCAGCTTCTTGGCCTCGTCTTCCTTCTCCACGAGGATGTGGCGGGCGCGGTACTCGGTGCCTGTAGCCTGCGCCTTGAACTTGTCGTACTCGGCCTGGACATCGGCGTCGGTCACGGGGTTCTTCTTGCGCTCGTCCTCGAACAGCTCGCGGATCAGGATGGTCTGGCGCGCGAACTCCATCTGCGCCTTGTAATCGGGCGATTGAGCCAGGCCGCGCTTCTCGGCTTCCTGCATGAACATCTCGCGCAGGACGACCTCATCGCGTGCCTGCTTCTCCAGCTCAGGCGTGCGCGGCTGGCCCTGGCGCAGGGCTTGGCTCAGAAGGGCCTCGACCCGGGCCTTGGGGACGGGCTTGCCGTTGACGACGGCGACGTTCTGGGCTTGTGCGGCCAGGGGCGCGGCGAGAGCGAGCGACACGCAGGCCGCGGCAGACAGTTTTCTCATGGGGCGGGAGCCTTTCGATACTCGGAAAGCAGGGGAACTTGCCGGGGATGCGGCCCGTAGGGCAGGCGGTGTTGACTGTGTGGAAGAGGAAAGGTTCAGCACTCGCCCGGGGCACGTGCATCGATTGCCAGGGCATGGATGCCGCGGGGCATCAACGAGTGCAAAGAATCATATACGAGCCGATGGCGCGCTAAACGTGACAAGCCGTTGAAGCGCTCGCTGACGATGTGCACGCTGAAATGGCGGCCTTCCCGCGCACCTGCATGCCCGGCATGCAGGTGGCTGTCGTCGCGTATCTCCAGCTGCAGCGGGGCCAGCGCCTCGCGCAGCGCCGCGTCGATCTGTGGTGTGGTGACGGCCATGGTGCGTTGCTTTGAATGCGGGGTTCAAGAGGAGGCCGGCTCCTGCGGCTTGCCTTCGCTGACCGGGGGCTTGAGGTGCCGGCTCAGGTAGATCACCTGGCCGATCGAGAAGGCGAGCATGAGCCCCGTGGCGCCGAAGACTTTGAAGCTGGCCCAGGTGGCCGTGGAGAACGCATACGCGACATAAAGGTTGAGCAGGCCCATGAGCGCCAGGAAGGCGATCCATGCGAAGTTGAGCCGCTGCCACACGGAGGGCGGCAACTCGAGCTCACCGCCCAGCATCTCTTGCAGCAGGTTCTTACCAAACAGGCGGCTCACGCAGAAGGCGACGCCCAGCGCCCAATAGGCCAGACTGGGCTTCCACTTGATGAACATGGGGTTGTGGAACCACACCGTGGCACCGCCGAGCACGATGACCAAGCCGAAGGTGATCCACAGCATCAGGTGCACCGGGCGCCGGGTGGCTTTGAGCACCGCCACTTGCACCAAGGTCACGATGGTCATCACGATGGTGCCGAGCAGCACCGGGGCTTCCTGTGCTTGCACCACGCCACCGGCCACGATGAAGCCGAACCATGTGCTCGCGAACTCCGCTGCCCATTCCTTGTGGCGGTCGGCGTAACTGAAGATGCCGAAGAACAGGATGAGCGGCAGGAAGTCGAGGAAAAGCTTCATCGGGCGGGGGCTGAGGCGCGCTGGTGCAGCGCGGTGCGCATGTCGCGCAGGGTGGGGTCACCGGTCGGCGGGCTCGAAGTTTATCGCCGCGGAATTGATGCAGTAGCGCTCGCCGGTGGGTGCGGGGCCGTCGTCGAACACATGGCCGAGGTGCGCGCCGCAATGGTTGCAGCGGACCTCGGTGCGCACCATGCCGAGGGAGGTGTCGGACACGCGCTCGATGGCCTCGTTCTCGATGGGCTGGAAGTAGCTCGGCCAGCCGCAGCCCGCGTCGAACTTGGTGGATGAGTCGAACAGCAGCTCGCCGCAGCCCACGCAGCGATAGCGGCCCGGCTCCCAATGGTTCCAGTATTTGCCGGAGAAGGGGCGCTCGGTGGCTGCGTGGCGCGTGACCTCGTATTGCACGGGGTCGAGCTGGGCGCGCCATTCTTCATCGGTCTTGTGTACCTTGTGGTCGCTCATGGGGACTCCTGTACGTTCCTGTAGTTCCTGTACGTTCTGCACTCAAGAGGAACACGACACCTCGATGTGCCGCGCCCATTCGGGGGGAAAGCCGGCGTAGGTTTCGTGTTCCGGCTGTTCGTCGTACGGGCGCTGCAGAACTTGCAGGAGCCGCTGCACCTCTGCGTGGTCACCGGCCTGCGAGCGTTCGATGGCCTGCTGTGCCAGGTGGTTGCGCAGCACGTACTTCGGGTTCACACGGTTCATGGCGTCGGCGCGGGTCGCGTCGTGGCTGCCTTCCGCACGCAGTCGCCCGGCGTAGCGGGCTGCCCAGGCATCGAACGCGGGGCGGTCGATGAAGAGGTCGCGCACTTCTGCGTTGCCGGCCTGCTCATCGCTGCGAAATCGTGCCAGCCGGCGAAAGGCGATGGTGTAGTCCACGCGGTCCTGCGCCATGAGGCGCATCAGCGCGTCGATGAGATCGGCGTCGTCCTCACGCTTGCTGGCGAGCCCCAGCTTGGCGCGCATGCGTGCCGTGACGGCGTGCGGGAACTCGCTGCGATAGGGCTCGAGCGCGGCGCGGGCGAGGTCAGCGTCTTCGATCAGCGGCAGCAGGCCTTGTGCCAGCGCATGCAGGTTCCAGAACGCGACGCCCGGCTGCTGGCCAAAGGCGTAGCGGCCCCCTGGGTCGGAGTGGTTGCAGATGTGCTCGGGGTCGAACTCATCGAGGAACCCGAAGGGCCCGTAGTCGATG
>CBINKC010000061.1:0-24543 GCA_966251135.1 uncultured Burkholderiaceae bacterium
GTAGGTGCCGGCCTGGGCATAGCCGGGGGTCCACAGGAGTTCCAGCGTCTCGGGGTCGAAGCTGGCGCCGGGCGGCAGGCCGGTCACTTCGTAGCTGACGGTCGCCACGCTGCCTTCGCCGCCCGCGGCGGGCGCGGTGGGCGACAGGCGGACCTTGGGCTCGAAGCCGGGGTTGTCGGGGTCGAAGGCGAACACGCTGATGCGCAGCGGCTGGCCCTCCAACACGTTCCAGGTCTCGGCAGCATCGAACACCGGGGCGCCGTTGGCGTTGAGCACGTCCAGCACGACTTCGCGGCTTACGCTGGTGCGCACGGGGTCGCGGCCGTTGGCCGGCGTGTAGGTGGCGGTGAGCGTGACCGGCAGGCGCAGCGTGCCGGCCTGCGAGTAGCCGGGGGTCCATTCGAACCAGCCGGTTTCGGGGTTGAGCGTGGCCCCGCCGGGCAGCCAGGGGCTGTGATAGCTGAGCGTGATGGTGGTGCCGTCGGCCTGGCGCAGCCCGCCCGGCAGGCTGCCGGGCAGTTGCAGCGCGTAGCGTTCGCCTTCGCGCAGGGTCTGCGTGGGGATCTCGCCGAGCACGGGCTTGGCGTAGCCCTGACGCACGTGGACGGTGAAGCGCTCCATCACCGTAGCCTTGCCGTCGCTGGCGACGACGGTGATGTCGGCGTAGTCGCCGGCCTGGTCGTAGCTGGGGGTCCAGGTGAGCAGGCCGGTGGCGGCGTCGTAGCGCGCGCCGGGCGGGAGGTTGCGCAGGGTGACGGTGACGGGCTCGCCGTCGGCATCGGCGGCGGCGAGCGGCAGGGTGAGCGTCTCGCCTTCGCCGAGGGTGATCTCGCCGACGGTGCCGAGCACCGGGGCGTGGTTGCCGCCGGTCACGTCGATGGTGAAGCGGCGCAGCGCGACGCCGCCGCGGCTGTCGATCACGCGCACGAGGATCTCGGTGTTGGCGAGGTCGCGGGTGGTGGGCGTCCAGCTGAGCGTGGCGCTCTGGTGGTAGCCGGTGGCGTCGCTTTGCACGTCCGTGCCACCGGTGAGGGTCATGCCCTGCGGGGCCTGCACCAGTTGCCAGAAGAACAGGGTGCCGTCGCTGTCCGTGGCCTGCAGCGTGGCCGTCCAGGGCTGGCCCGCCGTGGCGGCGGGCAGCGCATTGGTGTCGGGCTCGGCGCCTTCGACCTGCACGGTGGGCGGCACGTTGTCGAACGGCACGGCGTAGATGCCGTGGCCGAGGTTGAACTTGACCAGCGTGCTGGTGCCGGGGGCCGCGCCGAAGCTGCTGGCGTTGCGCACGGTGACGGTCTGGTCGGCGAGCGTCGCGCCGACGGCGAGGCGCCCGCCCGTGGCCTGCAGGCCGGGGGTGAGGTCGACGATCCAGAGGTCGGACTGGTTGCCGCTGCCCTGGGTGCCGCCCACCACGTCGTCGCCGAAGTAGCGGCCGGGGTCGAGCAGGAGCATGAGCGGGCCGCGCAGGTCGTCGACGCCGATGTTGGTGATGCTGACGTCGTAGCTGACCTCGCCGGTGCCGCGGTCGGCGCGGGTGTCGGCGAAGTCGAGCCGCACCTGGTGCGTGAGGTCGGAGACGGCGGTGAAGGTGGTGACGTAGGTCTGCGCGAGGCGCAGCTGGGCGGCGCTGCGGATGTTCGGCAGCACCTCCAGGCGCCAGCCGCCGGCCGGCAGGTTGGGCAGCGTGAGCACGGCCGAGCGCGCGCCGGCATCCCAGCGCACGGCCTCGGGCTGCAGCACGAGGCTGCTGTTCGCGCCCGTGGCCACCAGCTGGTAGTTGGCGGGGTTGAGGACGCTGGACGCGTCGGCAGCATCGGCGCCGGACGCGCCGGTCCACATGGGCTGATCGAAGGTGACCGCCACCTGGGTGAGCGGCAGCGGCACGAGCGCGCCATCGGGCACGCTGATCTGCAGCACGTTGGGGGCCTTGAGCAGCGCGATCTCGTCGATGTGCTGCGTCTGCGCGACGAGGATGCGGCCGTCGGCCGTGGCGACGATGCTTTCGCCGCGGGTGCCGCCTTGCGCGAGCTGCAGCGTGCGCCGCGACTGCAGCTCGATCATCCAGACGCTGGCGGTGTGCGGCACGCTGCCGCTGCCGGTGGTCACGGGGCGCTGGGCGAGGTTGCTCGACGTCAGCAGCAAGCCGGCCAGCGGCGTGCCGCTGGCGCCGAAGGCGATGCTGTCGATCACGCCGGGGAGGCGGTACTCGACCTCGGCGCGGCCCTGGGTGCGGCCGCTCATCGGGAAGCTCACGATCTCGGTGCTGCTGCCGGGGGTGGCGGCGCCCACCTCGGCACCCGTCCAGCGCACGCCCCACAGCCGGCCGTCCGGGCCGAAGGCGAGGTCGCCGACGCGGGTGTTGGAGAAATGCTTCCACGCCTGGGCGGCGTTGGCCTTCGGGTCGAAGATTTCGACGCCGTTGCCCGAAGCCACGTAGAGGAGGCCCGAAGCCGGGTCGATGGCGAGCGCGTGCGTGAGCGGGTCCTGGCCCGGGCCGGCGTGGCGCTCGATCACCGAGCCGGTGCTGGCATCGACGAGCCACAGTTCCTGGCCCGTCATCACCCACAGCTGGCCGAACGCATCGAGCGCCATGTCGAGCACGGGCGCGTCGAGCACGAAGAGCGGCTGCGTGGCGCGCCCGCCTTCCTTGTCGAAGCGGTACACCTCGTTGCGCAGTTCACCCGCGCTGGCGAGCACGGAGCCGTCGGCCAGCTCGATCATCGCGAGCGCACCGATGTCGCCGGCACTCGCCGTGTAGCCATCGGCGAAGCTGCGTACGCCCATGGGGGCCAGCACGCTTTGCAGGTCGCCGGACTGCACGGGCACCACAAACCCGGGCAGCTGCAGCGCCGCCTGCGCGAAGAGTTCGCTGGCGGGATAGCTGCGGTCCACCGGCGCCAGCGGAAGTTGCGCCGTGGACGTGAGGGTTTCATTCACGCCCAGCGCCTGCTGCGCCTGGTCGCGGCTGCCGTCATCGGGCAGCACGGCGTTGAGCACGCTGGCCGCCTCTCGGTTGCCTGCGTTGTCGGTGGCGACGGCCAGGAACTCGTAGCGCTTGCCGGCTTCACCGGTGAACTGCGCCTGCCCCTCGGCCTGCGGCACCTGGCGGCGCCAGATGCGGAAGTCGCCGCCGTCTTCGGACACGTACAGCGTCACGTGCTTGACGCCGCTGGCGGCGTCCTGGGCCTGCCAGGTCACGCTGAACGTGGGCCGGCCTTGCACATCGCTGCCGGTGGAGGCCACGGCCAGCGTGGTCACGGGTGCCCCGGCATCGAGGGTATGGGCGACGCGGTCGCTCTCGATGGGCGGCACGTCGTCGAACAGCACGCGGGCCGATGCCTCGATGGTGGCGCCGCTTTGCGCAAGGTCGAGGGCCGTCACCGTGTAGCTCACGAAACCCGCGGCCGACTGGCTGTTGCCGGTGCGCGGCAGCAGCCCGCGCGACGGGTCGCGCAGCACTTCGCCGGTATCGGGGTCGATGGCCTGGATGAGCCATGTGGCCACGCGCGTCTGGGCATCCACGCCCGCGCTCACGCGCAGCACGTAACCCTTGCTGCCGGTGAAATCGAAGTCGCCCTGGAAGACGGCCCGATCGCCGGGCAGGTGTACGTTGATGTCACCGATCTTCAGGTCGCCCAGGCGCAGGCTGCGCGGGTCGAGGTCGGCATCGAGTTCCGTGACCACGCGCAGCTCGCCCACGGGCGCATCGCCCGGGTTCGCGAAGGACACCGTGTACGGCAGCGCATAACCCGCCGGCACGTAGCTGTCGCCCGTGGCCGACGGCAGCACTTGCGGCCCGCGCACCGACACGGTGGCGGGCGAGTTGCGGGCTGCCGCCTGCTGCAGGTACTGGGTGAGGTTCAGCGCCTGCGGACCCACGGGGTTGAACTTCTGGTCCAGCACGCCGATGTGGCGCAGGTACTCCAGTTCCGCCAGCGAACCGGCGTAGACGTCGAAGCTGATGAAGTGCGTCTCGTGGGATGCACCGAGGTCGTAGTCGGCGCGATCCGGTGCGACAGGCACCGGAACTTCGACCGAGCCGCCGTCATCTGTCTCGCGCACTTCCAGATAGTCCACCGGTGCGTGCGCAGCCTGCGGATCGCCGGCCCAGCGGGCGGTGTCGCCATACCACTGCTGCACCTTGGCAAAGAAGCCCAGCAGGTCGGCCTGGGTGCGGAAGCTTTCGCCGGCGCGGGACAGCAGGATGCCGGTGGCGAGCGTGGCGTTGAGGCTCAGGACCTTTTCGTCCTGGCGGATGGGCGGGGCGTCGTCGGCCGGGCGCAGCAGGCCCGCGGCTTCGAGTGCCGCCAGCCAGCCCTGTACCCACTGCGCCTCGTCCGCCGCCAGCACCCCAAGCGCAGACGGGGCACTGGCATCGGCAAGGATGGCCGTTCGCAACCTCTTCGCATGGGCCGTCTGGTCGGCGATGAACTCGTCGCGCGTGATCGGCGTGGCCGCGCCCAGGATGTCGAAGCGGAACGGCATGGCGAGCCGCTCGAGCTTGTCGACATGGACTTCGGGATCGCGCGACAGGAACTTGGCGGTCAGGCCCTTGGAAATGCGATCCAGGTCGGCCACTCCGCCGTCCAACAGGCCCTGCTGCTTCCAGTCGGGACGGATGGCGTAGAGCCGGGCCCGCAGGCCCTCGAAGTCATAGGCGATCCACTCGGCCAGGCCGGGGTAGGTCTGCACGTTGAAGCTGAAGCCGGCGAAGCCGCCCGCCCCCACGTCGAACGCATAGCCGGGCGCGAGGTTCCAGCCCTGGGTGTTGGTGCTGCCATCGAGCGACGCCCAGGGGATGTCGGCACGGATCGGCTCGGTCGGCGTGGTGCCGTAGCTTTGCGTGTTGCCCAAGCCCTCGGCAATGGCGCCGTCAGGCTGGCCCCCCACGTTCGACGAGAACACGACGTACGGCAGGTTCAGGCCGCTCAGCACGTCTTTGCTGTTGCCCATGTCAGTGGCACCCACGTCGAAGCGCACGTAAGGCGTATCGACGTTGGTGAGGCTTTGCAGCGACACGCTGTAGGTCGTGCCCTCGCTCGGTGACAAGGTGCGCGCACCGCCGATGCCGATGGTCACGTCGGCTTCGATAGCCCGCTCCACGAGGTAGCGATACGGCTCCGTGACACGCTGGCCGTCGGGGTTGATGACGGTGATGTCGTACAACCCGTGCGGCACATGGCGCAGGTCGAACACGGCGCGGATGTGCGTGGCGTCGAGCACCTGCCAACGTGCGGGCTGGATCTCGAACACCCCCGGCCGGCTGAGCTTGACCAGCGCACCGGGCGCGAAGCGCGCGCCCTCGATGTCCATGGTGACCCAGCGGTGGTCGTCGTCGCCCGTGCCGCCCTGGTCGGGCGTCACGCGCGTGATGGCCAAGGGCATCAGGTCGGCACGCAGCGTCGCCTGGGTGCCGGCGGGCGATTGCCGCGAGCGCACCAGCACGTAGTAGTCGCCCGCCTGGGTGCTGGGGATGAGCACTTCCTGGTCGGGCGACATCGGCGTGCTGTAGGCGGCGTCGAAGACGGACCCGGTGGGCACGTCGCCCCAGCGGATGTACAGCTCGCTGGCGCCATCGGCGGCGCTGGAGTCGAGCTTGACGCGCAGCGTTTCGCCCGCCCCCACGCTGACCTTGTAGACCGCCGTGCTGCCCGTGGCCAGCGGCATCGACAGCGGCGAGCCCACCTGCAGCACCGGCACGGTCACGTTCAGCGTGGCCGGGGAAGCGGTGCGGTTGTTGGCCTCACCCGGAGGCAGGTTCACGCCCGTCTCGGTGTAGGTGATGCGGCCTTCGAACACCTCGTTGTAGAGGTCCGGGCGCACCACCACGCGCCAGGAGCCGTCTTTCAGCGGCGGCAGCTTGGCCTTGAGCGTGCCGGTGTAGCTGCCGTTGCCCGCCACGTCGCCCACGTGCTGGACCTTGCCGATGAGCAGGTCGCCCAGATCCCAGGCGTTGTCGGCCGACAGGTACAGCGCCTCCGTCCAGCGCCCGTAGGCCGGGTTGATAGACGCGTTGGTGACGGTGAACTGGATCTCGACCTCGTCGCCCACGGCGGCGCTGGCCGGCACCACCACGTCGCCCACCTGCAAGTCGGCCGGCGGCGGGGTTTCGATCAACAGCGGCTGCACCGCGGCCGAGTTGTTGTTGTCGTCATGGCCGAACTCGAGCACCTGCCCGTTCTCGCCACCGCCCCAGGCGCGGGCGGGGTCGGTGACCACGAACACGTAGTACGGGCCCTCGAAGTCGCGTGGCGCGGTGAAGCTGAGCGTGGCTTCGTAGCCGCCCCCCGCGGCCAGGCCGCCGTGATGCTGCACATAGCCGAGGTAGCGGTCTTTGTTGATATCGAGGAAGCGGTCCTTCGACAGGTAGACCAGGTCGTACCACGTGCCCTGGTCGGCAGGCGTGCGGCCACCCAGGTTCTCGACCCGGTAGCCCACGCTGAACGGCTGGCCCGCCAGCACCGAAGGCGGCGCGGTGACCTGCACCACCTGCAGGTCGGGCGGCGTGGCCAGGTTGATGGGCAGGTCGATGCGGCCGATGTTGTTGCCTTCGTCCCGGAACTCCTGCACGGAGTTGGCGCCGACGTCGTCGATGACGGGCAGGCCGGCGCGCACCGTGCTCGGCGTGTAGGCGTAGGGGTCCCTCAGCTCCTGCGCGTCCGCCTTGACGAGGAGGCTGAAGTTCCCGCTGATCGACGAAGGCAGCGTGAAGCTGTGCGATTGCGTATACGACTCGCCGGGCTGCAGATAGCGCGGCTTGCCGTCTTCGCCGCGCAGCAAGGTGAGGTGTGCCCGGACCAGCGGCTCGATCTCATAGACGCCGCTGTGTACGACGGGGTAGTCGCTCGGGTCGAGCGTGGTGTCACGCGAGAGGTAGATGCCGTCGAACCAGCCCGTCACGCGCGTGGCGCGGGTGCCGTTGTTCGTGACCGTCCAGGTGGCCGTGATGGTCTCGCCCGACGACGGGTTCGGGTTGGAAACGGTGATCGCACCGACCTGGAGGTCGGGCTCGCGATAGGTGATGTTCAGCTCGCCGCGGCCGATGTTGTTGTCGCGGCGCTCGCCTTCGAACGCCGAGCTGGCGTACAGGTAGTCGCGCGCTCGCTCGTTGGTCATGTGTTGACCGACGAGCGACTCTTCCTGAGCTCGCCCGCTGTTCTCGCCGAAGTAAGGCGCCAGGTTGCCCATCGGCGTGTGCGCCGCATCGGTGATGACGTACACGTAGTACGGCCCATCGGTGCCCGGCGGCAGGCGCAGACGCGCACTGGCGGTATAGCTCTGCGCCGCGCCCAGCGGCGTGGTGTTCACATGCACCACCGAGCCGATCTGCGTGGCGCGAGCGGGGATGAACTCCGGGTCGGTGCTGACGTAGATGTTGTCGATCCAGCCGCGCGTGCCGGCCCACACATCGGCGCCGAAGTTCTGCACCGTCCAGGTGACGAGCGTTTCCTCGCCCGAGTAGTTCTCGGGCTCGGTGACCACGCTGGTCACCCGCAGGTCGGACGGCCGGTTGTCCACCACCGACACGCTGCTGCGCGTGTTGTTGGCTTCGTCCACCTCGCGCACCTCGCCGCTGCCCCCGTAAAGAGCGTCGGTTTCGACCACGAGGTAGCCGCCGCTCACGGAAGGCGCCAAGGCCACGGTCTGCGTAGTGGTGTAGCTCTCGCCCTGGCCGAGCGCGCGCTGCTGGCGGTACTCGCCGATGAGCCACTTGACCTTCGCCTTGGCGAGGTCCGTGTTGTCGGCCACCCAAACCTTGTCGGTCCACGCGCCTTCGAAGGCGTCACCGCGGTTCTGAACGGTGTAGCTGAAACTGTAGTCGCCCGCGGCGGTAAACGTCGCCGGCGCGGCGACCTGCATCACCGCCAGGTCCGGCGGTGTCACGCCCAGCACGCTGACGGGACGTGCCTTGTAGTTGTTGTTGTCCGCCTGCCCCGGATCGTCGGGGTTGATGTTGACGGCGAGCGTGTCTTCGAGGATCGCGTCGTAGGTATCGCTCCAGACCGTGAGGTAGTACTGCCCGGAGCGCATGCCCTCGGGGATCTGCACGTTGAGCGTGCCGAGATAGTCGTCGCCCACGGCCAGGTGGCCGGTGTGCTTGATGCGGCCGATGAGCACGTCGCCCTTGCCGGGCGAGGGGCGTCGGCGGTCCACCGAGAGCCACACGGTATCCGTCCAGCTGTCGACAGCCGCGTTGTCGCCCAGCGTCGTCGCCGAGCCGCGGTTCGTGACGCGATAGCGCACCTCGACCGACGAGCCGTGCACCACCTGATCCGGCCCGACCACGTCGCTCGTCACCAGGTCGGCGAAGGGCACGGGCTCCACGTGCAGCCGCTCGGCCCGTACGTTGTTGTTCTCGTTCGGATGCTCGTCGACGCGCCCGTTGCCGTCGGCCGCCACGATGAGGTACACATCGCCGCGGTAGCGGATGGGGATGTTGACCTGCGCCACGTCGGTGCTGTAGCTCTCGCCCGGAGCGAGCGCCGCGCCGCTATCCACGCGGGCGAGCAGCACGTCATCGCCGCTCAACGTACCGTCGAGCGAGAGGTAGACGTAGTCGCTCCACTGGCCGCTGGTGGCCTCGGCGCCCATGTTGGTCACCGTGAATCGCACCGCGGCCGTGGTGCCGGCCGTGACGCTGTCCGGCACCTGCACCGCCGACACGCGCAAGTCGGGACGCGGGTTGAGGCTGATCTCGGTGGCGTCGGTGGCGGTCGTGGTGTTGTTGCCGCGCGCCGTGCCGTGTTCGTAGACCTGCAGGCCGGATCCCGTGCCCAGCAGGCTGTTGGTGACGACCCGCAGGCGATACAGCCCTTCGATCTTTCCGGGCAGCCGAACCTGTTCTGAGCGGGTGTAGCGGATGCCCGCGTCCAGCCCCCGGTCGTAGGTGTACGTGCCCAACGCCACGGCATTGCCGGTGCCGGAGGCCGGCACCAGCAGCACCGTGTCCTGCCACTGGCCCGAGGCGCGTGCCTCGCCCTGGTTGAGCACCGTCCAGCTGATCTCCACCAGCGCGCCTTCGCGCGCCGTCGCGGGCGCCAGCAGGTTCTCGACCACCAGATCGGGCGATGGCGACAGTTGCACAGGCACGCCCAGGGAGTGCCCGGTGTTGTTGTCGGTGTGGATGAACTCGAACGGCCCGCCGGTGGAGACGTTCAGGTAGTAGGTGCCGGAAATGCCTTCGGGCAGCACGACCTGGATGGCACGCGTGTACTGATCACTCGCGGCAAGCTGGCCCAGGTGGCCGGCCGAGCCGAGGTTCCAGCGCGTACCGGAACCATCGGCATTAGCGCTCAGCCACACCGAATCCGTCCAGGAGTTGGTGTTGGTGATGCCGATGCCGCGGTTGGCAATCGTCCATTCGACGGAAATCGCGCGCCCGCTGTAGGCCTCGCTGGTGGTGCTGACCGATTCCACGCGCAGGTCGGCGTAGGGGATCGGCATGATGTCCGTGGCCTCGGCAGCCCGGCCTTCGTTGTTGGCCTCCTGGCCGCTTTCCCACACGGCGCCGGTCGCATCGCTGCGCACGACGATGGTGCCGTGGCGGCTGAAGTTCGGACCGAAGCGATAGTCGAGGCTCTTCGTGTAGCTCTCGCCGGCCGCCAGCCCCCCTTCGTGCACGACATCGCCCAGCACGATGTCGTCGCGGTCGCCAATGGTGGCGTTCTCGGTGTAGATGATGCGGTCGGTCCAGGTGAGCGTGCGGCCCTCCCCGGTACCGAGGTTGCTCACGGTCCACTCGACCGTGATGCTGGCCGGGTCGTCGATGACGCGCGTGGGCGCGCTGACCGACATCACCGCCAGGTCGGCGTACTGGTCGCGGGCAATGTCGATCGCCACGCTGTCGAGGTTGTTGTTCTCGCCGGCACCGTTCTCGTTGTTCGCCGAAGCCGAGTCGGTAACGACGATGAGCCGCCACGCGCCTTCCAGGTCCACCGGCAAGGTGAAGGCGAGTTCGCCCTGCGCGGAAGCACCGGCCGTGATGGCGGCATGGGTCACCGTGCCCAGCAGGACATCGCCGGTCCCTGCCACGCCATCGCGCGACAGGTACACGGTGTCGCGCACGTTGGCCGCTGCGGCGCTGCCGATGTTGCGCGTGGTCCAGCGCAGGGTGATGCCTTCGCCGCCCTGCAGCAAGCCCGTGCTCACGAGATCGCCGACCACGAGGTCGGGGCTCACCACGGCGACCGATGTCGTGGCGGTGTTGTCCGCCTCGTTCGATTCACCGACATAGCCGCCGTTGTCGGCCTGAACTTCCAGCTGCCAGCTGCCCGCCGGCATGGTGGGCACGGTGATGTTGAGGCTGCGCGCGAAGGACGCGCCTGCCGCGAGATCGCGGTGCGTCCAGTTGCCCCAGTTCACCAGCTCGATGGGGCTGCGCTCGCCGGTGGTGTCCACCAGGCGCACCCGCTCCTTCATGTAGGAAGCGACGCGGTCGTTGCCGGTGTTGTGCACCGTGTAGCTGACCTGCACCGCCTGGCCGACGCGCCACTCGCCGGGGGCCGTGAGGCCTTCGACCACGAGGTTCGGTCGCGGCTCGGGCTGCACGGCCGTCGCCGCCGTCGCAGCGACCGCGTTGTTGCCGGTCCGCCCCAGCTCGTACACCGCACCGAAGGCGTCGGTCTTGACGATGAAGTACATCGGGCCCGCAGCCATGCTGCGCGGGATCTGCACATCCAGCGCCGTCGTGTAGCTGCCGTCCTTGGTCAGCGCGCCGATGTGCGTGACCGAGCCGAGCAGGATGGCGCTGTCGGTGAGCGTGGGCGTGCTGGAGAGGTACACCTGATCGACCCAGCGGCTCACGTCCGTCGCCACCGTGCCCGTGTTCTGGACGGACCACTCCACCCGCGCGCTGCGCGCGACAAACACCTCGGCCGGCACCGACACGAGCGTGGGCACGAGGTCGGAGTAGGTCTGCTGAATGGTGATGGCACCCGACAGGCGCACGTTGTCGGCGCGGGTGTCCGGCTCGCGCACCGCCGCGTTGGCATCGGCCACGACCGCGATGCGGTAGGTGCCCTGGATGCGCGTCGGGATGCGCACGGTGGCCGTTTGCGTGTAGTTGCCGCCCGCCTCCAGCGAGGCGCTGCGCTTCACGTTGGCCAGCACCACGTCATCGGCATTGCCGGTCACGGCGTCGGCGCTGAGGATGATGCGATCCACCCAGGTGCCTTCGGCCGCCACCGTGCCGAGGTTGGCGATGGTCCAGCTGACCTGGACCTCGGCGCCCGACTCGATCTGCGCCGGCACCACCAGTTCGGTGACGGACAGGTCGGCATACGCGCGTGCCGACGCAGTGAAGCTGCCCGAGGCGCTGTTGTCGGCCTCGGCATCGCCCGCGGCGCGGGTCTCGAAGATGATGCCCTGCCCCGCGGCATTGCTGTCGGCGGTGACGGTCACGTCGAAGGCGCCGGTGCCGCGCACGCCGTCCGGCAGCGTGAAGCTGAACGAGCGGGTACGGGTTTCGCCCGGACCCAGCGGCAGCGCCGCCGCACCGGAGTACGCCACTGCGGTGTTGAGGATGATCGACCCGGGCGTGCCATCGGCATTGCGCTGGCGCACCACCACGCGATCCTGGAAGCCCACGGGCGTGGGCACGGCGCCCTGGTTCACGTCTTCCCAGACCAGCGTGACCGTGTCACCGGCCTGCGGCGCGGTCTGCAGCAAGGCCACGTTGCGCGCGATGAGGTCGGGGCCCACCGTGAGCAGCTGCTGCGCGGTGTTGTCTGCTTCGAGCGAGCCCGACACGCCGTACTCGGGCACCTCGGCCAGCGCGTCGAGGGTCACGCGCAGGCGGAAGCTGCCGATGGCGTTCAGGCCCTGCGGCCAGGTGAAGGCCGCACTGCGCGCGGCTTCGGTGCCGGCGGCGATGTTCTGGCCGGTGCGGGCCAGCGTGAGGCTGGTCACCACCACGCCGGTGGTCAGGTTCAGCAGCTCGACGCGCTCGCTCCACTGCCCCACGGCCGCGGCGTTGCCGGCGTTGACCGTGTTCCAGTGCACCGTCACCGCATCGCCCGCGGACCAGTTGCCCGCCGGTTCGAGGCGCAGCCCGCTCACCTGCAGGTTGGCATAGGACGAGAGCGCGCTCGTGAACGAGGCGAAGCCGCGGTTGTTCTCTTCCGCCGCGCCACGCTCTTCCTGCGTGTTGGACGAATCGGTCTCCACGGTGACGGCCAGCTCGCCGGCACCTGCGGGCCCATCGGGCAGGCGCAGCTGCACGCTGCGGGCCACCAGCTGGCTGGGAAGGATCGGGCCATGGCCGGCCTCGCCTTCGACATAGGGCACGGACACCTGCGCCACCACCTCGCCGGTGGCGACACGGCGCACGATCACGCGCTCGGTGAAATCGCCCAATGTGCTGGCCACGCCCTGGTTGCGCGTCGTCCACTGCACCCGCAGGTCCACGCCCGAGCGCAGCGTCTCGCCGTCCACCGCGGGGGCGACCTGCACGTCCTGCACCACCAGATCCATGGCCTGGGCCGCGGCCGTCAGGTCGATGGGGCGCGGTTCGCCGGGCTTGTGCACGAACACCGCCATGCGGTAGGCCACCGGGATGTCGTTGACGGTGTTCTCGTCGAGCAACACGGTATAGCGGCCGCCGGCCGTGGCCACGAGTTCCACGTCGCGCAGGTCGTCCGGGGACGCGGCCACCTCGCGGCCGTAAGGATCGATGACGCGCACGCGCGCCGAATAGTTGTAGCGGTAGTACCCGAGAGCCGGGTCGTAGGCGTAGGTGCGCGTGGCCAGGTCGCGCAGATCAACGTAGAGGCGATCCCCGGCCTCGGCCGAGATGCTGTAGGCCACCATTTCGCCGGAAGGCTCCAGGCGGCCTTCGATCACTTGCGCGCTGGCGATCGGCGTGGCCTCGGACAGGTCGAGCAGCCGTAGCGCGTAGGTGCTGGCGGCGAAGCTGTCGGTGTAGACGCGCAGGGCGTACTGACCGGGCTGCAGCACCATCTGCAGGCTGTTGGGCGAGTTGGTTCCGGGCGGGATGTACTGGCTGGCGAGCGTGCCGTCGGAGTACGGGCCCGTGAGGCTCCAGTAGACGCTGCCGCCCGTCACCGAATTCAGCCGGTCGAACTGGACCTGCTTCGGCTCGGTGAGCGTGAGGGTGTAGGTGCGGCTTTGCGTCTGCGGATCGAGCGTGCCGGAGATGGTCTGGCCCAGCGTGATCGCCAGCGGCGTGGCCGCCGCGGCGTTGTCGACCTGGAAGGACACGCCGCCGCTGGAGCTGCCGTAGGTGTACGAGACATAGTCGAAGACCAGGTACACCGGCCCGGCGTCGCTCACCCGCAGCGGTGAACCATCGGTGTTCGCGGACGCCCAGGCCGACAGCGGCTGGCCATAGCCATTGAAGAACGCCCAGCGCGGCGTGGAGCCGGTCGTGCCGAGCGCGTTGAAGCGAAGCTCGTCGCCCGCGGCGGCGTCGATGCGGAAACTGCGCGCCAGGTAGTTGGATGCCGACGCGAGCGTGTTCGACTGCCCGTAGGCGATCTGCGGGGTAGCCGACGTGTCGAGGCGGCGCAGCGTGAAGTCGTACGAGGCGTTGTAGTAGTTCTGCTTCAGTTCCAGCGTGTACACACCGGGCTGCAGCCATCGCGCCTGGTCGTACGCGGAGATGACGACGGCGCCGTTGGCGTCACGCACGGTGGCCGTGCCGTAGTTGTAGGTTTCCCAGCTCGGGATACTGTTGCGATCCAGATACCACAGCCCCGCCTCGGTCAGCTCGAACGGGTAGGTCTGGGTGGTATTGGCCGCAATCGAGCCCGCCCCGTTGAAGGTGGAAACGACGGGCTGGGCCGCCTCCTCCACGCCCCACACGGCGCTGAACACGTAGGCGTTGGAGGGCACGCTCGCTGCATTCGCCCGCTGGATGCGCAGCAGGTGCGTGCCAGCCTGCGTGAAATCGAACTCCAGGGGCGTGGCGGTGCTCGGCGTCCAGGTCCGCAGCACGCTGCCGTTGGGCCCGAGGATCTGCACGCTGCCCGTGCCCCCCCAGGTGGCCGCGCTCAGCTGGAGATGGTCGCCGGCACGCGCGTCCAGCGTCCACAGCGAGAGCGTGTCGTCCCCGCCGGGCAACGCCAGCGTGCGGGTGGCACCCGCCTCGCGGCGCAACTGCTGCGCCGTGGGCACGGTGAGCGCCATGAACTCCGCGGCGCCACTCAGGCCATCGACCTGGGCACGCACGCGCACGGAATACTGCCCCGCGGGCAGGAACCGCGACGCCGCGCCGGCCGACGTGGGGCCGAAGCCGTTGTATGAGGCCACAACCGAGCCGTCGGGCGCCACGAACTCGAACACCACCGAGGTGCTGGGCGCCTTCAGGCCCTGCAGTTCCACCCATTGCGGCTGCGAAAGCTCGAAACGGTAGGCGGCTTGGTCCTGCCGGGTGGCCAGGGGCACCGACACCGTGGTGCCCCAGTCGAGGACCGTGCTCGAACTCACCGGCTGGCGCAGCGTGGCCTCGAAGTGCATCGCCACGCTGGACGAGTAGTACTGCTTGGCGATCAGGTACACGGGCCCGTCTTGCGGGCCGGTGAAGGACACGGACGCGTTGCTCGTCCATTCGGTGCCCGTGATCGTGCGGCCGTAGGCATCGACCAGCGTGTAGCGGAAGTAGTCCGGATAGACGACCGGCACCGTGAAGTCGAGGCTGTAGGCGAGGCCCGGCACCACATCGAAGCGATGCGCGACCAGCGTGCGGCCGGCGGGCAGGTCGCCGCTCAGCTGCGTGGCGCTGCCGTGGTCGGCTGCGGCCGCTTCCATGTCGAGCAGGCGGAACCCGAAGCTCGGCGTTTCCGCACCCGTGGCGCTCACCGACACGGTGTACTCGCCCGCGGGCAGCCGGCGCACGTAGTAGCTCTCGATGCTGCCGAGCGAGAAGCTCATCTCCGAGCCCTTGGGGCCCTGCAGGTCGAACCGCGCGCTGCCGCCTTGCGGATCGACGAGCACGGTCTTCGGCTCGGTGAGGGTGAAGCGGTACTGGTTGACGTTGCCCGGCGCGGCGATGGTGCCGGCCACCTGGTCACCGAGGGCCACCTGGGCCACGGGCGTCTGCACCGGCAGCACCCGCATCGTGCTCGTGCGCGGCGAGGTCTGCCCGGAGTCGCCGTAGAGATAAAGCACGTAGGTGCCGGTGGCGGGCAACTTGACCTTGAGCGCGTAGTCGTACTGGTAGTACTGGCCGTTCGACGCGACCTGGCTGCCGGTCGGGCCCACGAGCACCCAGTACTGGGAGATTGCGCTCGTGGTCCTGGGGTCGATGAGCACTTCCTGACCGGCCACGCCCTCCAGGCGCCATGCCGTGGCGTGGCGGGATTGCTCGACGGTGGTGGTGGCGGTCTCCCCGAGCACCAGCTCAGGCAGCTCCGCCACCGTGGAGGCCGCCAGGCGATAGCTGGCGCTGCCCGGCCGCGTGGTCGCGAAGACGAAGGCGTAGTCGCCCGCAGCCAGGTTCAAGACCCGCATCTGCCCCGCATTGCTGATGCCCTGGGCGGAAACGACGGTCTGCGGCACATCCGTGCGCAGCAGGCTCATCTGGTAGCCGTCACCCGATGCTTGCAGCCAGATGCGGGTCGGCTCGGTGAACGTAAAGGTGTGGCGCGCCTCGTCCGCGGGAGTGGCGAGCGTGCCCTCGGCCACGCTGCCCAGCTCATATGCGGCGATGGGGCGCTGGCCCTCACGCAGGCTGTAGGTCGAGGTGCCGGACAGGCCCACGCGGGGGTTCATGTCGACCCCGGCAAGCTGCACGGTGTAGGTGCCGCTGAGCGCGGCCGCGAACGACAGGCCCGCCTCGCTGTTCCACCATCCGCCGGAAAGCTTGCTGCGTGCCACTTCCGTGCCGGTCGGATCGACGACGCGGTAGTCGATGACGTGGTAGTAGGTAGGCGCCACATCGGGCGCGAGCCAGTAGGTGCGCCCGGCTTCCAGCGACAGCTGCAGCTGCTGATCCGCGATGCCATCCGTCCAGGTCACCAGCGCGGAACCCTCGGCCGCGATGGGGGTGCCGGCCGGCACCGTGCGCGTCGAGAAGGCATAGGCCACCGGCGCGGTGGGTGTGCTGGACGAGGCGTACTGCACCCGCAGCGTGTAGGTGCCCGGGCCGATGCCGTACACCGTGTCGGTGTAGGAGTCGGAGTAGTTCAGCCGGGACACCGAGTTGCCCCGCGCATCGATCAGCGTGTAGGTGTTGCGGGTGCCGCCGTTGACCGTTTCCTCGATCACCAGCTCGGTGGGTTCATCGACCGTGAAGGTGTAGCTGTTGCGCTGCGAACCTTGGACAAAGCTGCCCTCGGCTTCCGTGCCCAGCATGAGCGGCTGCGGAATGCGCGAGACCTCGGAGAACTGGAATCGCAACGCCGTGCCGCCCCAGCTGCCGTAGGCATTGCGCGCCACCGCGAGCAGGTAGTGGCCGTCGCGCGGGACGTTCAGGCTGGTCGAGTTGGCATAGGCGGGGTCGCCCTGCTGCAGCAGGTTGCCGGCGGCGTCGTACAGGCGGAAGAGGTTGCCCGCAGATGCGCCCGGCAGCCCGAGGAACGACACGTCGCTGTCGGCATCGAGCACCACGTCGAACAGCTCGTAGGCATCGCCTGCCGCCAGATCGACGGAGACCGTCGCATTGGTCGCGATCGGCGTGGCGTGCGCCACGTCGCGCAAGGAGAAACGAGCCTCCCCCGACCCTTGCGTCAGCTTGAGCGCGTAGTGGCCCGCCGGCAGCCAGCGCACCGGCACCTGCCAGGTGCCATTGCGCCAGCCGTACCCGCTCTGGTAGTACGAGAACGACTGGCCGACGGCCCCCTCGCCCTCCACGCCGCGCGGGCCCTGCAGCTGCCAGCGCTGCCAGGTGCCCCCCTGCCATTCGAGCGCCACCCAGCCATCGGCCGCGAGGTCGAACTCGAAGCTCAGCGCGGGCAGCGCCCAGTCGGTCTGCACGCCGAGCTGGATCGGCGTGGCATCGGACACCGCAGGCTCACCCGCGGTGCGCTGGACGATGAGGGTGGCCGGCGTGGCATCCGTATCGGCCACGCGGCGCACCTGCACATACACAGGGCCGCTGCGTTCCATCGAGACGCTGCTGGTGCCACCGCTCGGCATGCCCCAGAGGAGGCCGACGCCGTACGCCGTGTAGGCGTACACGCGATAGTCGTCGCTGCCCAGCGACTGCCCGGCCACCTCCCCTTGCACGCGCAGGTCGAGCGTGTCGCCGGCTTGTGCGTCGATGCGGACCCATGCGGCCTCGCCAGGCTGCAGCGTGTCCACGCGCAGGCCCTCCGCCGCGAACGAGGGTGCCGATTCGGCAGGCAGCAGGCGGATGTGCGCGCTCTGGCCCTGTGCGTCAGGCGCATCCAGGCGCAGCGTGTAGACGCCGGCTTCCAGGAACTGCACCTCGTGCAGCGGCTCCGTGGGCGAGTTCCAGCTGATCTTCTGGCCCTGCGGCCCGTACAGCTGGCCGGAGACATCCGCCGGCGTGCTGCCGACGGTCAGGGCCCACAACCCCGACCGGGCAATCTCGAAGCTGACCTCGGCGGCCTGGTTGCCCGCGGTGAATTCGATGTCGATGCCGGTGGGCGCGGTGGCTTCGAGCGTGCCCAGCGCCTGCTCGACCGGCTGCGCGCGCGGCATCCTCACCGAGGAGAACGCGAAAGGCGTGGCGGTCGCCCCGGTGTGCGTGAGGCGCAACACATGGCGCCCGGTACCCCACACGCGCGTGGTCAGCGCCTGGCTCAGGTCACCGGAAGCGACCCATCCGCCCTGCTCGTCGTAGAGAACGAAAGTGCCCTCGACCGACGCCGTCTGCGGCGACCAGCGCCAGATGTCGCCCTCGGTGAGATCGACGGCGTACAGCGTGGTGGGCTCGTTCGCCGCCAGCGTGAGGGTCTGCACCTCGCCGGATGGCACCACCGGCGCCTGCGCGGCCTCCTGCACGCGCAGGCGCACCCCCAGGGCAGTGGCATCGTCGTTGTGGCCCTCGATGCGGTAGTCGCCGGGATACACGAGCCGGCGGTCGCCGAAACTGCCTTGCCAGGAACCATCGACGCCATACCAGGTGCCGTACCCGGACAGAGGCAGGATCTGCGGCTCCTGCGGCGTCCCCGACACCGATTGCGCATCGACGAACACCAGCCCGGGCTGCGACGTGGAGAACGAGTACCGGAAGGAGGCCTCCAGGCCGGCCGGCCTTTCCAGCCACACCCCAGGCGTCAGCACACCCTCCTCTGCCGGGGGATCGACCAGCGTGCGCTGCGCGGTGAGCGTGAGCTGGGTGGGCTCGGCTGCAGCGTAGGCCGTGAGCAGCAGATACAGCGGCCCGTTCTCGTGCGCCTGGGAAAAGCCGAGCAATGCGTCGCCGGTGGCCTCGTCGTGGCTCAACGACACCGAGCGATACGCATCACGCTCGTTGACGACCCTCCAGGCATAGTCGTGCACGCCCGTGCTCGAATGCAGGCGCAAGACATATTCATCGAGCGAAGTCGCATCGATGCGCAGCACGGAGGTCTGCCCCGGCACCAGCTCGCCCAGGGCTTGCTCGGCACCGAAGGTCACCGTCTGCGCGGCCAAGGGATGCAGGTCCAGCGCGAGGTCACCGGCCGCCGAGCTGTAGTTGCGCACGGCGAGGCGGTACTCGCCGGCCTCAAGGAAGACCTGGCGCGTGTCGGCGGAACTCCCGTACCAGTACACCCCGGTGAGGTAGTCCCCATCGCTGTCGTACAGGCTCCACTCGCCGTTGGTCACCGCCTGCAGCTCCGGCAGCGTGGTGTCGATGGACCACCAGCCGGCCTGCGCGACCTGGAACTGCACCGTGCGCTGCATGTCGGCGGGCACGTCGTCCACTGTCAGGCGGGTGACTTCCGTGGTGGCCAGCGTACCGAGCGCGATGGGCGTGCTCGCCGCGTCAGCCCCGTGGTCGGACTCGATGACCTGGAAGCCGATGGCCGCACCTGCGGCCTCGTCGTTGGCATCGCGCAGCACGAGGATGGTGTAGCTGCCCGCGGTCTGCGCCCACCACCCGCTCGCGCTGTCGATGGCCGGATCGCCTTCGGCCACCCAGTTGCCGTAGGCGTCGTACACGATGTAGCCCTGGCCGCTGCCTGCACCGGGCAGGCCGCTCAGGCGGTAGTCCTTGCCGGCCTGCGCATCGATGCGGAACATCGCCAGCGATGCGCCGGCGGCGAAGCTCGCCTCCACCGGTTCGCCGGCCAGGATGGCGGGCGCTTCGCTGGCGGCGTGGACCACGAAGGAGAAGTCCTCCACGGCGCCATCGAAGGCGATCTCGTAGTGACCGGCCGGCTGCCACGACAGCATCGCCGGTGCGTGGTAGTAGTACCGGCCGCCGGCGTAGCGGACCTGCGGCAGGTAGCCGTAGCTGAAACCCTGCGGGCCTTCCACGTTGAAGCTCACCGAGGTGGTGGAACGCGGCTCCACCAGCACCATGCCGTCCGCGGCCAGCTCGTAGCTGTAGCGCGGCACCGCCACCTGCACCGTGGACTGCGCCACCACGTCCTGGCCCAGCGTCACGGGCGTGGACTCCGCAGGCTCGACCACCGCGCCCGGCACGCGCGTGAGCGTGAGGGTCGTTGCCGTGCCGCCTTCAGCCACCCGGGTGACGCGCACGTACAGCGCGCCGCTGGCATGCGTCTGGAAGAACGAAGCGGTGTCGGACAGCGAGTCGTGCACCACGCGGCCGTAGGCGTCGAACGCCTTGACGGCGAACAGGCCGGCCTCCGACAACGCCAGATCGTAGCGGTCCTGCGGTGTCGATTCCAGCCGGTACAGCGCCGACTGGCCCAGCGCCAGCGCGCTCACATCGGCGGCGGCGCCCGAAGCCAGTTCATGGGCCAGCGCCAGCGGGGTGGCTCGCAGTGCGTAGGCGCCGACCGCGGCACCCGATGCACGCACCAGCAGTTGGTAGTCGCCCTGGGACAGGTACACCGGCAGCGCCTGCCGCTCGGCCGTAGCGGCAAAACTGCGCCAGTTGACCACCGTGCCCGTCGGGCCGGCCAGCTGCCACTGGGCACTGTCGAACGCCTGTGCACCATCGATGACCCAGGTGCCCGACTGCTCGACGTGCAGCGTGTGGGTGACCGTCTGGCCCGCGGCCTGGACCACCCCGGCCCATTCGGCACCCTGGGTCTGCGAGACGCTGCCGCCATCGACGGTGAGATCGTTCCACAGCGTGAACGAGACCTCTCCGGTGACGCCTTCCGTGTTGTCGATGCGGCCGCCCAGCCACAGGTAGTAATCGCCGCCCTGCGGCAGCGCCACCTGCCCGGCGGTGCCCGGGCTCATCTGGCCCGAGCCCACCCGGCGGCCCGTGGCATCGGTCACCTGCCACTGCAGGCGCGACGACGGCGAGGCCAAGGACGCCGCCAGGGACAGGTTGACCTTGGCATCGGCGTGGAACTTGTAGACGGCGTCCTCATGCCCGGTGGGCAGATCCAGCGCGATGGACTGCCCGCCGGCCACGGACAGCGCCGAGCTGGCGGCACGGTGCAACAGCCGGAACTGCAGCTCGCCGGCCTGCCGACCCGTGGATTCGACCGTCAGCCGGTAGCGGCCGGGCGACACCGCCACGGGCGCCCCCGAAATTTCGCTGGCATAGCCCAGGTTGCCACTGGAGATGATCTCTTCCGACGCCACGGACTGACCAGCCGCATTGGCGAGCCGCCACCGCATGCCGCCGACGGAAGCCAGCGAGAGCTGGTCCCACTCGACCCAGCCGGCTTCGCTCACCTCGAAGTCGTAGTGGGCGGCGGCGCCGGGCTGGCTGATGGCCGCGGTGACGTTCTCGCCCAGGACCAGCGGCTGCACCGGCGGCGATTGGTGGAACATCGTGAACTGGTAGTCCACCGTGCTCGACGCCCCGGCCTGGCCTTCGATGCCGAGCCAGTAAGTGCCTGCACGATCGGCCGTATAGACGCCGTCGCTCCAGGAGTTGAGCCCGCTCACCCTGTTGGCTGCCGGGCCGAACAGCGTCCAGGTGGGGCTGCCGGTGGAGGATGCCTGCTGGAAGAACAGGCGGTCACCCACCTCGGCCGTGAACGCGTACAGCGCCGCCTGCGAGCCTGCCGGCAGCTGCCCGGTGGTGAGCTGCCCGGGCTGCAGCGTGTAGGCCGCGTCGGCGCCCACCATGCGGAACGCATAGTTGCCCATGCGATCCTGCATGCCGTCCACGGTAATGCGGTAGGTGCCGGCTTCGAGTTCGAGGAACGGATCGCCGATGGACAGCAGGTTCCGGCTGGAGAACAGCGAGGCGCCTTCCTTGGCCAGCTGCCACTGGATCTGGTCGCCCTGCGCGCCGTCGAAGAACATGCGCGTCTTCTCGGTGACGACGAACTCGTAGACGTCCTGCTCGCCGGGCTGGTCGATGGAGCCCTCGATGCGCGTCACGCCCGGCATGCCGTCGGCCGACAGCAACAGCTTGGGCTCCAGGCTCTCGATCTTCCACGCCTGCTCGCGCGGCCGCTGCACCGTGGCCCCTGCACGCTCCATGCTCTGGATCAATGTCCGCGCCGAACGGGCCAGCGGGCTGACGGCAGTGCGGAAGGCGCTGGAACGGCGCAGGGCGGCATTCGCGCGGGCGCGCGGAGACTTGGCTCGCATGGGATCCCTCGGAGGAAGTTCGTCTTCTGGACGCGATCACGCTCCTGGCTGGGGCGGTCGCGGATGGCCTGTCGGCGGCCGGGGAGGTTAGCAGCCGCCCCCTTGATAGCAGCGCCCCCCAGGCGGGGGATGGACGCCGGAGAAGCTCAGCAGGTGTGAATGAATCCGGCGTGCCCGAGCAGCGTGATGAGCGGGCATGCTGGATTCGTTCACACCTTCTCAGCGCCGCTTCCCGGTGGGCCAGCCTCTGGGCGCAAGCGAGGCCGTCGGCGCGAACAGGCGCATGGCCTCTTTGACGCTGACCAGCAGGCTCTTGCCGGCGCTCACGCTGGTGTGCCCGCCGGTGGTGATGGCGTGGTGGGCGTCGCAGTGCTCTGCGCGGAACAAAGCGTCATGAAGACTGCAGCACGGGTCGCCTGCCGTTGTTGCGCCGCTTGCGCAGGGATCCACCAAGGTGCGGCGCCTGGAACTCGGGGAAGCGGCTCTGCGCGGGGTCGCCGCCTGAGCCTGCTGGCCTGGAAGCGCCTCGGCGTATTCCAGCTCCAGGCTCGGCGAGGTCTGCAGGCTCATCCAGCGCTCGAAGTGAGGGCGAAAGCGCTGCCACAGCCGGGGCACGAAGTCCTCCAACTCTCATCCTCAGGTTCTGGTGCAGGTACCGATGGTGGCGATGAGCACGGCCCCGCAACTGGTCTTGTGACCCTCGTACGCCACCGGAATGCCGTTGACGGTGTGGTGAGGGTCGCCTTCGGCGATGGTGCAGTTGTCGTGACCACGCTTGGGGCAGGTGCAGGCGTCGCCCTTGAGGGCCACGGCGATTCCGTCGATCTTGACGTGCGGCGCGCCGCTGCCGACGACCTTGCCGCCGTGGTCAGTGGGGTCGCCGAGGCGAATGATCTTGCGCATGTGTGTCGGGCCGGGATGACTATGAGCGCTGCCACCAGCGTCGCTTCGGGGACGCTTTGGCGGGCGTTTGTGCAGCTGCCTGGGTGTCCGGGGCGGCCGCCGCTGGCGGGTCGTCAGGTGACGCATCGGCGGCGGCCTCCATCACCTTCGGCTCAGGATCGCCGACGCGGATGAAGGCCAGCGTCGGCGTGCGCTGTTCGTTGGCCTCGCCGCGGTACTGCCAGCTCACCTGCAGGGGCTCGATGTCCAGGTGCAACTCGCGCGGGTCGGGGTAGCGCTCGCCCCGCATGACGTAGCTTTGCCGGCTCCAGTGGTTGAAGACGGCCGCATGGGGGTGCTCGTCGCTGACGCTCGCGGCCCAGATGCCGGTGGCGGGGCAGCGTTCGTCGCCCAGGCATTCGATCGGGGGCTCGGGCAGCGTGGCCTCGCGGGCGATGCCCTGCGCCACGCGCGGATTGACGGGCACCTCGATCACCGGCACCGGCACCGCCTGGCCCAGGTAGTGGAACTGGATGCGGCCGTCCTCGTCCACGAGGCCGGGGCGCGTGCGGTCGAACAGCTCGCCTGCGGCGTAGCGCAGCGGCACCTGTTCGGCGTTCCACCTCGCGTGGCGTTCGCTGCGCGGGTACATGAGCTGGGCCAGCCAGTAGCCGGCTTCGGGCGCGCGGGTGGTTTCGTATTGGGCGTCCACTTCCACCTGTGGCTGCTCGGGCAGCATGTAGCCGTCGGGGATGTGGGCTCGGCCGCTGCGCTGGCTGGCGGGGCTGGCCGCGGGCTTGGGGCCGGGGGTGGGCGCAGGCACCACGGCCTTGGCGGCGTCGATCAGGGTTTGCCGGTTGCCGTCCCATTTGGGCAGCGGCGCGGGGGGCAGCGGCAGCACCTTGTCGAGGTTGGGGAAGCGCAGGTCGGGGTTGAGGTACAGGGCGTCGGCGAGGACGCTGTAGCGTTCGGAGCGGGCCTCGCCGCCCGGCTGGTTGCCGGTCAGAGGGTCGAGGCCATCGAAGCCGACAGACAGAGAGATCGCGCAGTCCTCGCTGCCCATCTTCACGCCTTCGTGCAGGACTTTCAGAGCGCGGGCGTAGTCTTTGGCGCTGTTATTAAGGTCGCTACCTAGAAAGTAGGCTCCTTTGCCATGACCCTGCGAGAAGGAACACTCCAGCATCTTGATCGCGACCTTTTCGTTTCCCCAAAAGCCTTCCTGCGGGTTGTCGTATGTGGCGTTCAGCTTGTCGCCTATGAACGCCTGCGCCCGCGGGCTGCCCATGTCAGCCGCCAGCTCCCACAACGCATACGCACGGCTGATGTCGCCCTTCACGCCCAACGCCTGCTGATGCAAGCTGCCCATCAGGTCGAAGGCCGACGGGATGCCCAGGCGCATCGCCTCCTCGACGATCTGCACCGCACGCTCGGTCTGCGCGGGTACCGCAAACGAGCCTTCGCCGCCGCCTTCGATGAGCACGCTGGCCAGGTTGAGCATCGCCTTCCAGTGCTTGCGCTCGGCGGCCTTGCTCCACAGAGCCACCGCTTGCGGATAGTCGCGCTGGTCGGGGCGCAGATCGCGCCGCGTCACACGCATGCCTTCCTGGAACCACATCTCGGCCTCGGGGTCGATGGGCGGCACCTGATCGGCCTCGTGCTTGCACTCGAAGCTCGGCCGGTGGGGATCGAAGGCCTTGAGGCTCATGTTGCGCGGCAGAGTGGTCTTGGTATCCATGGGGCAGGCGGTCAAGGCCAATAGGCAGGCGAGCAATGCGGCTAGGCTGTAGGTGAAGTGCGTCATGCTGCAGGTCACCCAAGGCGGTAGTGCACTTCGCGTTTGTCTTCAAAGGGGACGAGGAAGCCCACTACATCCCGCCCCTTCTTCATTGACTCCATGTTTTTTCTCATCAGCTCTTTCCACTGTTTGAACGCCTTCGCAACCGCCTCCGACCTCCCATCCCCGCCATCGGTGGCCTTGAATCCCCCCGCCAGCGTCCCCCACACCTGCGTGCGCAGCCTCCTCGCTTCCGCCAGATCGTCCGTAGCGATGTTGATCTCGCTGTC
>CBINKC010000062.1:0-23914 GCA_966251135.1 uncultured Burkholderiaceae bacterium
TCCAGCAACATCGACGTGAACGTGAGCATCGGCACCATCTTCTCGGTGCTGAAGAAGCCCGGCGGTTTCGTTGGCGTCAGCGAGCGCGACTTCTTGCAGCCTGGCACTCAACAGGCCGCAGCCGGCTACTGCATCTATGGCCCGCAGACGACGCTGGTGCTCACGGTAGGCGCCGGCGTAGCCATGTTCACGCTCGACCGCGAGCAAGGCTCGTTCATGCTCACGCAAGACGGCATGCGCATTCCGGAGGACACGAAGGAGTTCGCGATCAACATGAGCAACATGCGGCACTGGGCGCCGCCAGTGAAGCGCTACATCGAGGAATGCCTGGCCGGCAAGACCGGCCCTCGCGGCAAGGACTTCAACATGCGTTGGGTCGCCAGCATGGTGGCCGACGTGCACCGCATCCTCACGCGCGGAGGCGTCTTCATGTATCCCTGGGACCAGCGCGAGCCCGACAAGCCCGGCAAGCTGCGCCTGATGTACGAAGCCAATCCGATGAGCCTGCTGGTCGAGCAAGCAGGGGGCGCGGCCACCAACGGCCGCGAGCGTATCCTCGACCTGCATCCCGCGAAGCTTCACGAGCGTGTGGCGGTCTTCCTCGGCTCCCGCAACGAGGTCGAGCGCGTGACCGGTTACCACACTGAAGCAGCCACAGCGGAAGTCGAAAAGTCTGCTCTATAATCGCGATCTTTCGCCGGTGTAGCTCAGTTGGTAGAGCAGCGCATTCGTAATGCGAAGGTCACCAGTTCGACTCCGGTCACCGGCACCAATAGAAGTTGTGAAGTTGCAAAAGGGCCTGGCACACGCCAGGCCCTTTTTGCTTTTGGCTTGGTACGACGAGTTCCCGTGGGACACCAGGGATGCGCTGCCGGACGCCCGTAAGCGCCGCGACACCGTAGCCCTTCCTCGACGCGGGACGCGCCATGGGTGCATGGCCATCCTGCCTATTGCCCAGGCGCCCCCCGAAGAACCCGAAGGCTGGCGCACAAGCGCGCGGTGGGGGAAGACGTCTTGCGCAAGACGTTTTGCAGACAACTTCACACCTCTGACAAGTTGCGCTGCTCAACGCACGCGTGAAAGTTCCGATAGCTCCACTATCCGGGCACGCCGACGCGGCATCCATTCACCAGCCACGATGTCTTCGCAAAGAGCTTCCTCGCTTTGGCCGTGTTTCGGGCGTTCCTCGCGGTTTGCCTGCAGCATCGTGTTGTGGGTGGCCGCGGCGCTCGCAGCACTGGTCGGACTGGCGGCGGTCATGACCCGGGCGGCCGACCAGCAGTTGCGAGCCGATGCCGAACACACCGCCGTGCAGTGGTCGGCGTTCCTCGTCCGGCATGTGCACGGCATAGAGACGTTCCTGGAAAAGGGGGTGCTCACCCAGGACGTGCTGGAGGAGTTGCGCGACTTCCATACCGCGGCGGAAGTGTTCCGCTTCAAGATCTTCGATCGGGACGGCCGGCAGTTGCTTGTGTCCGATGAGCTCCTGCACGGCCGCATCCCCGCCCCCGGCGCACGCTCGAACGGTGATGGCGCCGACCTCGAACACGAGGCGAAGCGCATCCGCGCCGTGGCGTTGCAGAAGGGCCCCACGGTGAGGCTGCAGCGTGCCGCGCGACCGGACCGCCCTGCGGTCTACAGCGAGGTGTATGTGCCGGTCGTGCACGAGGGCCGGGTGCTGGGGGTGGTGGAAACCTATGTGGACCAGGCAGGTCGCGAGGCGCGGATCGCCTCGGCATTCCGGTACGTGGCACTGGCTGTCGCCGCGGTGCTTTGCTCCCTGGCCGCGGTGGCGGTGTGGCAGTGGCAGCAGCATCTGAAGCAGCAACGCGAGGCCGAGCGCAAGGTGCGCTACCTCGCCCACCACGACGCATTGACCGGGGCAGTCAATCGCGCGAGCTTCAGCGCGGCGCTGGATCAGGCGCAGGCACTCGCAAAAGCGGGCGGCCCGTCGTTCGCAGTGCTGTGCATCGACCTGGATCACTTCAAGGAAGTCAACGACTCGCTGGGCCATGCGGCCGGCGACGCGGTGCTGCGCGGGGTGGCGGACCGGCTCAATGCGCTGGTGCGGCGACAGGATGTCGTGGCACGCCTAGGCGGCGATGAATTCGCCCTGCTGCAGTCGGGCATCACCTCAGCCGACGAGGTCGCCAGCCTGGCCGAGCGCGTGGTGGAGACGCTCACGCGGCCCTACGAGGTGCGGGGCCAGCAGCTACGCGGCGGCGCAAGCGTCGGCGCGGCGATCTACGGCCCGGATATTCCGAACGTGGATGCGCTGCTGCACCAGGCCGATGCCGCGCTGTACCACGCCAAGCTGAACGGCCGCGGACGCTTCAGCTTCTACGATGCCGAGACCGACCAGCTGCGCCAGGAGCGTGCTTCGATGGCGCGCGACCTGCGCGAGGCGCTCCACAAGAACCAGCTGCACCTGCACTTCCAGCCTTTGTACGAGAACGACGGACAAACGCTCGTGGGCTACGAAGCGTTGGTGCGCTGGACGCACCCGCAGCGTGGGCCCGTGTCGCCAGCCGAGTTCATCCCGCTGGCCGAGGAGACCGGGCTGATCGACGAGCTCGGCACCTGGGTGCTGCAACGCGGTTGCGAGGAGGCGGTGTGCTGGCCAACCACGCTCAGCCTGGCGGTCAACTTGTCGGCGCTGCAGTTTCGCAGCGGCAAGCTGGTGGAGACGGTGTCGCGCTGCCTGCAGAAGACCGGCCTGCCGGCCTCCCGCCTGGAACTGGAAATCACCGAGTCGCTGCTGATGAGCAACACCGACCAGGTGGTGCACACGCTGCACGAGCTGACGAGCATGGGCGTGCGCATTTCGATGGACGACTTCGGCACCGGCTACTCCAGCTTGGCTTACCTCTGGCGCTTCCCCTTCGACAAGGTGAAGATCGACCGCGCCTTCACCCAGAACCTGGATAAGGATCCCAAGGTGAGCCTGATCGTGCGCTCGATCGTGCTGCTGGCGCATTCCTTGAACATCCGGGTCAATGCCGAGGGCGTGGAGTCGACCGCGCAGTTGAAAGCCTTGCAGGACCATGGCTGCGACGAGATGCAGGGCTTCCTCCTGGGCCGCCCCGCGCCCTCGCGCGAATTGCGGCACCAGGGTGCGCGCGCGGAAGCGTCCCAGGCGGAGCCGCGGGCGAAGACCGACTTTGCGCTGCTCGACAAGGTGTCCGTGCCGACGCAGGCCATGCCGCTCTGAGGCCGAGCCCGGCGCGACGCGCCGCAGGACCCGGATAATCGCGCGCTCATGTCGTATCGACTCCTTCCTTCCACGCTGCTGACCGGACCGGCAGCCGAGCGCGCGTGGCGCCTGCTGGCACTCACGCTCATGGCCATCGTGGGCGCCCTGGCATTCAGCCCCAACCCGGCTCCCATGGTGGACACCGGCTGGGACAAGCTGAACCATCTGCTGGCCTTCGTTGCGTTGGGCATGAGTGCGCGGCTGGGTTTTCCCGGCGGAATCCGGTGGGCGGCCCTCCTGGCCGCCGGCCTGCTCGCCTACGGCGGAGCCATTGAACTCCTGCAGCCGATGGTGAGCGGCCATGTGGGTGAATGGGCCGACCTGCTGGCCGATGCGCTGGGCATCGCCGCCGGCATCGCGGGCAGCGACCTGCTGCGACGCATGTCGAGCCGCAGCAAGCCCAGCAGCACACCAGCGAAGGCGCCCGGCCGCTGACCCGGCCCGGTCATAACGACAAGGCGTGCACTCCGCGCTTGCACCGAGTTGCAAGCCCTTCCCCTGCACGGGGCCGCGCCATCGCGGGTTAGGGCACCCTTGCCCGCGGGTACTTCGATTGCTCATCGCGCGATGCGCGACGACGCAACGCAGGTCCGCCTCATGGGCTTCCCGGCGGCCGGCGCTCGCAGCACCGTAGATGGCCATGTCGTACCTCTCCCCTCACATGCTCTGGCTGGCACTGCTGCTGCCGCTGCAAGTGGCGGCGTATCTCTGGCTGCTGCAGCGCCGAAAGAAGATGGCCGTACGGCTGTCGGAACTCGGGGCCGCGAAGGAGGCCCTCGGCCCGAACAACGGCTGGCGGCGGCATGTGCCGCCGCTCCTGATGCTGGCGGCCTTCAGCGTGATGGTGCTCGCACTGGCGCGGCCCGCGGCGCCGGTGGTCCTGCCGGCCATGCACCAGACCATCATGCTGGCGGTCGACGTGTCCGGAAGCATGCAGGCGCCGGATGTCTTGCCCAGCCGGATCCGCGCATCGCAGCATGCGGCCAAGACTTTCGTGAAGCAGTTGCCGCGTGACGTGCGCGTGGGGCTGGTGGCGTATGCCGACACGGCGCACCTGGTGCAGCCGCCCACGGCACAGCGCGAGGAGGTGCTGGCCGCCATCGACCGCCTGCAGCTGCAAGGCGGCACGGCGATCGGCGAGGGCATCATGGCGTCCCTCGCAGCCCTGTTCCCCGACCGCGACTTCGGCCTCCAGGATCTCGGGATGACCGGGCGTATTCCCTCCAGGGGGGAGACCCCCCGCGGCAAAGCCCGGGCCACATCGTTCAAGCCCGTGCCGCCGGGCTCCGACCACTCGGCGGTAATCGTGCTGCTCACGGACGGCCAGAACACGATGGGGCCCGACCCCGTCGAAGTAGCACAGATCGCCGCCAACCGCGGAATCAAGGTCTACACGGTCGGTTTCGGCACCAGGGACGGCGAGGTCAAGGGCCCCGAAGGCTGGAGTGTGCGCGTGCAGCTCGACGAGAGCATGCTCAGGCAGGTGGCTGAACTGACGCGCGGGCAGTACTTCAGGGCATCGAATGGCACGGAGCTGACACAGGTATACGAGGGCCTGCAGGGCAAGCTGGTGATGGAACACCAGGACACGGAGGTGACCGGGCTGTTTGCGGGAGCCGCCGCGCTGCTGCTGATCCTGGGGGCGGGGCTGTCGGTGCTCTGGTTCGGCCGTGTGGTCTGACTCGCCGGCTCACTCAACGCTGGTCGCCCCAAGTTGACTCACCCCCTCGGGGCGCGGAAACGTCGAAGGACGTTTGCGGGCGCTCAAGTCCACGATCCCCTCTTTGCGGGGCGTGCATCCAGCCCCGGCTTGCTTCATGCTGGCGGGCATCCGAGGGGAGCTCGCCGGTGGTGGACCGGCCGGGCGGGCGTCTCTTGGGCGCACCAGCGTGCGGGGGGCTGCCATGAAGTACCTGTTGCCCGAGTTCCTTTGGCTGGCGATGGCGCTGCCACTTCAGGTTGCCGCCTACCTCTGGCTCCTGCACCGACGCCGGAAACGCACACTGCGCTATTCGCACGGCACGTTGGTCAGGCAGGCCATCGAGCCGAAGGTGCCATGGCGCCGGCACGTGCCGCCCGCCTTGCTGATGCTCGCCACCACGGTGATGCTCGTGTCCGCGGCGCGCCCGGCCAGCATGCTGCTGCTGTCCATGGAGCAGCAGACCGTGATCCTCGCGGTCGATGTGTCCGGCAGCATGCTCGCTTCCGACGTCGCTCCCACGCGCTTGAAGGCTTGCCAGCAGGCCGCGCGCGAGTTCGCGATCGGACTGCCGCAGCAAGTGCGCCTGGGGGTGGTCGCGTATGCCGACAACGCGCAGCTGGTGCAGGCGCCAACCACCCAGCGACGCACGGTCATCGATGCCATCGACCGCCTGCAGTTGCAAGGGGGCACGGCCATGGGCGACGGCATCGTCACGGCGCTGGGCGCACTGTTCCCGGATCGCGAGGTGGAGATCAGCGAGTTCCGCGCAGGCGCGGCCCGGCCGCTGGAGTCCCGGCGTTCGCCCGCACGGCGCTCGCTGGCCGCCATGCCCCCGGTGCCGCCCGGCTCGGACCCGTCGGCCGCCATCGTGCTGCTCACCGACGGCCAGAACACGCAGGGAATCGACCCCTTGAAGGCCGCGCGCCTGGCCGCCGACCGCGGCATCAAGGTCTACACCGTGGGCTATGGCACGCGGGACGGCGAGGTGATCAGCCCCGAGGGTTATTCGGTCAGCGTGCGGCTGGACGAGGACACCCTGCAGCAGATCGCGCGGATGACGGGTGCCGAGTATTTCCACGCCGCCGATGGCCAACAGCTGGCGGGCATCTACCGCGGCCTCAAGGGCCGTCTGGTGACGGAAGTAAAGGACACGGAGGTCACCGCACTGTTCGCAGCCGCATCCGCCCTGCTGCTGCTGGCGGGGCTGGGGTTGTCGCTGTGGTGGCCCGGGCGGCCGTGACCTCGGCGTGATCAAAAGCCACCGAAACGTGAGATGTACGCGGCCGAATCCGGATGCTCGGTTTCCATACTCGCTGGCATCGAGGACGTGTTGTCGTCGATGAGCCGAGGAGCCCTCCATGAAGTCTTCCACCCTCCGCCACAGCGCCCTGGCCGTTCTCGCCGCCCTGGCAGCCGGGGCTGCCTTTGCTACCGACGAACCGGGGGCGACCGATCCCACCGATCGCAGCCCTAGTAGCAGCACCAGTACCCCCAGCAGCAGCGACAGCATGACGGGCACGACCTCCGATTCGCAAGGTGGAACGATGTCACCCGACACTCGGCAGGGCGCTTACGACATGGACACGACCAGAGCCGACAGCCGCATGGGCAGCCAGGAATCGAGCAGGCAGCCTCCCGCCTGGCTGGACCAGGAAGGGCCGAGGGTCAACGGGTTCTTTTCGTACGACTGAGCGCAGGCACGTGCGGGCCCAGTGCCACTGCCATGCGAACGAGATGCGACAGGGAGGCCGCCTGCATCTTTTCCATGACGTGGGCGCGATGCGTTTCCACCGTGCGGGTGGACAAGCCGAGCCGGTCGGCGATGAGCTTGCTCGGCTGCCCGTCCACCACCTGAGCCATCACCTCCTTCTCGCGCTCGGTGAGGCTCGCATAGCGGCGCTCCAGCGTGGCGCGCTCGCCCGCGTCGTCCTGCCACTGCCGCGAGCGACGGATGCCCTCGTGGATGCGATCCAGCAGGAGCTGGTCATGAAAGGGCTTTTCGATGAAGTCGAGCGCGCCCGCGCGCATGGCGCGCACGGCCATGGGAATGTCGCCGTGAGCGGTCATGAGGATCACTGGGAGGGCGACACCCAGCTGAGCCAAGCGCTCCTGCAGTTCCAGCCCGCTCATGCCCGGCAGCCGCACATCGATGACCAGGCAACCGGGAGGCCCGGGGCGGTACTGCGCGAGAAAGTCCTGCGCGCTGGCATAGACCCGCGAGGCGAGCCCGACCGAGCGCAGCAGCAAGGCCAGCGCCTGCCGCACGTCGGCCTCGTCGTCGATCACGTGCACGATGGGCTCTGCAGCCCGGTGTGGCTCCTCCCTCGGGACACTCATGGATTCGCAGCCAGCGGCAAGGCCAGGTGGAAGCAGGCACCCGTGCAGCCGGGAGGCTGGTCCAGCCACAGGCGGCCGCCATGGGCTTCAGCGATGGAGCGGCTGATCGCCAGACCCACGCCCATGCCGCCAGGCTTGGTGGTGAAGAAGGCATCGAAGATGCGGGGCGCGGCTTCGGTCGGCACACCCGGCCCGGTGTCGCGCACGGTAATCCAGACCTCGCCTGGGTGCGACTCTTGGTGCGACTGCGTTTCGACCGCCCGCGTTTCGACAGCCAGCAACCGCTGCTCGCACTGAGACTGGTGCATCGATTCGATCCCATTGCGCGCCAGGTTGAGCACCACCTGCTCGATCTGGATCTTGTCGACGCGCATGGCGGGCAACGCGGGCTGCAATCGCAGCTGCAGTTGCACGCCGCACTGCGACGCTTCGGCACGACACAAGTCGAGCACCTCGGTGGCCAGCACGTTCGCATCGACCGACACCGCGCGCACGTCCTCGCGGGCCATGAAACCGCGCAGCCGGTGGATGATCTGGGCCGCGCGCTCGGCCTGCACGGCCACGCGTTCCAGCGTCTGCGCCAACGCGGCCGGGCTTTCGCCAGCAGCCAGCAGGCGCTGGCAGGCCTGCGCATAGGTGCGCACAGCGGTGAGGGGCTGGATGATCTCGTGCGCGATCGCCGACGCCATCTCTCCCATGGCGCTGATGCGCCCCACGTGCGCGAGCTGCTGCAGGTGATGCCGGCCCTGCTCTTCCGCGCGGCGCCGTTCGGTGACGTCGCGGCCGTCGGCGACCACGGCCGCCAGGCGCCCCTGCGCATCGAGCATGGCTTTCTGCGACCAGGCAATGCAGCGCCAACCCTGCGCGGTGCGCAACCGCTCCTCGAAACGCACCTCGTGGGGCGGGGCTGCAAGGACATCCCATGCGGCGCTGAAGGCCTGCCGGTCCTGAGGGTCCGCTTCACGGCGGAAGACCCGACCCAGCAGGCCCGCCTCGTCGGTACCGAAGAGGCGGCAAAACGACGGGCTTGCGAACAGCAATCGCTGCTCGGAGTCGTACTTGACCACCACGTCCGTCTGGTGCTCCAGGAGCAGGCGGTAGTTCTCCTCGCTGGCACGCAGTACGTCTTCGGCGCGCTTGCGGCGCAGCTCGGCGGATGCACGCGACACGAAGATCTGGAACAGCGGGCTGTCGAGGATGCCCCGGTCCAGCGGACCCTCCGTCTCGAAGGCAACGTGGCCGATGAGCTGGCGCCCGGCCGTGTCGAAAATGGGCGCGCCGAGATAACCATCGAGCCGTCGCTGACGTGCGCTGGGATAGCGCGCACCCAGACCCTCCCCGATGCACACCACACCGCCTTCGCGCAGCGTGAGCTCGCAGGGCGTGCCGGCGATATCGAACTCGAAGTTGGAGCGCATCTCGTCATCGAACCAGTAAGCGAGCGTGCGCACGCGGGTCACCGGCCGGTCCACGCACTCGGCAATGAAGGCGCAGCGCAGGCCGAAGGCCTCGGCAAGGTTGCGCATGAGCGTGTGAAAAAAATCGTCGCCCGTCAGCGCCGCGGTGGCACTCACGATCCAGCGCAGCAGCGCGTCCTCGTCGCGGGGCAGCTGGCGGGCGGCAGGCGTAGCAATGGCGGCATGCATGCGAGGCCTCCTGGGACTCCCGGCCCTCTACCCCAGCCCCTTCTTGGTGGAGAGGGGACAAGAAGGGTGCATTCTGGGGCGGCATCGGAGGCAGTAGTGTTACCCCCTGCCTTCGAGAGGGGTTGCGTTCGGGGGACAGGCTCAGGGATGGGGCAGCGTCGCGGCCGCCGGGGACTCGGGGGCGTCTGCCTCTGCGGCACGCGTGAAGCGCAGGTGGGTGATGTCTGCGGGGAAGAACATGCTCCAGGTCCACTCCACGAAGATGCGCACCTTGCGGCCCGGCGTGGGCATGAGCCGCAGGTAGTAGGCGCGCCACAGCATCCACGCGGTCAGGCCCGATAGCCGCACGCCGAACACCTGGGCCACCCCCTTCAGGTGGCCGGTGGTCGCCATCATGGCGCGCGAGGTGTGAAAGAACGCTTGCGTGGGCCGGCTGGCGAGCGAGGCGCGCAGGTTGCGAGCCAAGGCATGCGCCTGCGCCACCGCAAACTGAGCGGTGGGCGGCGACGGCCCCCCCGTGGCGGCATTGGTCACGACCGCACAGTCGCCCAGCGCCCACACGCCCGGCGCGCCGGGCACCGACATGTCGGCATTCGTCTCGATGCGCCCGCGCTGACGGGGGACTGCGAGGCGTTCGACCAGCGGGTTCGGCCGCCTGCCGACGGTGCATACCACGTTGGTACCCGCGATGAACTCGCCGCTGGCCAGCGTGACGCCGGACGCATCCACGTGCGCGGCGCGCGCATGCAGGCGCACCGTCACGCCGCGCGATTCGAGCGAGCGTGCGGCCGCCTGCCCGAGCGGCTCGGGAAGCTCGGGCAGCAGGCGGCCGATGTCATGCAGCACGGTCACCAAGAGTTCGCCGGGCTGCACACGGGGGTAATAGCGCAAGGCACCGCGCAGGAAATCGGCGAGGGTTCCGGCCACCTCGACACCGGAGTAGCCGCCGCCAACCACGATGAAGTGACCCAGGCGCCTGCGCTCGATGGACTCGGCCTCCAGCTCGATGCGCGCCAGGCGCTGGAGCACGCGGTTGCGAATGTGCAGGGCGTCGCCCACGAGCTTGAGGGGCAATGCGTGTTCGGCCATGCCCGGCACCGAATCGAGATGTGCGCGCATGCCGAACGCGAAGACGAGATGTGCATAGGGGATGCACTGCACGCCGGCCAGGGTACGCGCCTCGATGCAGCGGGCGCCGAGGTCGACGCGCGTGACCCTGCCCATCATGAACTGGCTGCGGCGCGGCGCGCGGCCGAGCATCTGTCGGATGGGCACGACCACCTGCTCCGGGAAGACCGCGGCGCCCACCACCTCGGCGAGCATGGGGTTGAAGGTGGTGTAGCTCTCCTCGCTGACGAGCACGACCCGCGTGTCGCGCGGCAGCCTGCGCTGCAGCGAGCGGGCGAGCGCGGCACCAGCGAACCCGCCGCCCACGATGACGATATTGCGAGGGCCGCTCATGGGGGCTTGCACGGTGGATCTCCAGGCTGTCGCTTCCAGGCTACCGCTTGGTAGCACTTTGGTCGCTGCGCCTCACGGCGGCGTCCGTGGCCGTTCAACTTTCTGTCACATCAGCGCCGGGGCTGCCGGGCACCCGCATGCAATCTCTCGTCGGGACGAAGCGCATTCCGCACGACGCGCTCGCGTCATGGGCCGGGCACGCTTCACAACCCTCCGTAATCCCCGCAATCGCCTGCGCAACGGCACGGATGGCATTTCCACGCGCTCACTGCCTATGCTTCAAGATGCCCCCCACCACGCGGGCACGACCAGGAGGCAGAACAATGAATCGCCGCATCCTCGTCATCGAAGACAACGCCGACATCGGCCACCTGCTGCAGCTGCACTTGGCGGCCATCAACTGCGACGTGTGCTGGATCGCCGATGGCCTGGACGGCGCCGAGGAGGCCGAGCGCGGCGGCTATGACCTCGTGGTGCTCGACCTCATGCTGCCCGGGCTCGACGGGCTGGAAATCTGCCGGCGCCTGCGCAACCGCGAACCTCAGGTGCCCATCTTCATGCTCACGGCCAAGTCGTCGGAGCTCGAGCGCGTGCTCGGCCTCGAACTCGGCGCCGACGACTACCTCACCAAGCCCTTCTCGGTGGCCGAGTTCGTGGCGCGCGTGAAGGCGCTGATGCGCCGCATGGCGAGCCTCAAGGCCGCGCCGCCACGCGAGGACGCCGAGCAGATCCACATCGGCGGCCTGTTCATCGACGTGGCTCGACGCGAGGTGCGCGTGGACAACGAGCCCGTGGAACTCACCGCGAAGGAGTTCGACCTGCTCACGCACTTCGCGCGCAGCCCGGGCCGCGTGCTCTCGCGCGCCCAGCTGCTGCAGCAAGTGTGGGGCTACGGACACAGCGGCTACGAGCACACGGTCAACACACACATCAACCGTCTTCGAGCCAAGATCGAGCGCGACCCCAACCAGCCCGAGTACATCCAGACGGTCTGGGGCGTGGGCTACCGCTGCAAGGATCCGCGCGACGCCCCGGCACGCACCGCCCACTGATGGGTCGACAGCGCAGTGTTCTTCCCTATAGCGTAAGAACACCGCACAAGGACATTGCCATGTGGAGCACCCTGTCAGGCCGGCTGGCGCTGGTGCTCGCGTCCCTGTTCCTTGCGGGCGGGGCCGCGCTCATGGCCAGCTCCATGCCGATGCCGCAGCTGCGCGAGCTGCTGGAGGCAGGCGTCGGACTGCTGGCAGCCTCGATCGCCTTTGCCATGCTGGTGGCACTGCTGGTGTTCCGGTTGCTCGCGCGCCGCCTGCATCTGCTGGCGCGCGAGATGGACGACTTCCGTTCGAGCCGCTTCACGCGGCCCAAGCACCTGGCCTGGGCCCGCGACGATGGCGACGAGATCGACCGCCTGGCTTGCACCTTCGGCCAGATGAGCCACCACATCGCCCAGCAGTTCGCCGAGTTGGAGCGCCACGACGCCCAACGCCGCGAGCTGCTGGCCAATGTGTCGCATGACCTGCGTACGCCGCTCACGCTCATGCAGGGCTACCTGGAGACCCTGCTGATGCGCCGCGGGGAGCTTGATCCCGCCGAGGAGCGCAGCTGCCTGGAGGTGGCCGCGCGCCACGCCGAGCGCCTGGGCCGGCTGGTGGCCGATCTCTTCGAGCTGGCCAAGCTGGACGGGCGCGCCGGACGCATCCAGCCCGAAGTCTTCTCACTGACCGAGCTGGCGCAGGACATCGCGCAGAAGTTCTCGCTGCATGCCTCGTCAGCCGGCGTGCGTATTGCACTGCAAGTGCAGCCCCTGTGCCCACCTGTACGCGGCGACATCAGCATGGTCGAGCGGGCCCTTGAAAACCTGGTGGAGAACGCGCTGCGGCATACACCGGCGGGCGGCGAGGTGCGCATCGAGGTCGAAGCGACCGGCGCCGGGGTGTATGTGCGCGTGCGCGACACCGGTTGCGGCATCGCCCGCGAAGACCTGCCGCATCTGTTCGAGCGCTATTTCCAGGCGCCGCGCGTGGAGGGCCTGGCGCGAGGCCCGGGCGACAACAGTGCCGCCCACCACGCCGGCCTGGGGCTCGCAATCACGCAGCGCATCGTGGCACTGCATGGGAGCGAGATCGAGGTCTCCAGCGAGCTGGGCCGTGGCACCGTCTTCGGCTTCGCGCTGCCAGCCGCCTCGCAGACGGCGTCGATGGCCGCCGCGCCTCTTTCCCGGGGGATGCTGGAGCCCTGTGCGTCAGGCTCATCCTGACAACAGCCGTGATCCAGCTCGCCGATGCAGCCGTGCTCGCGCAGCCGGGCCCTGGCCGCGATGTGCAACGTCGCGGCCACGTTGCAAGGCAGCCCGCCACGCCAGCCTGCGGCGCCTCAGAAGACCAGCGTGCCCAGCATCACGCCAAACACCAGCACGACAAGGAAGACGAGCACCGCGATGAAGAAGAACACCTTCGCGATCGACCGTGCACCCGCCGCCACGTTGGTGAAGCCCAGCACGCCCGCAATGAGCGAAGCGACAAAGAAAAAGATGGCCCACTTCAACATGGCGCCCCCTGCGGATGATTCATGTTCCCGTCAGCCCTCAAAGGCACCCGGCGCCAGCTCATGGCGGCTCGCGCCGGGTGATCGCGTTCCAGCCTGGAGGGCAGGAAACGCCCACCGGCCAATCAGCGGCCGATCAGTTCCTGCCGCTCCATCGGCCAGTTCAATGTCATGCTGCGCGTCGTCTCAGCGCCCAGGTTGACCGCATGGGTGAGCGGTTCCCTTCATAGGTTGCCTCCACGATGTACTGGCCGGCCGGCAGGTCGACGAGCAGGATCGGGTCGAGGCTGGTGCCTGAGCAAACGACCTCGCCGCCCGCGTTCTTCACCTGCACATCCACGTTGGCCAGGTAGGCCCCGCTGAACGATGCGAACGTCAAGCCCAGGCTGTAGTTGCCGGCAGCCTGCTTCAGCGCACGTTGCTCGGCCTCCCCGATGCCACCGTTGACCCATGCGGGGCCCTGTTCATCCGGCCGGCTGTGCAGAGGTGATCGCCACCCGTCGAAGCAGAGGCGCCGGTTAAAAGGGATGCAGCTACGAGTGCGATCTTGAAATTCATGTCGGTCTCCATTTTCCAGAGTGGACGAAATCTCATGTTCCGTGGCAATCCTTGTTCCCCTTGGCTGGCAGCACGCGTCAAGCCCCAATCCGCACGCCACCCTCGCACCCCTTCGAGATGCGGTACACGACCGGTTCGCTCACAGGCAAGGAACGTCGCTTGCCCCATCTGGAATGGACTCGCGCAAAGGAGCTGCATCATGAACATCGCGATGACTTCATCCGCCCGGCAGTGCCTGCTCGCGCTGGCCGTGCCGCTTTTCGTCAGCAGCCTTGCACTGTCGCCCGCTGCCGCGCAAACCGCCCAGGACGCACCCGCCTCAGGCCAGGCGAGTGAAGCCCGCGACACCCTGCAGGAAGCACAGCAGGTAGTACAGCAGATGAAGCGCGACCCCGAACTTCGGCAGCAGATGAATCGCGCACGCGGCATCTTCATCGCGCCGAACTTCGCGCGCGCCGCAGGAGGCGTCGGCGTGCAGGGCGGCGAAGGGGTGCTGCTGGCCCGCATGAATAACGGCCGCTGGAGCAACCCGGTCTTCTACAACATGGGTGGCGTGAGCATCGGCGCGCAGGCTGGCGCGTCGGCCGGAGCGATCGCCTTCCTGCTGATGAACGACAAGGCGCTGAACACGTTCAAGACCTCTAACAACTTCTCGCTGAACGCGAATGCCGGCCTGTCGATCGTGGACTACTCGGCGCGTGCGCAGAGCAGCATCGGCAAGGGCGACGTGATCGCATGGTCGGACACCGAGGGCCTGTTCGCCGGCGCATCGATCGGCGTGAGCGACATCCAGTGGGACGAGGAGGAGAGCCGCGCCTACTACGGCACCTCGGCAGCGCAGGCAACGCCGCAGACGATCCTCGCTGGCCAGATGCGCCGCTCACCCCCGGGCGCGCAAGCGCTGCAGCGTGCACTGGCACAACAGGCTTCCGGCTCTGGGATGGCACAGACGCGCACCGAGTCCACTGAAGGCCGCATGGCCGGTGCCGGAACAGGACCAGGGATGCGCGCCGACCGCAATTGATCTGATGCATTGCGCCAGCACCTGCACAGTCCGGGCCGTGCCCGCCCGACCCATCCGAGTGGCGCACGTTGCGCGCCAGCAGCGCCACGATGCGCTACTTCCGGTGCGCAACACCAGGAGACAAGCATGAGACCTCTGTCGCGTGCCTTTCTCGCCGCCGCGCTGGCGCTCGCTTTCATGCATTCAACGCAGGCACAAGCGTGGCCCGAAAAGCCCATCCGTGTGATCGTGCCCTACCCGCCCAGGGGGCCGAGCGATATCGTGCTGCGCAGCGCGGCTGAGAAGATGCAGGTCACGCTGGGGCAGCCGATCGTCCTGGAGAACAAGCCCGGCGCGGGACCTGGTTTTGGGCGACGGACAACGTGGTCACCGTAAACCCGCATGTCTCCCGGCGCATGGGCTTCAAGGTCGAGGACTTGGTGCCGGTCACCATCGCCAGCACCTTCAGCCAGACCCTCGTGTGCAACCCCCGCGTAGGTGCCAAGACCGTGGGCGACCTGGTGAAGAACGCGAGCAGCGAGAAGCTCAGCTATGCCTCGGGCGGCGCCGGCGTGCCTGGCCACCTCGCCATGGAACTGCTGCTCACCTCGGCCAAGATCGACATCCAGCACGTCCCTTACAAGGGCCCGGCGCCCGCCACGCAGGACGTCATCGGGCTGAGGTTGGGCTGATGGGGAAGCGCCTGCACCGCGGCTGCGCGCTCAGCCGCCCTGCCTCGCCACCACCCCCTCCGCCCCTGCCGACCGCCGCACGGAGGACAACCACACCAGCGCCGCCGCCATCAAGGCCACAGGCAGCAGGCTGCCCACGTTGAGCCACTGCCACCCCTGCGTGGTGATCAGCGCGCCCGAGCCGAAGGATGTGATCGCCATCGTGGTGAACACGCAAAAGTCCATGGCGGCCTGCGCCTGGGTCTTCTCCTCGGGGCGATAGGCCTCGGTAAAGAGCGTCGTGCCGCCGACATAGAGAAAGTTCCAACCCACACCCAGCGCCAGCAGCGCCACCAGGAAGCGCATCACCTCCACGCCAGACAGCGCCACGCCGACGCACAGCAGGCACAGTGCCACGCCGGCCCCCATGATCCTCACCACGCCGAAGCGCCGGATGAGCGAGCCTGTGACGAAGCTCGGCACGAACATCCCCAACACGTGCCACTCCAGCACCAGAGCCGTGCTCTCGAAGGGATGCCTGCACTGCGCCATCGCAATCGGGGTGGCGGCCATGAGCAGGTTCATGACGCCGTAACCCAGTGCGCAAGCCATCACCGCGACGATGAACACCGGCTGCCTTGCGATTTCCGACAGGGGCCGGCCGGGTCGGGCGGCTGAGGCCACGGGCAGCGGCGGGAACTCGATGAACGACATCACCGCAAACGACAGCAGCGCCACGCCCGCCAGCGCCGCATAGGCCCCCACGAAGGGCACCGGCAACAGCTCACGCGTGGCGCTGGCCAGGTTGGGCCCCGCGACCGCACCGAGGATGCCGCCCGCCAGCACCCAGGAGATGGCCCGCTCCTTGAAAGCCGGCGCCACGATCTCCGAGGCTGCAAACCGGTACAGGCCGGCGTTCGCGTTGTAGTAGCCGGCCACCAGCGTGGCGGCCAGGAGCAGCCAGAAGTTCGCCGTCCAGGCCGCATACGCGCACACGGCAGTACTGATCATGGCCACGGTGAGCCCCAACTGGAACGCCCGGCGACGACCCCAGGCCCGCTGATGGCGCGCCACGAGGCCCGTGGAAAGCGCACCGCCCACCACATAGGCCACCAGCGGCAGCGTCGCCATCCAGGTGACCGGCGCCAGCTTCAGCCCTACCAGTCCGTTGATCGCGATGAAGGTGACGTTGTTGACCAGGAACAGGCCCTGGCACAGGGTGAGCATCAGCAAGCGCGCATTCATGCCCGCACGATACTCCTCGCCCCTCGCGCGCACCTCGCGCACCTCGCGCACCGCGCGCACGGGGTGCCTGGGGGTCGCGGGCGGCGGGCACAAAAAAGGAGCCCGCTCGAGGGGCTCCAATCACTTCTGCCAGCACCTCGCGCGCTGTATGCGTTCGATGCTGAAACCAGTGTATGGCGGCATGCGACCCATGCGTTCGGGAATTTCCCTCACGAAGCGCGGTCAGCGGGCGATGTCTGGACAAAATGTCGCGATGACGACATTGATTCCGCAGCCGCGCAACCCCCTGCACGGCATCACGCTCGAAACCATGCTGAAGGCATTGGTCGAGGCGTACGGCTGGGCGGGGCTGGGAGAGCGCATCGCACTGCGCTGCTTCACCAGCGACCCGAGTGTCGCGTCGAGCCTCAAGTTTCTGCGGAAGACACCGTGGGCGCGTGAGAAGGTCGAGAGTCTTTACCTGTTCATGCTGCGCGAGGCCAAGCGGTCGCGCTAGTGCAGTGTTTGACTTGACACTCCGCAGCGCCGAGACACCATGCTGCTCAGCAGGCCCCCCTGGGGCATTGGGACGAATGGCCGGCGCGGGCGTAGCGCCGCCCACTGGGTTCCATGATTGGCTCTGCCCCCCTCCGATGGGGGCACGCCAGCGGAGGATTCCTCGCGCCGGGCAACCGAGGCACCATGGCTCCTCATCGTATGGAGGACTCAAGCCGTGAACAACGAGGCCTCGCCTGCCAGGGAAGTCCGCGCCGTACTGGCAAGGCACCATGTCGTTGAGTCGGCGCTCCTGGAATCGATTCGCGCGCTTGCGCCGCATGAAGCGGCCAGTCTCGCGCGTGAGCTTAGGCAATGTGCCGATGACCCGGCACCCTACCCCACGGCCCGGTCATCGCCCAGCCTAACCCTCGCCCCATGCGAACTGGATGCGTACCCAGTGGAGACCGTTGGTGCGCCCATCGCTTCGGGGCGCAACCCGCGCGTGCCGCCGACAACCAGTGGCTGGCGGCGCCACTTGGCGGAATCGGCGTGGGGCATCGCCTCGCTCCTGTGCACCTTCTATGTCGCGTGGTACGCGAGCTTCTCGTAGCCGGGAACCGCTGATCAACCCAGGAATCGCATGACGAAAATTCGTTCGCGAGCGAGGTAGGAGTCTGCCCGTATGACACGCGTACTCAGCCCCCGCTGAGCGCCAGCACGATCGCCACACAATCGCCTGGCTGCAGGGCGTGACCGAGATCGCGCACACCCAAGCCATTGATGAATATGCGCATATTCGGTCGCAACCGTTGCTGCTCGTCGATCACGCGAAAACGCACGCCAGGGTAGCGTTGGTCGAGGTCAGAAAAGAGCTGGAACAACGTGTCGCCGGTCGCGTCCACCTCGGTCGTACCGGTGTAGGTGCGCAGCGCGCTCGGTACCAGCACTTTCACATCAACTCCGCGACTTCGACGGCGTAGATCTCGGGAAGGTGGCGAGCGATGTTGACCCAACGCGAGCCACCGCTGTGCCCGATCCATAGCTCGCCGCTGGTCGTGCCCAGGTACAGGGCCGGGTCTGGCAGTGCGTCAGCCGTCATGGCTTGGCGCTTCACGGTCCACCAGGCCTGCTGCGGAGGAAGGCCTTCGTCAAGCCGCTGCCAAGTCCCGCCGGCATCGCGCGTGACATAAGCGGCCGGGCGGCCCGACGGGCTGGTGCGCGGCCACACGTCGGTGCCGTCCATGGGGAACACCCAGGCGGTGTCGGCATCCCGGGGATGGACGACCAGCGGGAAGCCGATGTCGCCCACGTCTGCCGGCATGTTGAGCCCGATGCGCTGCCAGACGGAGCCCGGCCGATCCAGCCGGTAGATGCCGCAGTGGTTCTGCTGGTACAGCCGGTCGGGGTTGCTGGGGCAGATGCGCACGCAATGGGGATCGTGGAACGTGACAGTGCTTGCATCAAAGCCTGGCACCACCTGCATGCCCTCGATCAGCGTCGTCCAGCTGCGCCCAGCGTCTCGCGACTCGTGCACCCCGCCACCGGACATGCCGAACAGCAGATGGGCAGGGTCACGTGGGTCGACGATGATGGAGTGCAGTTTCGGACCGTCGGGCGTGCCGTCCTGCACCGTGCCCATCCACTCGCGGAACTGCGGATCGTCGTTGACGGACGGCAGCGGCACCCAGCTCACTCCTCCATCTTCCGAGCGGAACAGGCCCTGCGGCGAGGTACCGGCGTACCAGGTGTCGTGCTCGCTGTCGTGGCCCGGCGTCAGCCAGAAGGTGTGATCGACCGCGCGCGCGGGCAGCCTGTTGGACGGTTTGTCGAAGGCGGGCGGCTGGCGGGCTTCCTTCCAGGTCTTGCCACGATCAGAGGAACGAAACACCGTTGGCCCCAGGTGGCCGGTCTTCGCTGCCAACAACAAGGTGCGGCCGTCACGCGGATCCATCTGGAGATGGCTGACGATGTGACCGAGGAAATGTGGGCCGTCAGCGCTCCAGGCTTGGCGTTGATGGTCCCCATGAAACAGCCATGCACCCTTGCGCGTAGCAACGAGCAGTACCAAACGGGTCTGCGATGAGATCATGACGGTCGCTCCGGGAAAGCTGCAATAGTGCAGCGCAGTGATGCGGGAAATGCCCCCTCACCCGTACGACGATCGAACCCACCCGATTTCGACATGACGCACGGCAGCGTTTCGAGCACCGGCTCCGCCACTGGCGCCGGATCGGCTGGGCCGACTACCTGCCATGCTACGACTAGCCTCCCCTCGGCGTGCGCGGTCCTCGGTTGAGCATCGATTCCGTGTGGTGCAACTGGCTCATCGACATGAGCCCGTTGCGGCTCAGCAAGGAAAAATCCGATTCGATGTCCGCCTCCTTCACCGTGCTGTCGTAGAAGTAGACGATGTCCGACCGCAGGCGACCGGTGCTGTCCGTCGTCACCCGGTGTATGCACCGGCGGCCGGCGTCCGCGCCCGTGCCGTGGAGAAGCGTGACGCTGAGCGTGCCGCCATCGCGCAGGACAACGGTGTGCTCCTGGATGCGTTGACCATTGACGTATTGGGACATCCGAGGTCTTTCCTGTGTGTCGAGGCAGCGTACCACCCTCATGGGTTCCGCCGGCGTAGCGACACGAGCGGACAATCGCGCATGAGCACCAATACTCCCCATGCCTCGGCGGGGTCGCCGAATCCCACCTCGAACGCCGGCCCGTCGTTCAGCAGCTTGCCGCTGCCCCCCGCCATGCTGACCAACCTGCAGCGGCTGGGTTACGTGGTCATGACGCCCATTCAGGCGGCCAGCCTGCCACTTGCCCTCGCGGGAAATGACCTCATCGCGCAGGCGAAGACCGGCAGCGGCAAGACCGCCGCCTTCGCACTGCCGCTGCTGGCCAATTTGAACCCCCGACGGTTCGCGGTGCAGGCGCTGGTGCTTTGTCCCACGCGCGAACTGGCCGAGCAGGTGACGCAGGAGATCCGCCGCTTGGCGCGTGCCGAGGACAACATCAAAACACTGACACTGTGCGGAGGCGCCCCGATGCGCACGCAGATGGCGAGCCTGGCCCACGGTGCGCATATCGTCGTGGGGACGCCGGGGCGCATCATGGATCATCTCTCGCGCGAAACGCTGGCACTCGACGCGCTGAATACCCTGGTACTCGACGAAGCCGACCGCATGCTCGACATGGGTTTCGCCGAGGACATCGCCCAAGTGATGAAGCTGTGTCCCACGGCGCGCCAGACCTTGCTGTTCTCGGCCACCTATCCGGAAGGCGTCGCTGCGATGGCCCGCCGCTTCATGCGCGAGCCTCGGGAGGTGAAGCTCGTCGAGCGCCATGCCGCCACCAAGATCCGCCAGCGCTTCTACGAGGTGAAGGAGAGCGAGCGACTGCACGCGGTCGGCCTGCTGCTGAACCACTACCGGCCTGTCAGCACGCTGGCGTTCTGCAACACCAAGCAGCAGTGCCGCGACCTGGTGGCCGTGCTGCAGGCCCAAGGCATCGTCGCGCTTGAACTGCATGGTGACCTGGAGCAGCGCGAGCGCGACCAGGTACTGGTGCAGTTTGCCAACCGCAGTTGCAGCGTGCTGGTCGCTACCGACGTCGCCGCGCGCGGGCTCGACATCGCCCAGCTCGAAGCGGTGATCAACGTCGACATCACCCCCGACCGCGAAGTCCACACGCACCGAGTGGGCCGCACCGGACGGGCGGATGAAGCGGGCTGGGCGTTCAGCCTGGCCAGCATGGAGGAGATGGGGCGGGTGGGGCAAATCGACGAGATGCAGGGGAGCGAAAGCGTCTGGCACGCCTTGAGCGAACTCACCGCGCCATCCGATGCCGAGCCCGTTCGTCCGCCCATGGTGACACTGCAGATCCTTGGGGGGCGGAAGGAAAAGATCCGCCCTGGAGACGTGCTGGGCGCCCTGACCAAGGACTTCGGCTTCGACGTCGCGGACATCGGGAAGATCAACGTCAACGAGTTCTCCACCTATGTGGCCGTGGAGCGCGGCATCGCGGACCAAGCGTTGCGCGCGTTGAATTCGGGGAAAGTGAAGGGGAAGTCCGTGAAGGCGAGGCGGCTTTGAAGCCGCCCATCTGCCTCCGGGCCCCACAGCCACGGATGCAGCGCAACGTGCCAGTCAGCGCACGGCAGGAACAGTGGCGTCAGGATTCAATCGTGTCGGGCACGAACTCGCCCCACTCCAGCAGTTCCGCCAGCCGCCGAGTGACCCAAACCGACTCCGCGGGGGCAACGCCGGACGTCGGCTCGCGCAGCACGCGATGAATGCGGTGGAGCACGTCGTGCTCGGTGACCCCGAGTTCCCACAAGACCGTGCGAGCCTTGTCCACCAAGGCGGTCGCCAGGTCCTCGCACAACTCATAGCGCTCGGCGATCTCCTGCCGTGACACGCTCGGTTTCACCCGCCCTACCGGAATGAACAGGGCGATGAACGAGGCTGGAATCTGAACTTGCGAATCGTCGGACATCGAGCGAGCCTCTCCAAGGCGGGACATCGCGTCGCGAGCCCGCCTGAACTGAACGGGCGCCTGGCGCGCCCGACAGCGTTCAGCGCTTCTTGCTCTTCACAGCAGTCGCCTTCTTGGCGGCGGGCTTGGCGGCCCGGGCAGCCGCCTTGCGGGCAGCCGCCTTCGGGTCGACTGCCGCCTTGAAGGCAGAGCCGGCGGTGAACTTCGGCAGCTTCACCGCCGCAATCTTGATCTTGTCGCCGGTGGCCGGATTGCGACCCGAACGCGCGGCGCGAGCGGTCTGCTTGAAGCTACCGAAGCCCGGCAACGTCACCGTGCCGCCCTTCTTGACGGTCGTGACGACGGCATCCAGCACGGTGGCCAGCACACGCCCTGCTTCGGCCTTGCTCAGCTCATGCGCACCGGCGATGTGTTCGATCAGTTCTACTCGGTTCATTGTCTGTTTGACAGCACCCGGGATTCGGGCGGCGCATTGTGCCTTGAGAGACCCGGCCCAGCACCACGCATCAGGGTACGCGCCACCACCATCTGCTCACCATGACGAACGAGAGCCCGCCGGGCATGATCTGGATCACGATCGGCAACGGCTTGATGCTTGCGACGTGAGGACCGTCGCGCATGGATTGGACGCCGCGCGACGACCAGTGGACCTGCGTGGAATCGTTTCGGCACCTGGGGATCGCCTGCACTCGGAAATCGGGGGTCGCTCGGTTGGTGGACCTCCGTGCCGGCGCTCGCCTGGGCCTCCCTCTTGTGATCCCTGCATTGGGGCTCTGGTCACCGCTGCTACGATGGCCACTTCCGCACAGTTGCGCGTGTTTTGCGCAACGAAACCTGCCCACAGGCAGGGCGTAGGCTACCAAGAGAAGTTGATTGCGATGAAAGCAAAGTGGGTCGTCCGCCTCGGGCAGTCGGAGTGGGCGCGGCACACGAATTCCCCGAACGTCGACGCGGCGCTGCGGCTCATCGGCAGCGTGCAGCACGGTGCGCGACAGGGCGCGCTGGCAGTGGACGGGAACGGCAACTACTTCCAGGTCAACGGCGAATACATCGCGCCGCTGAACAAGCGCCATGTCGGGAAGGCGGTATCGGCCGCGCAGATGCGTGCGCCGTCGCAGCACACGCCCCGCCGGCCGCCAAGCGCGGCACCGGTCGTCACCGTGCGGCGCAAACGTCAGCTCGACCCGGGCTTGTAGCGGCGCCCCACAATGGCCGCTCGTGGCCGCTCGTGGCCGCTCGTGGCCGCATGCCATGGACAGTGGGGGGCATCATGAGCACGAATGAATCGGATTCCGGCAGGACGGTCGCGCTGTACTGGGACTTTGAGAACCTGCACGCCAGCTTGTGCGAGGAGCACTTCGGCGAAGTGCGCGTACGGCAAGGCCGACTCCCGTTTCAAGCCGCAGGAGCCGCTCATCGACGTGCAGGCAGTCGTTGAGCTGGCCTCGTCGTTTGGTCCCATCGCCATCAACCGCGCGTACTGCAACTGGCAGTTCTTCGGCCGCTACCGCGACGCGTTGCTCCAGGCAGCCGTCGAGTTGATTCAGCTGTTCCCGCCAGGGGGTTCGGCGAAGAACGGAGCAGACATCAAGCTGTGCCTCGACGCGACCGAGGACATCGGCCGGTTCCAGCACATTGGCACCGTCGTCGTCGTTGGCGGCGACAGCGACTTCATGCCGGTCGCCCACATGGGTACCCGAACTTCCCGGCCATGGTGCAGGCCTTGGAGGACGTGGTCGAGGTCAAGAAAGGCGATTCGGATCAGATCGTGAGGCTGCGGGCCTGACCTTCCGGGGCCGCTGCTTTCGCAATCACGCCCCTCACCGCCCGCCACACCCCCCGGGGCGCCCGAACAGGTCCTGCCGCATCGGCGCGATCGCAGCAACTCGCGCCCCATAGCAATGCGTCACGAGGCGGCGGTCGAGGATAGTCACCCTTCCACGGTCGTGTGCCTCGCCGGCCTTTATGAGTTCGTCCGTCAGGTCCGCATATACTGGATATGCATACAGTGCCATGCGCATGAACTCGCCGCCCTGATCGGGTGCCGCCAACTCACGACAAGGAACGCCATGAACCAACTGCTGCGCCAGACGTACCGTCCACCGCGTCGTGATCTTCCTCACTGGCTGCGAAAGGTGTGGGCATGGCTGTGAGTCTCCATCAATAGTGCTACGTTCATCGCCACGAAGCCGTCGCTCGGTCGGGACGCCGCCGCCCCGATCCGTGCAAGGGCACGTAGCTCACCAAAAGGGGCCTGGAGCGCGGGCGATCTGGCGGCAGCCCCAATTACCCCCCGGTTCGCGGCCGTGGAGCGAGTTGCAGCAGGTGCTGGATCGCGGAGGCAAGCTCATCCAACCGAACCGGCTTGCTGAAACACAGGTTGGCGCCCGCCTGCAGGCAATCATGACGGTGTTCCTCAGTGGCATTCGCGGAGACGGCGATGATGGGCAGGTGGGCGTGCGCCGGATTCGCGCGAAGCCGTCGGGTCGCTTCGAGTCCGGACATCACGGGCATCAGGCTGTC
>CBINKC010000063.1:0-23909 GCA_966251135.1 uncultured Burkholderiaceae bacterium
GCGACCAGATCATGGACGCGCTCAAGGGCCATCCGCTGGAGGCCTTCGACCGCTCCATCGACGTGCACATCTCGCGCATCCGCGCCGTGATCGAGGACGATCCCAAGATCCCGCGCCGCGTGCTGACGGTGCGCGGCGCCGGCTACGTCTTCGCCAAGAAGCAGGACGCGGAGGCATGAAACGCATCAGCGTGGGGCGCATCAGCGTGAGGCTTTGCTCCAGCGCCGGGGCAGGGGACGGCGTGCCATGCACACGCTGACCCTGCGCATCTACCTCACCGTTGTCGCGGTGCTGGCGCTCTTCGCCTTTGGCGCCGCCTCGCTCTTCCAGTACCGACTTGAGCAGGAGCGTTCGCGCGCCGAGACCGTGCTGTCGGATCGCATGGCAGCGTGGGGCGACCTGATCGAGCGCTCGCTGCCCGGCCCGTCGGCACCTATGCAGGAGCAGGCCGCGGCCGTGCATGAGTGGTCGATGCGGCTGCGGCTGCCCCTGGCGCTCGACGATGCGCAGGGACGGCGCATCGCGGCCTCGGAGCTGTTCCTGCGCCGCCAGGCCGATCACGTGGGCCGCGCGGTGCCCATCCGCCTGGACGACGGGCGCACCTTGTGGGTGATGCGGCGAGGCCGGCTCATGCCCCGGGCTGAAGCGCATGGCGTGCCACCTGGGGCCGAACACCGCTACGCTCCGCCGCCCTGGCCCTACGTGCCCGCATGGTGGCAGCGCGGCATGGGTCTCGTCGTGTTGCTCGTGCTGCTGTTCGTGGCTGTGGCCGCAGGGGCGTGGCCGGTGGTGCGCCGCCTCACGCGCCGGTTGCAGGCGCTCAAGCGTGGCATGGAAGTCTTCGGCGCCGGCCGGCTGGATCATCGCGTGGCCGTGAGCGGGCGCGACGAGGTGGCCGCGGTGGCGGCCAGCTTCAACGAGGCGGCCGCGCGCATCGAGGCGCTCGTGCATTCGCACCAGTCGCTGCTGGCCAACGCCAGCCATGAGCTGCGTTCGCCGCTGGCGCGTCTGAAGATGGCGGTATCCATGTTGGCCGATGCCCCGCCCGAGCAGCGCGAGCCGCTGCGCCGCGAGATCGACACCAACATCGGCGAGCTCGATGTCCTGGTCGAGGAGGTCTTGCTCGCGAGCCGCCTGGATGCCCTGCGCCAGCTCGACCAGCGCGATCGCGTCGACCTGCTCGGCCTCGCTGCGGAGGAGGCGGCACGGGTCGATGCCGTGCTGGAGCCCACGCACGACGGCTCGCTGCAGGTACGAGGCGACGAGCGCCTGCTGCGCCGCGCGCTGCGCAACCTGCTGGAGAACGCCCGTCGCTACGGCGGCGACGAGGTGAGCGTGAGCGCGCAGCGCGACAGCGGGCGCACCCTGGTCCGGGTCTGCGACCGCGGACCCGGCGTTCCGGCCGACCAGCGCGAGCGCATCTTCGAGCCCTTCTACCGCTTGCCCGGCCACGCCGAGACGGCGGGCGGAGTCGGCCTGGGTCTGAGCCTCGTCAAGCAGATCGCCGAGCGGCACGGCGGCGAGGTGCGCTGCGAACCGCGCGACGGCGGCGGCAGCTGCTTCGTGCTTGCCCTGCCTGCCGGCTGACCGCAGGAACGTTGCTTGCTTCATAGGCGGCGGTCGTGCAGTGCGACATCGAGCCCACCGATACGGTGGCCATCAGAGTGAGACGGCCGGGCATGGCACCGCGCTGGCGCTAAGCTCGCTGCCCCAGGAGGAGCGCCATGGCGGACAAGCCCTATGACGTGATCGTGTTCGGCGCCACCGGCTACACCGGCCGGCAGGCGGTCCTTGCGATGGTGCACCGGGCGGCCACGCAGCCCCTGCACTGGGCCGTGGCAGGCCGCCAGGCCGATCGCCTGCGAGCACTGGTGGCCGAGGTGGTGCCCGCCATGAGCGAGCCGCCCGGCCTCATCGTGGCCGACGCCACCCACATGGAGTCGCTCGACCTCATGGCCTCGCAGGGCCGCGTGGTGCTCAACCTGGCCGGCCCTTATGCCCTGCACGGCGAGTCGGTGGTGCAGGCCTGCATTGCCAACGGCACCCACCACCTCGATCTCAACGGCGAAACCTTCTGGGTGCAGCAGCTCATCTCGCGCCACCATCGCGCGGCGTTCAGCAACCAGGTCAAGGTGATCGTCTCCTGCGGCTACGAATCGTTGCCGTTCGACGTGGGCGCCATGTGGATGGCGCAGCAGGTGCATGAGCGTTTCGGCGAGGCCTGCCGCGAGGTGAAGATCGTCGTCAGCTACAGGGGCCGGCGCATCACCAGCCTCAACGATGCCGTAAGCGGCGGCACCGTGGCCTCGCTCAACAGCCTGCTCGCGCACGACACCACCGACTGCGTGCGCAACCCCGCCTGCCTGCTGCCCGTCGATGCGCCATCGGCCATCGACGTGGCCCGGCGCAATGCCTATCGCCTGGCTCCGCGTTATGACGAGGACGTGCAAGCCGTCACCGCCCCCACGCTGCCCGCGCCCTTCGTCAACCCTCCCGTCGTGCTGCGCTCGCAGGCGCTGCTCGCCGATACCGGCTGGTTCGCCTCTGGCTTCCGCTACACCGAGGCGATGAACATGAAGAGCCTCGTTCCACGCATGGCCTTCCTGCCCGAATCATCCACGCTGCCGCTGCAGTGGGCGGCAGCGGCCTCGCTGTCCGTGCCGCTGGCCAACCTCAGCGCTGCACTGGCGGGGCCGCTGCGCTTCGAACGCCAGCCGCTGCGCAAGCTCGTCGAGTGGCTGGCGCCCAGGTCAGGTCAGGGGCCCAGCGAAGAGGTGCTCTCGGGCAGCGGCTACGGGTTCGACATGTTCGCCGTGGCCACCAGCGGGCGGCGTCTGCAAGGCCGGATGGATGCGCAGGGCCACCCCGGTTACCGCTCCACGCCCGAGATGGCCGTCACCGCGGCCGTGGGCCTGGCCCGCGGCACGCTCGGCCACACCCCGCACTACGGCATCGTCACGCCGTCCACCGGCCTCGGGCTGGAAGCGGTGGGCGCGATGCGCGAGGCGGGGCTCACGTTCAGCATCGTGGCGTAGCGCGCCGCTGCAGCACCCAGCCCATGAATCCCACGAGCGCCAGTGCCGCGAGGCTGAGCCCCGTGGTCGACGCCGCCCAGAACCCGAGTGCGCCCCGCGGTGGCGCGGGAGTGAGCCCGGTCAGGTTGAACGCCAGCACGTAGCCGCCACCCAGCCCGACGCCCCACAGCGACGAGGCGTAGATGATGACCGGCACCGTCACGATCTTGTAGGCGCGCAGCGTGAACGCCGCCAGCGTCTGCGCCGCGTCGGCCACGTGGAAGAGCATCACCCAGGCCAGCAGCGGCATCGCCGCGACGATGATCCGCTCATCGTGCGTGTAGGCGCGCAGCAGCCCCTCCCGAGAGAGGTACACCGCGCCGCCCATCAGCGTGGCCACGAGCAGGCCCATTTGCAGCCCATGCCAGCCGATGCGACGCGCGTCGCCCGGGTCGCGGGCCCCGATCCGCTGCGCGACCAGCGTGCTCGTCGCGTTGCCCAGCGCCAGCGGCATCATGAACAGCACCGAGACGATGTTCACCGCGATCTGGTGGCCGGCCACCGGCGTGGCGCCCAGGCGCGCGATGAAGAAGGCCATGAAGGTGAACCCGCTCACCTCGATGCCGATGGCAAGCCCCATGGGGATACCCAGCCGCAGCAAAGCGCCCTGGCTTGCCCAATGGGGCCCGGACATCCCACCGCTCGTCAATCCGAAGCGCCCATAGAACGGATCGCGCCTGAGCACCCACCCGGCGGCCGCCAGCTGGCAGGCCATGACGATGGCGGTCGCGACGCCGCACCCCGGCGCGCCGTAGGCCGGTACGTGCAGCGGCCCGGCGTCGAGTCCGAAGACGAACAGCGCATTCAGGGGCACCTTGAGCGCCAGCGCGCCGAACTGCAGCGCCATCACCACCTTGGGTCGTGACACCGCCGTGTTGAAGCCGCGGAACGCCGTGAACACCAGGGCCGAGGGCAGGGCGAAAGCCAGGGCAAGAAGGTAGCCGCGCACCTTGGCGGCGACTTCGCCCCGCGCGTGCGACAGCGCGAGGAAAGGCTCTGGCCACACCAGCAATGCGCAGCCTACGACCGACAGCGCGAGCGCCAGCCAGCCCGCCTGGTGCAGTTGCTGTCCTGCCTCGTGGTCGCGGCCGGCGCCGAACAGCTGGCCGGCGATCGGGCCCACGGCGAGCACCACGCCCATGAAGCCCACGAAGATTGTGATGTAGGCGGCACCGCCCACGGCCAGCGCCGCCAGGTCGACTGCCGAATGGCGGGCCACCATCACGGTGTCCACGGTGCTGAAGGCCAGCACGGCGAGCTGCCCCAGGAATAGAGGCCACGCGAGCGCCGCGATGCGGCGGGCGTCGTGCAGCAGGCCGGGTCGTGCCAGTGCCGGGGCGACGGCGCTCAAGCCGCGCGCTCCTGCCCGCCGGGCTCGCCCAGGCTGTTCGGCGGCGGGTGGTCTGCGCCGGTCGCGTGGCGTGCGCGCTCGGCGTAACGATTGAAGCGCCAGGCCGACGCTTCAATCGTGATGCGCCGCCAAGTCGAGCGCTTCTCGGCCGGCGTCATCACCGGCCAGTGCTGCACCTCCTCGAAGGTGCGGCCGCAGCCCTTGCACACCGGATCGCCCTGGCTCGTGGAGCAGATGGCGATGCACGGTGCATCGGGCGTCGTCGCGTACCAGACGAGCCACGCCTCGCGGGCCCGCTGCGGCATGGTCGCCTCGTCACAGGTCGCCTCGTGCCGATACACCATGAGCGCATACACCTCGGCCAGTGCACGCACTTCGGCGCACGCGGTGATGCCATCGGGCGAGGGATGCCGCTCGCGCCACCAGTTGATGGCGCACTCGATGTCGGTGATGTGGATGCCGGCCATGGGTACCGCACAAAAAGGGCGTGAAGGATAGCGCCGGTCCCGTCGCCCCCATGGCGGCGAGGTCAGGACGCGAAGCGGCCTGCCTGGTAATCCTGCACTGCCTGAAGGATTTCCTCCTGGCGGTTCATCACGAAGGGCCCGTATTGCGCGATGGGCTCATTGAGCGGCCGGCCCGCGATGAGCAGGGCACGTGAGGGCTCCTGCGCTGTCAGCGCCACACCGTCGCCTGCGTTGACCAGAATCGCCATGCGGCCGGCCGGCACGGCGGTGTCACCGATGTGCAGCTCACCCCGGTACACGTACACGAAGGCGTTGTGCTCGTTCGGCAGCACCTGCGAGAAGCGCGAGTCGGCGCGCAGGTGCAGGTCGAGGTAGAGCGGCTCGGTCACCTCGCGCTGCACCGCGCCCGCCACGCCATGGCTGGTGCCGGCGATCACGCGCACGACCGCGCCTTCGCCGGTGACGAACTCGGGAATCTCCTCGCTCTGGATGTCGCGGTACCAGGGCGCGCGCATCTTGTCGCGCGCCGGCAGGTTGAGCCACAGCTGGAAGCCTTCCATGCGGCCTTCCTCCTGCTCCGGAAGCTCCGAATGGATCACGCCGCGCCCGGCGGTCATCCATTGCGCGCCGCCGGTCTGCAGCAAACCTTCGTGGCCCGCGCTATCGCGATGGCGCATGCGGCCGGCGATCATGTAAGTCACGGTCTCGAAGCCGCGATGCGGGTGGTCGGGAAAGCCGCCGATGTAGTCTTCGCGCCGCTCGGTGCCGAAGGCGTCGAGCATCAGGTAGGGATCGAGCCGCCGCTGCAGGGGTTGGGTGAGCACGCGGGTGAGCTTCACACCGGCGCCGTCGGAAGTCGGCGTGCCGGCCACCAGCCGCTCGACCTCGCGCGGATGTGCTACGGCGTCAGAGGGGCGTTCCAGCGTGGTGGTGGTGGTGGTCATCGCAAATCTCCTTTGCACCCATTGTCCTCAGCGGGCTGGCCGCGCGAGCGAATGGAGCGAACCCCACGCGCCCGGTCAGGGGCTTGTGCGCATCGTGCGGCATGCAGGTGGTTGGCGCGGGGTTGAGCAAGGTCCATCGACCCCCGGCAGGGAGGGCGGGTGAGCGCAGGCGGGCCCTGGCGCCTCTTACTGGGGGCGCTCACAAGGAAACGCCGGGCAGCTCCAAGGTTCCTCGTCCCCTTCGGGAGGCGGGCTGGGCGCAGCCCGTCCCTGGGGGGTCTGTACTCAGTACACCAAGCCCATCGCCTCGCGCACCTCGCGCATCGTTTCCTTGGCCACGGCCCGTGCCCGCTCGGTGCCCACCTCGGCGATCCAGTGCACCTTCTTCGGGTCGCTCAAATATGCCTCGGCGCGCTCGCGCCACGGCGCCTGCTCCTTGTGGACGGCGTCGATCACCGGTTGCTTGCAGTCCAGGCAGCCGATGCCCGCCGTGGTGCAACCGGTCCACACCCACTGCCGCGTCGGCTCATCGGAGTACACCTTGTGGAACTGCCACACCGGGCAGCGCTCAGGGTTGCCACGGTCGCTGCGGTGCACGCGGGCGGGGTCCGTTGGCATGCGTCGGATCTTGCGCTCGACCTCGGCCGGCTCCTCGCGCATCGCAATAGCGTTGCCGTAGCTCTTGCTCATCTTCTGCCCGTCCAGGCCGGGCAGCTTGGTCACCTCGGTATGCAGCGCGGCCGGCTCCGCCAGGATGGCTTTTCCTGTGCCCTTGATGTGGCCCATCAGCAGCTCGCTGTCGTCCGAAGTCCAGCTCTCCACCGACGCCGCGGCCTTGTTGATGACCGCCTCAGCCTTCGCCAGCGCTTCGGCCTTGCCGGCTTCCTGGTAGTCGCGCCGCTGCTTTTCGAGGTAGCGCACGTCGTCACGCGGCAGCTTGGCCAGCGCGGCCGCGACCTTCTGCGCGAAGCCCGGCACGCGCCCGTAAAGGTGGTTGAACCGACGCGCCACCTCGCGGGTGAGTTCCACGTGCGAGGCCTGGTCTTCGCCCACCGGCACGAACGCGGCCTTGTAAATCAGGATGTCGGCGGCCTGCAGCAGCGGGTAGCCGAGGAAGCCGTAGGTCGCGAGGTCGCGGTCCTTGAGCTTCTCCATCTGGTCCTTGTAGGTCGGCACGCGCTCCAGCCAGCCCAGTGGGGTTCCCATGGCCAGCAGCGTGAAGAGCTCGGCGTGCTCCGGCAGGCGGCTCTGGATGAAGATGGTCGAGCGCTCGGGATCGAGGCCGGCGGCGAGCCAGTCGATCACCATGTCATACACGCTTTTCTCGATCGTCTCGCGGTCTTCGTAGTGCGTGGTGAGCGCGTGCCAGTCGGCCACGAAGTAGAAGCACTCGTACTCGCCTTGCAGCCGTACCCAGTTCTTAAGCGCGCCGTGGTAATGGCCTAGGTGCAGCGCCCCCGTGGGGCGCATTCCGGACAGGACTCGCTGGTTCATCGTGGTCTCGCCTGTTGAGTCAGCGCAGGGCCGCCCCAAGTTGACTCAACCCCTTGGGGGGCGGAAACATCGGACCGCCCAAGTTTCCGTGACCCCCTCGACGAGGGGCGGGTTGGGCGCAGCCCGGCCCCGGGGCGCTCTGAAGCGCGAATTGTAGGAGCCGCCTCCGCCGGCCCTACACTGCCGCCGCCATGAAGAACATCGTGATCCTCATCTCCGGCCGTGGCTCCAACATGGAGGCCATCGTGCGCGCCTGTGCCAGTGAGGGCTGGCCCGCGCGCGTGGCCGCGGTCGTGAGCAATCAACCCGAGGCGCCCGGTCTGGCCTTTGCCGCCGGCCAGGGCATCCCGACGGCCGTGGTGGCACACAATGGTTTCCCCGATCGCGAGTCCTTCGACGCCGAGCTGGCCGGCGTGGTGGAGCGTTTCCGTCCCGACCTCGTCGTCATGGCGGGCTTCATGCGTATCCTCACGCCGGGCTTCGTGCAGCGGTTCGAGGGGCGCATCGTGAACGTCCACCCGTCGCTGCTGCCCGCATTCACGGGGCTGCACACCCACCGCCGAGCCCTCGATGCCGGCTGCAAGGTTGCGGGTGCCACCGTGCATTTCGTCACGGCAGACCTGGACCATGGCCCCATCGTGGCGCAGGCCGTGGTCCCCGTGCTACCCGGCGACACCGAAGCCACGCTTTCGGCAAGGGTGTTGGCGCGCGAACACGTCCTTTATCCTCGCGCCATTCGCTGGATCGTCGAGGGCCTCGTGCACGTCGAGGGCCAAGTCGTCAGGCACATCGGCGGCGAGTCGCAGCTGCTGACCTGAAGCGTTATGCATCCCGAAGCACTGCTCCAACTCACCACTGAACTGCTGCGCAAGGTCCTGCGCCTCGACGCCCCGGCCGACAGTGTGGTGTCGGCATTCTTCCGCGATCACCGCTCGCTGGGTGTCCGCGAGCGGCACACGCTGGCCGAGACCGCCTACCACGTGCTGCGTCAGCGCCTGCTGCTGCAACACCAGGCGCAATCCGGCAGGGGCGACATGGAGCGGCGGCTGGCCATCCTCGGCTGGCAGGGCGCCCCGGCCTTCCTGCGCGCCGGCCTCACCGACGATGAGAGGCACTGGCTCGATCAGGCGCAGTCCGTGGACCGCGCTGCGCTGCCCGACAAGCTGCGCCACAACCTGCCGGACTGGCTGGCCCAGGCGCTCGCGAAGTCCCTGGGCGAGGACTTTTGGCCGCTCGTGGAAAGCCTCAATGAGTCCGCCCCGCTGGACTTGCGCGTCAACTTGCTCAAGAGCCGCCGCGAGGACGCCCAGGCTGCTCTCGCGGCCGCCGGAATCGAGGCAGAGGCCACGCCGTACTCCCCCTGGGGGCTGCGGGTGCATGGCAAGCCATCGATCAACAAGCTCGAGGTGTACACCCGCGGCGATGTCGAGGTGCAGGATGAAGGCAGCCAGCTCCTCGCGTTGATGGCCGGCGCCCGTCGCGGCGAAATGGTGGTCGATTTCTGCGCCGGAGCGGGAGGAAAGACTCTGGCGCTGGGGGCGGCCATGCGCAATACGGGCCGGCTGTACGCCTTCGACACCTCGGGTCATCGGCTGGCCGCGCTCAAGCCACGGCTGGCTCGCAGCGGTCTGTCGAACGTTTACCCGGTGCAGATTACTCACGAGCGCGACGAGCGGGTGAAGCGGCTGGCCGGCAAGATCGACCGCGTGCTGGTCGACGCGCCTTGCTCAGGCTTGGGCACCCTGCGCCGCAACCCCGACATGAAGTGGCGCCAGTCACCCAAGGCCGTGACCGAACTGCGCGACAAGCAGGCCGCCATCCTCGCCAGCGCGGCTCGCCTGCTCAAGCCGGGTGGTCGGCTGGTGTACGCCACCTGCAGCCTCCTGGAAGACGAGAACGAGGCGATCGCTCAAGCCTTCACCGATGCCCACGGGCATGACTTCACGCCGCTTGCGGCGGCCGACATCCTGGCCAAGGCACATGTGGGCATGCCCGAGACCCTCGTCCGTGATGGATTCCTGCGCTTGTGGCCGCATCGTCACCACACCGACGGTTTCTTCGGCGCGATCTGGGAACGCCGCTAGCGGCTTCATGATCCATATCAAGGCTGGGCTCAAGTGTGTTCCCAGCAGGGGTGCAACCCACTTTCCTGAGGGTTTTCCGGCAGTGCGCTCCCCTACAATCTGATATTTGCCAAAGCAAGAGGGCAGGAAAGTATGGATGGAGCCATGACCGTTTGGAATGCAGTGATCGAGTGGCTCGCCCACGGACTCTTGGACTTGGCGTGGTGGCAGATTCTCCTCTACACCCTCGTCACCACGCACGTCACGATCGCCTCCGTCACGATCTTCCTGCACCGTGCCCAGGCCCACCGCGCCCTGGATCTCGGGCCCATCCCCTCTCACTTCTTCCGGCTCTGGCTCTGGCTCAGCACGGGCATGGTGACCAAGGAGTGGGTAGCGATCCATCGCAAGCATCACGCCAAGTGCGAAACCGAGGAAGACCCACACAGCCCCCAGACCCGTGGCATCCGCAAGGTGCTGCTCGAAGGCGTGGAGCTGTACCGCGCCGAGGCGATGAACCAGGAAACGATCAAGAAGTACGGCCACGGCACGCCTGACGACTGGTTCGAGCGCAACATCTACAGCCGCTTTGCATGGCAGGGTGTGGGCCTGGTGCTGATTGCTGACGTGCTGATGTTCGGAGCCATCGGCCTTACCGTGTGGGCCGTGCAGATGCTGTGGATTCCCGTCACCGCAGCTGGCATCATCAATGGCATCGGCCACTGGTGGGGTTATCGCAACTTCGAGGCGGCCGACGCGTCAACCAACGTCTTTCCCTGGGGTGTGCTCATCGGTGGTGAGGAGCTGCACAACAATCACCACACTTATCCCACCTCGGCCAAGCTTTCGGTCAAGTCCTACGAGTTCGACATCGGCTGGGCTTATATCCGCGCGCTCGAGATGCTCGGTTGGGCCAAGGTCCGCAAGACTCCTCCGATGCTGAAGCTAGGCGCCATCAAGCCTGTAGCCGACACGCAGACCCTTGAGGCTGTCATCGCCAACCGCTACGAGGTGATGGCCAACTACGCCAAGCAACTGAAGCGTGCCTGCGGTGCCGAGTTGGCTCGCCTGAAGGCAGAGGGCATGCAGAACACGGCCCGGTGGAAAGATCTCCACCTCGCTCGCCGCTGGGTTCATCGCGACGAGGACAAGATTCCCCAGGAGCTCAAGCTGCACGTGGCTAATGCCTGTGCGCAGAACGCGGTGCTCGCCAAGCTGGTGGCCATGCGCGAAGAGCTGCGTCAGTTGTGGACGCGCACGGTGTCGGCAGAGCAACTGGTGGCCGACTTGCAGGTGTGGTGCAAGAAGGCCGAGGAGAGCGGTATTGCTGCCCTGCAAGACTTCGCGCTCAAGCTGCGCGCCGTGCACGCTTGAACCACTCTCCCGCTGGCACAGAAGGGCCCGCATCGCGGGCCCTTCTTTCATCGTTAGAAACCCCAGCTTGGCGGGATCCTGAACAGGGAAAGAAAGGCAAGCGTTGGTGCGGGTTTCCGAAGATTCCGGCCATCGACTGCGGAGCAACTTCAATGGTGTGGCCCGCACTGACCGGAATCCTGCTTCCCGATGGCGGCTCGGGATGAAAGTTGTTCCGCCGCAATTTCTAATTCATTCGTCGGCGCTCAGGAAACTGAGGCGAAGCCGTCCTTCTGGCTGGTTCGTTCAGGCTGCGCCAGCAACTGCACGGCGAGGTGCGCGACCGCCGGAAAGAGAAAACCCGCCGGGCTTGTGACGCCGGGCGGGTCGTTCGTCGAATCGGAGCTGGCTACTTCAGCTTCGTTTCCTTGTACAGGACATGCTTTCGAGCCTTGGGATCGAACTTCATGATCTCCAGTTTCTCTGGTGTCGTCTTCTTGTTCTTGTCGGTTGTGTAGAAGTGCCCGGTGCCGGCTGACGATTCCAGCTTGATCTTTTCGCGTCCACCTTTTGCCATGATCTGCTCCTAAGGGCGGGGGTTCAGAGTTCGCCCTTGGCGCGCAGGTCGGCCACGACGGCGTCGATGCCCACCTTGTCGATCAGGCGCAGGGCCGCATTCGTGATGCGCAGCCGGATCCACCGGTTCTCGCTTTCAAGCCAGAAGCGACGGTACTGCAAGTTGGGCAGGAAGCGGCGCTTCGTTTTGTTGTTGGCGTGGGAAACGTTGTTCCCCACCATCGGGCGCTTGCCCGTGACCTGACAGACGCGTGCCATGACGCTACTCCGTGTGTATCTGAATCTCGTTGCAGGAGCCGGTGTCAGGCATGCCCGCCGGCATGCGTCAAAAGGCCTAGGGCGGCCTCCCGGCAAAGAGGCTGATTATAGCCAGATTCCGTTGGGTGCCCTGAGCTATTGCTCCAGGAACCGTTGCGCGTCCAGTGCAGCCATGCAGCCAGTGCCCGCACTCGTGATGGCTTGGCGGTACACATGATCCTGTACATCGCCAGCGGCAAAGACGCCGGGCACGCTGGTCATGGTGGCGTATCCCTCGGACCCGCCGCGCGTCATGATGTAGCCGTCCTTCATCTCGAGCTGGCCCTTGAAGATGTCGGTGTTCGGCTGGTGGCCGATGGCGATGAAGCAGCCCTTGAGCGCCAAGTCCTGGGTGCTGCCGTCCTGCGTGCTTCGGATGCGCACGCCGCTGACGCCGGATGCATCGCCCAGCACTTCATCCAACGTGTGCCAGAGGTGCAGTTCCATCTTCCCGGCTGCCACCTTCTCCATCAACTTGTCCACAAGGATGGGCTCGGCGCGAAACTTGTCGCGGCGATGGATCAGGTGGACCCGGCTGGCGATGTTCGAAAGGTACAGCGCCTCTTCGACCGCCGTATTGCCGCCGCCGACGACGCACACGTCCTGCTCCCGATAGAAGAAGCCGTCGCAGGTGGCGCAGCCGCTGACGCCCCGGCCCATGAAGGCCTGTTCGGAGGGCAGGCCCAGGTACTTGGCTGATGCACCCGTGGCGATGATCAGCGCATCGCAGGTGTACTGCCCGGCATCGCCCTTGAGCGTGAACGGCCGCGTTCCGAAGCTCACTTCGTTGATGTGGTCGAAGATGATCTTCGTGTTGAACCGCTCGGCATGCTTTAGGAAGCGCTCCATCAGCTCGGGACCCTGGACGCCGGCGACATCGGCCGGCCAGTTGTCGACTTCGGTGGTCGTCATCAACTGTCCGCCCTGCGCGATGCCGGTGACGAGCATGGGCTGGAGGTTCGCGCGGGCGGCGTAGATTGCGGCGGTGTAGCCGGCGGGCCCTGAGCCGAGGATCAGGACTTTCGCGTGTTGGGTGGTGCTCATGGCGGGGATCAACGCAGGTGGGCGGGAGGCTGAGACGGGCGCCAGTCTGACATGGGGTTCCTTCGTGCTGGCGTCGGCGCCGCCAATGGTGACAATAGCGAGATTGTAGGAAACGTTCACTTCGCACGGCCCTGCGGGGCCACGACGAGAAACTACTGGAGCTCCAACGTATGGCAATGCTTTCGAATCTCGACCTGATCCGCCGTGTGCCGTTGTTTTCGATGCTCACCAATGACCAGGCGCAGGGGATCGCCGACAGCGTCGTGAAGCGGCGTTTCAGGCGCGGCGAGATCATCGTCGAGCATGGCCGCAAGTCCAATGCACTGTTCATCCTGCTGACCGGCCGAGCCCGCGTGCTTACGGCCGATTCCCGCGGCCGCGAGGTCATCCTGGCCGTGCTGCAGCCTGGAGATTACGTCGGCGAGATGAGCCTTATCGACAACGAGCCACATTCGGCCACCGTGCGGGCCGAGGTGCAGACCGACATGCTGGTCCTGGCCCGCGCCGAGTTCGCTCGCTGCCTGCCCGAGAACTCGAGCCTGTCCTATGCCATCTTGCGCGGCCTGGTGCAGCGCCTGCGCAATGCGGACCGGCAGATCGAGTCGCTCGCTCTGCTCGATGTGTACGGCCGCGTGGCCCGCACGCTGCTTGACATGGCCGAGAACGAAGGAGACACGAAGATCATCCGCAACAAGGTATCCCGGCAGGACCTCGCCAAGGTCGTGGGCGCTTCGCGGGAAATGGTCAGCCGGGTGATGAAGGACCTCGAGGAGCGCGGCATGGTCGAGACCCAAGAGAACGGGTCTGTGGTCATCAAGGAGCGTTTGGTCAGCTGATCCACTCCGCTTCGGTGAGCCGTCACGCCCCGCGCCCGAGGTGGCGCGGGCTGCTTCGGCCACAATCCGCGCATGACGTTTCCGCTCGGTTCGCTGCGGTCCGATGCCGCGGCCTCTTCGGCATCTCCCTCCTCTTCCGGCCAAGGTCGCCATACGCGGCAGCGCAAGCAGCGCTCCACCGACACTCCGGCTCCCGTGCATGCCGGCTGGAAATCCCAGTCGCTGCTGATGGCTGGCGGCGTGGTCTGGCTGCTGGCGCTCATCGCCCTCATCACGCACGATCCGGCGGACGCTGCCTTCTCCACGTCGGGGAGCAGTGCGCTGCCTCACAACGCGGCGGGTGCCCTGGGTGCCTGGTTTTCAGACTTGGTTTTCGTCTTGCTGGGCTATTCGGCCTGGTGGGTGATGGCCGTCAGCCTGCGCACGTGGCTGGGGGGGCTGGCGCGCATGTTGCGCGGCGACGGCTCAGGGGCACACGGCCAGCCACGCTGGATGTTCTGGCTGGGCCTGTTGTTGCTGCTGTCGTCCAGCTGTGCGCTCGAGTGGAGTCGCATGTACCACTGGGCGGCAGGCGTGCCGGGCGGCCATGCGGGCGGGGTGCTCGGTTACACGCTGGGGCCTTTGTCGATGAAGCTGCTCGGCTTCGCCGGGTCCGGCGTGCTGTGGATCGCCGCGCTGGTGGGCGGGCTGGCAATGGCGTTTGGCTTTTCCTGGCTGCGCGTGGCCGAGGACATCGGCGCGTGGGTCGATACGCTGCGGGAGCGCCGTGTCGAGCGAATCGAGCGCGCCGAGGACATCCGCTTGGGCGAACAGGCCCAGCGTGAACGCGAGCAGGTGGTGGAGGTGGAGCATCACCTACAGGAGGAACACGCGCCCATCGTGATCGAGAAGCCGGTGGTGGATGTGCCCAAGAGCGAGCGGGTGGTGAAGGAGCGGCAGAAGACGTTGTTCACGGAGATTTCCGACACCAGGCTGCCCCAGGTGGACCTCCTCGATGCCGCTCCGGGCCGTATCGAAACGGTCACGCCCGAGACACTGGAGATGACCTCGCGGCTCATCGAGAAGAAGCTGAAGGACTTTGGTGTCGAGGTGCGCGTGGTGGCAGCCTCGCCCGGGCCGGTGATCACTCGTTACGAGATCGAGCCGGCCACGGGGGTAAAAGGCGCTCAGATCGTGAACCTCGCCAAGGACCTGGCGCGCTCGCTCAGCCTCGTGAGCATCCGCGTGGTCGAGACCATCCCCGGCCGGACCACCATGGCGCTGGAACTGCCCAATGCGAAGCGCCAGATGATCCGTCTGTCGGAGATTCTGGGCTCACAGGTCTACAACGACGCCATTTCGCAGCTCACCATGGGCCTGGGCAAGGACATCGTGGGCGCCCCCGTGGTGGCCGACCTTGCCAAGATGCCGCACTGCCTCGTGGCCGGCACCACCGGCTCCGGCAAGTCGGTGGGCATCAACGCGATGATCCTGTCGCTGCTCTACAAGGCGGAGGCGCGCGACGTCCGGCTCATTCTCATCGATCCCAAGATGCTGGAGATGAGTGTCTACGAGGGCATACCTCACCTGCTGGCGCCTGTGGTCACCGACATGAAGCAGGCCGCCAACGCGCTCAACTGGTGCGTGGGCGAGATGGAGCGCCGCTACAAGCTCATGAGCAAGATGGGCGTGCGCAACCTCTCGGGCTACAACAAAAAGATTGCCGATGCGGCCGAGAAGGGCCAGACGATCCCGAATCCCTTCAGCCTCACGCCGGAGCAGCCCGAGCCGTTGGAGCGGCTGCCCTTCGTGGTCGTGGTGATCGACGAGCTGGCCGACCTGATGATGGTGGTCGGCAAGAAGATCGAGGAACTCATTGCACGCCTGGCGCAGAAGGCGCGCGCGGCGGGCATTCACCTCATCCTCGCCACGCAGCGGCCAAGCGTGGACGTGATCACCGGCCTGATCAAGGCCAACATCCCGACGCGCCTGTCGTTCCAGGTGTCGAGCAAGATCGACTCTCGCACCATCCTCGACCAGATGGGCGCCGAGGCGCTGCTAGGGCAGGGTGACATGCTTTATCTCACCCCCGGTGGTGGGCTGCCGGTGCGCGTGCACGGCGCGTTCGTGAGCGACGACGAGGTGCACCGCGTCGTCGAGTACCTGAAGAGCCAGGGCGAGCCGAACTACGTCGAGGGCATCCTCGAAGGCGGCACGCTCGACGGCGAGGGCGGCGATATCCTCACTTCCGACATGCCCGGCGGCGGCAACGGCGAGAACGACCCGATGTACGACCAGGCAGTGGCGATCGTGTTGCAGCACCGGCGCGCGTCCATTTCGCTGGTGCAGCGGCACCTGCGAATCGGCTACAACCGCGCCGCGCGCCTACTGGAACAAATGGAGAAATCGGGGCTCGTATCCGCCATGTCCACCAACGGCAACCGGGATCTCATCGTCCCCGCCCGCCAGGAATGAGCCGACTTCTCGCCGCCGTCGTCCTCGTCGCTGCTTCCTGCGCGGCCCGCGCCGATGCGGTAGCTGCGCTGAAGGACTTCGTGTCCGAGGTGAAGAGCGGGCGTGCCGCGTTCACGCAGACGGTGGTGTCCCCTGACGGGGCGAAGAAGAAGTTTTCCAGCGGCAGCTTCGAGTTCATGCGGCCCAACCGCTTCCGCTTCGCCTATGAGAAGCCATTCGAGCAGCTGATCGTCGCTGATGGCCGCAAGGTGTGGGTCCACGACGTGGAGCTGGCTCAGGTGACCTCGCGCCGGCTTACGCAGGCGCTTGGCGCCACGCCGGCGGCAATCCTCGCCGGCGGATCGCTAGACAAAGATTTCACCCTGACCGCCGAGCCGGCGCGCGACGGACTGGAATGGGTGCGGGCCACGCCCAAGGCGGACGACAGCGCGTTCCAGTCGGTGCGCATCGCGTTTCGGGGTCGGGAACTCGCGGCCATCGAGATTGCCGATCACTTCGGCCAGCGGTCGGTGCTGCAGTTCTCGCAGTTTGCCGCCAACGTGCCGATCCCGCCCGAGCACTTCCGTTTCACCCCGCCGGCCGGGGTGGACGTGATTGAGCAGTAGCGGCGCCGAGTCGGGCCGCGGCGGCGCCCCGCTGCGACAATGCCCCGATGGGCAACCTTCCCTTGCCACTCGACGACAGCACGCAGCCTCCGCTGGCGGAGCGCCTGCGACCCAAGACGCTGGCCGAGGTGATCGGCCAGCAGCACCTGCTGGGCCCGGGCAAGCCCCTGCGCTCGGCTTTCGAATCCGGCCGGCTGCATTCGATGATCCTGTGGGGCCCGCCGGGCGTGGGCAAGACCACGCTGGCTCAGCTCATGGCCGATGCCTTCGACGCGCAGTTCATTCCCATCTCCGCGGTGCTGGGTGGCGTGAAGGACATCCGCGACGCGGTGGAGCGCGCGCAAGCCTCGCGCGCGGCCGGCCGGCGCACGGTGGTGTTCGTCGATGAGGTGCATCGCTTCAACAAGGCCCAGCAGGACGCCTTCCTGCCGCATGTCGAGTCGGGGCTGTTCACTTTCATCGGGGCGACCACCGAGAACCCGTCGTTCGAGGTCAACTCGGCGCTGCTGTCGCGCGCGACAGTACATGTACTCAAGAGCCTCTGCGACGAGGATCAGCAGCGGCTGCTGGAGCGCGGGTGTGCGCTGCTGGGCGCGCCCCCGCTGACCGACTCCGCGGCGAAACGCCTGATCGGCTATGCCGATGGCGATGCGCGCCGGTTGCTCAATGCCTACGAGAACCTCGTGTCCATGGCCGGTTCTGTGAAGGAGATCGACGAGCCGATGCTCGAGAGATCGCTGGGTGAGCAGCTGCGCCGCTACGACAAGGGCGGTGACCAGTTCTACGACGTCATCTCGGCACTGCACAAGTCGGTGCGCGGGTCGGATCCGGATGCCGCGCTGTACTGGTTCGTGCGCATGCTCGACGGCGGCGTGGATCCGCGCTACGTGGCGCGGCGCCTCGTGCGGATGGCCAGCGAGGACATCGGTTTGGCCGACCCGCGGGCGCTGCGCCTGACGCTCGATGCGGCCGAGACCTACGAACGCCTGGGTTCGCCCGAGGGAGAGCTGGCATTGGCCCAGGCGGTGGTCTACCTCGCAGTGGCGCCCAAGTCGAACGCTATCTATGCTGCCTACAAGACCGCCCGTGCCTTCGTGGCGCAAGACGGCACTCGCCAGGTGCCCCTGCGCCTGCGCAACGCCCCTACGCGCCTGATGAAGGGGCTCGATTACGGCAAGGGCTATCGCTACGCCCATGACGAGGCGGGCGGCTTCGCGGCGGGTGAGCGTTACTGGCCCGACGACATGGAGGAACCGGTGTTCTACCGGCCCGTGGGTCGTGGCCTTGAAATCCGCATCGGCGAGCGGCTGGACGAGTTGCGGCGACTCAACGAAGAGTCCAAGAGAAAGAGTTGATGCGAGTGGGGCGAGGCGGCGCGTGGTGGCTGGCGCCGCTGGTGTCGCTGGTACCGCCGCCAGCGTGTAGAGGAATTCCGCATGGGTGTCGGGCGCAGCGACTCCTAGAATCGCCGCCGCTCGTCGTCGCTTGATGACCTCACGCCCGCCGCCACCCTTATTGCGGCGGGCTTGTTGCTAATGGCGCATTCCGGCTGCCCCAGCAGGATGTGCCACCGGCCCGTCATGCGCCCATCGGTTCAGACCGATGGTGCATGAGTGCATGACACGACCAGGAGACCCAATGGACACTTTCATCCAACAGATCATCAACGGGCTGGTGCTCGGCAGCGTGTATGCGCTGGTGGCACTGGGCTACACGATGGTTTACGGGATCATCAACCTCATCAACTTCGCGCACGGCGAAGTTCTGATGGTCGGCGCGCTGACCAGCTGGACGGTGATCACCACGCTGCGTGGCGCGATGCCCGACTGGCTGCTGCTCGTGGCGTCGCTGCTGGCGGCAATGGTGGTGTGCGCGATCCTCAACTTCTCCATCGAGAAAATCGCGTATCGGCCGCTGCGCAATGCACCGCGCCTGGCGCCGCTCATCACCGCCATGGGCATGAGCCTGCTGCTGCAGACGCTGGCCATGATTGTCTGGAAGCCGAACTACAAGCCCTATCCCATCCTGCTGCCCGGCGAGCCGTTCTTCATCGGTGAGGCGGTGATCAATACCACGCAGATCGTCATCCTCGTCACCACGGCCTGCACGCTGGCGGGCCTCATGTATCTCGTCAACAAGACCAAGCTCGGCCGCGCCATGCGGGCCACCGCCGAGAACCCGCGCGTAGCAGGGCTCATGGGGGTCAAGCCCGACATGGTGATCTCCGCCACCTTCATCATCGGCGCCGCACTGGCCGCGCTGGCCGGAGTGATGTACGCGGCCAACTACGGCTCGGTGCAGCACACCATGGGCTTCCTGCCTGGCCTCAAGGCCTTCACCGCGGCCGTGTTCGGCGGCATCGGCAACCTTCCCGGCGCCATGTTGGGCGGGGTGTTACTGGGCCTGATCGAGTCGCTCGGCGCCGGCTACATCGGCGTAGTCACAGGAGGCGTGCTGGGCAGCCACTACCAGGACATCTTCGCCTTCGTTGTGCTCATCCTCGTGCTCACGCTGCGCCCGCAGGGCCTGCTCGGCGAGCGCGTGGCCGACCGCGCCTGACCGGGGGCAAGGTTCATGAACAACAAACTCGTCACCTTCCTGGTTGCTGGCGTGCTGGTTCTGCTCGCTCCACTCGTGGCGCAGCAGTTCGGGAATGCCTGGGTACGCATCATCGACGTGGCATTGCTGTACGTGCTGCTCGCGCTGGGGTTGAACATCGTGGTCGGCTACGCCGGCCTGCTCGACCTGGGCTACATCGCGTTCTACGCGGTGGGGGCCTACATGTTCGCGTTGTTGTCCTCGCCGCACCTGACCGACACCTTCCCTGCCATCCAGGCCATGTTCCCCCGTGGCCTGCACACGCCCATCATCATCGCCATCCCGCTGGCGGCCGGTCTCGCGGCCATTGCCGGGGTGCTTCTGGGCATGCCCGTGCTCAAGCTGCGTGGCGACTACCTGGCGATCGTGACGCTCGGCTTCGGGGAGATCATTCGCGTGTTCGTGAACAACCTCGATGCGCCGGTCAACATCACGAACGGGCCCAAGGGCATCAGCCAAATCGACGCCATGCACCTGGGCAAGTGGACGCTCGGCGGCCCGGTCGACATCTTCGACTTCACGCTGCCACCTGTCACGCTGTACTACTACCTGTTCCTTGCGTTGGTCGTGGGCAGCGTGCTGATCTGCTGGCGGCTGGAGCGCTCGCGCATAGGCCGCGCCTGGATGGCCATCCGCGAGGACGAGATCGCGGCCAAGGCCATGGGCATCAACACGCGCAACATGAAGCTGCTGGCGTTTGGCATGGGCGCCACCTTCGGCGGCGTGTCGGGCACCATGTTCGCGGCCTTCCAGGGCTTCGTGTCGCCGGAGTCGTTCGCGCTGCAGGAATCGATCATGGTGGTCGCCATGGTGGTGCTGGGTGGGCTCGGGCATTTGCCAGGCGTGATCCTCGGAGCGCTGTTGTTGGCCTCGCTGCCGGAGGTGCTGCGCTATGTCGCCGGCGACCTGCAGCGGATGACCGACGGGCGCCTCGATGCCGCCATCCTGCGCCAGCTGCTGATCGCGCTGGCCATGATCGCCATCATGCTGGCCCGTCCACGCGGGCTGTGGCCCTCGCCCGAACACGGCAAGGCTGCGCCCAAGCCTGCTACCCCGACCCCTGTGCCGGCCAAGTGAGGGCGCAGCGATGAGCAACACCATTCTTCGCGTGAGCGGCGTCTCCAAGCGCTTCGGCGGGTTGCAGGCGCTGTCGGACGTCAGCGTCAGCATCGAGCGCGGCCAGGTCTATGGCCTCATCGGCCCCAATGGCGCAGGCAAGACGACCTTCTTCAATGTGCTAACGGGCCTGTATACGCCCGATTCGGGCAACTTCGAGCTGGGCGGGCGGCCGTACAAGCCCACGGCGGTGCACGAGGTGGCGAAAGCCGGCATCGCGCGCACATTCCAGAACATTCGCCTCTTTGCCGAGATGACGGCGCTCGAGAACGTGATGGTTGGCCGCCATGTGCGCACGCGCTCCGGGCTGGTGGGGGCGGTGTTGCGTACTCCCGGCTTCAAGCAGGAAGAGGCCGAGATCGAGGCGCGCTCCCGTGAGCTGCTCGAGTACGTCGGCATCGCCCGCTATGCCGACTTCAAGGCGCGCACGCTGAGCTACGGCGATCAGCGCCGGTTGGAGATCGCACGGGCGCTGGCGACCGATCCGCAGCTCATTGCCCTGGATGAGCCGGCGGCCGGCATGAACGCTACCGAGAAGGTGGTGCTGCGCGAGCTGATCGACCGCATCCGCAAGGACGGCCGCACCATCCTGCTTATCGAACACGACGTGAAGCTGGTGATGGGACTGTGCGACCGGGTGACGGTGCTCGACTACGGCAAGCCCATAGCCGAGGGCACGCCGTACGACGTGCAGCGCGACGAGAAGGTGATCGAGGCCTACCTAGGCGCCGGCCACAAGGCGCATTAGCCCGAGGAAGCAAACATGGCGAACACACTGCTGAAGGTTGCGGGCCTGAAGGTCGCCTACGGCGGCATCCAGGCAGTCAAGGGCATCTCGTTCGAGGTGTACGAGGGCGAGCTTGTCAGCCTCATCGGCGCCAACGGCGCGGGCAAGACGACCACGCTGAAGGCGGTGACTGGTCTGCAGCCGGTGGCCGCGGGTGACATCTACTACCTTGGCCGGTCCATCAAGGGGCAGGGGGCGTGGGATCTCGTCAAGCAGGGCTTGGTGATGGTGCCCGAGGGGCGCGGCACCTTCACCCGCATGACCATCACCGAGAACCTGCAGATGGGCGCTTTCGTGCGCAATGACCGCGAGATTGCCGACGACATCGAGAAGGTCTTCGCGCTGTTCCCGCGCCTGAAGGAACGCCGCCACCAGCTGGCGGGCACCATGTCCGGTGGCGAGCAGCAGATGCTCGCCATGGGCCGGGCGCTCATGGCGCGGCCCAAGGTGCTGCTGATGGACGAGCCCTCGATGGGCTTGTCGCCCATCATGGTCGACAAGATCTTCGAGGTGGTGAACGACATCCATGCTCGCGGCACGACGGTGCTGCTCGTCGAGCAGAACGCGAGCCGCGCGCTGGAGCTGTCCAACCGGGGCTATGTGATGGATTCCGGTGAGATCACGATGTCCGGCGATGCCCAGTCGCTGCTCAGCGACCCGAGGGTGCGCGCGGCCTATCTCGGCGAGTGAGGGCGGGCGACCGGTGCCGCCCGTGTCGCCTTCAATCTTCGTGCTTGTCGGCCTCGGAGGTGAATGCGTCCGCCAGGAACTCCGCCTCCGGCAGGCCGCATTGCGAGACGAAGTCGCGCTGCGCCGACTCCACCATGATGGGCGCGCCGCAGGCATAAACCTGGTGGGTTGAGAGGTCTGGCAGATCCTGTATCACGGCGTGGTGCACGAAGCCCGTACGGCCGGTCCAGCCATCCTCGGGCTGGGGCTCGGACAGCACCGGCACGTAGCTGAGGTGAGGCATCTGCGCCGCGGCCTGCAACGCCCAGTCGTGCATGTACAGGTCCGCACGGCTGCGGCAGCCCCAGTAGAGCACCGCAGGCCGCGTGATGCCCTTGAACTGCATGTGCTCGATGATGGCCTTGATGGGTGCGAAGCCGGTGCCCGATGCGAGCAGGACCATGGGCTTGTCGGACTCCTCGCGCAGGAAGAAGCTGCCGAAGGGTGCTTCCATGCGCAGGATGTCTTTCTCCTTCATCGTGCTGAACACTTGGTCGGTGAACTTGCCGCCCGGCATATGCCGGATGTGCAGCTCGATGTAGGGCTTGTCGCCCTGAGTGTGCGGCGCGTTGGCCATGGAATAGCTGCGCCGCGAGCCATCACGCAGGATGAACTCAACGTACTGGCCAGCGTGGTATTGCAGCGGGTCGTTGGCGGGCAGCTGCAGCAAGACGACGGCGACATCGGGCGCCGGCGTGCGGATGGACATCACCCGGCAGGGCATCTTGCGAACGGGGAACTCACCGGCGCCCGGCACCGTCCGCGCTTCGATGACCACGTTGGTCTGTGCGGCCGCGCAGCAGGTGAGGGTGTAGCCGGCTTCTTCTTCGTCCACGCTCAGGGCCTTGTGCTGATGCGCGCCATGGATCACGCGGCCTTCAAGCAGGCGGCTCTTGCACGAGCCGCAGGCGCCGTCTTTGCAGCCGTAGGGCAGGCCGATGCCCTGGCGGATGGCAGCCTGCAGGATCGGCTCGTCGCGTTCGGCGGTGAAGCTGCGGCCGCTGGGCTGCACGGTCACGGTGAAGGTCATGGCGTCTGGGCTCCTCGTAAACTGGCCCCGCAATTTTGCCCCGGTCTGCCATGCCTGCCCCTGTTTCCCGCTTCAGGCGCCCGCGCCTGCTCATCGTCGGCTGCGGCGACATCGGCCTGCGCGTCGTGAAGCTACTGGGCCGGCGCTGGCGCGTGCTCGCGCTGGCCACTGGGGCCGAGCGGGCCGCGGCCATTCGGGCCGCCGGGGCGATGCCGATCCTTGGCAACCTCGACGCACCAGCCACCCTGTCTCGGCTGGCAGGTCTCGCGGATGCCGTGCTGCATCTGGCGCCGCCGCCCTCGGAGGGGACGGGTGATCCGCGCACCGCGCACCTGCTGCAGGTGTTGGCACGCAGGAGCGGCGTGCGGCGCATTGTGTACGGCAGCACCACCGGCGTGTATGGCGATTGTGGCGGCGAGTGTTTCGGCGAGACGCGGCGTGTTGCGCCCCGCACCGATCGCGCACGACGCCGGGCCGACGCCGAGTCGATGTTGCGCCGGCATGCCTTGGCACATGGCACGAGCGTTACCGTGCTGCGCATCCCGGGCATCTATGCTCGCGATCGTGGGAGCGGTGCGCGCGAGCGGCTGATGCGTGGCACGCCGGTGCTGGCGGCCGATGAAGACGTCTATACCAACCACATCCATGCCGATGACCTAGCCCGTGCCTGTGTGGCAGCGCTCGCCAGGGGACGCCCTCGGCGCGTCGTGCACGTGTGTGACGATACCGACATGAAAATGGGCGACTACTTCGATCTCGTCGCCGACATCGAAGGCCTGCCGCGACCGCCGCGCGTCTCGCGCGCCGAAGCACAGCAGCAACTGCCCGCCACGTTGCTGAGTTTCATGGAAGAGTCACGCCGCTTGGCCAACGACAGGCTCAAGCGCGAGCTGCGGCTCGCGCTGCGCTACCCGACAGTCCGCGAGGGGTTGGGCACCTGAGTCGCGGCCAGTTCAGGGCTAGTGCTCTGCGCGGGACAAAGCGTCAGCGACCTGTCCGAAGCGGGCCGGCGGTTCGAAGACCGCAGCACGCCTGACTAGTCCGAAGTTCCGGAAGCCACCGAGCGAGGTTGTCCTTGCACGACAAGCACT
>CBINKC010000064.1:0-23888 GCA_966251135.1 uncultured Burkholderiaceae bacterium
AGCTTCGCGCTGGGCCGCCCGCTGGGGACCCACCCCAGCCGGCTTTCCTCGGCACGCACCGCATTCGAGGTCACTGGCCCCGGCGCACCATCGACCTGCACCGCGCAATGGCCACGCGCGACCAGCAGCGCCTGCAGCTCCCGCAGTTCGCTGCGGGTCAACGGAGGATCGCCGGCGGGCCAGGCCACGCGCTGGGGCGGCGCGCCGCGCAGCGAGTCGGACAGCAGGCCGATCGCCAGCGCGTACGCATCGGCGCGGTTGTAGCGCCACAGCGCGTGGTAGTTGGGCGTCACGATCCAGGCCGGGCCCTGCGGCACCGCGGGCATGAGCAGCGCCGTGGGGGTAGACGGGTCGAGCCGGCCGGACGGCCCTTCACCGAGCAACGGGCTGCCGTCCACGCGCGTCACGCCCGCGGCGGCCCACTCGGCCGCACGCTTGCACCGGCCCGTGGGCCGGGGCTGGGCCAGGCACGCATGCTCGGCTTCGAGCGCACTCATCGGCGCTACCGCCGCCGGAACCCGCACCTCCACGCCCCAGCTCAGGCCGGCTTGCCACCCCAGGCCGCGCAGATAGCGCGCGGTGGTCGCCAGCGCGTCGGGCACGCTGTTGATGATGTCGGCTGCCGGGGCGCCATCACCGTCGCTCCTGTAGTGGACGAAGGTGGCGGGCATGAACTGCGTCATGCCGAAGGCGCCGGCCCAGGAACCCTTGAACTGCTCGGGTTGGACCGCGCCTTCCTGCAGCAGCCACAGCGCCGCGAAGAAGTGGCGCTTGCGCTCGGTGTTCTTCAGGTTGAGGCAGGCGCGGCTGAGGGTGGCATCGACCACCGGGTAGCGGCCCGCCACGCGGCCATAGTCGGTCTCCACGCCGAACACCGCCACGGTCGTGGCGGCATCCATGCCATGCCGCTGCTCGATGGCCGCGAGCGCCTGTGCCTCGCGCTCCATCATCTGGCGCCCCCGCTCGGCCCGTTGCGCATCAGCCAGCCGCGCGAGGTAGTCCCAGATGGCAAGCTGGAACTCGGGCTGCGTGCGCGTGGAGCTGTCGACCAGCGGCCGCAGGTCCTGTGCGGTGCGGGTGTAGAGGTCGAAGGTCTGCGGCTTCACACGCGGGTAGGCCGGCAGTTCCTGCCGCAACGCCGCCACGCAGTCCGGCAGGGCCATGGTGTCCTGCGCCGAGGTGCCCGGCGGTTCGGGCGCCATCGCGGCAGCTGCCGCAAGGGTGCCCACCACCATGAAAGCCGCCGTGCAGGTGCGGCGTACCGTGCGCTTTCGAGTCCGTGTCATCGGGCCAGTCTATGGTGCCTCTGCGACCCTGCACAGCGCGAGGAAACGGCGTCGTGCCATGAGGGGCGACCTGTGATGCGTCAGGCGCAGGCTGCCCGCGCTTCGACGCAACTTCGGATCATCGTGCCGTACGCGATGGCCCGCGGCCAGCCGGTCGCACAAGGCGCTACACCGGCATCCACGCCCATCGCCCCGATCCAGCCGGCATGCCCCACGATGAGCACCGGCCCGGCGCCGCTCGACGCGCGTTCCGCGAGGAAGCCCCGGGCTCGCTCGATGAGCATCGCGAGCGACTCGCCCCCGCCCGGGCGGTGATGCGCGAAGTCGGCTTCCCACTGTGCAACCTCAGGCCAGCCGATGGTGGCCCAGGGCTGGCCGTCCCAGGCGCCGAAATCCAGCTCCCACAGGCGTTCGTCGATGCGATGAACGAAGCCGCCATGCCGAAGGTGCCGGCCCACCTCGGCGCAGCGTCGGGCGGGCGATGTCCAGACCTCGCGCGGCAGCCCCTCGCGCCGGGCCGCGGCCATGATGCGGTGGGCCAGGCGCTTCGCGCGGCGGCGCTCCACTTCGAGATCGGTGCGCCCGATGCAGCGGCCCGCCGCCCCGATGGGACGCGGGTGCCGCCACATCCAGAGCTGGAGCGACTCAGCCATCGATGCAACTTGCGGCAAGCACAAGGTACACGGCGAGTTCGCTCCACTGCTGCACGGCGCCCAGCGTGTCGCCCGTCCAGCCGCCGAGCCGCCGCCTGAACCACACGGCGCACCACACGGCCACCGCGCAGGCGCACAGCATGGCCCCCAGCCATCGAAGCGCCGGAACCTGCGCCGCCGTGACCGCGCCGCACACCCCACCCACCGCGAACGCCCAGGCCGCGGCGACCACGGGCGCGTGCCAGCCCGCAGGCTGCGCCAGCGGCTTCGCCCTGGCCTGCGCCACGTCGCCCGCATAGGGCAAGGCGGCCAGCACCATCACCGCGGCCGCGCGCGACACGGCATGGGCCAGCACGGACGCCGCCACGGCCAAGGCGGGCGAGAGCTGCAGCAGGGCCATCAACGCCGCCGCCTTCAGCGCCAGGGTGAGCCCGAGGCCCAGGGCGCCGTAGCTGCCCAGCCGCGAGTCCTTCATGATCTCCAGCGCCCGCTCGCGCGTGACCGCGCCGCCGAGTCCATCGCAGGTATCGGCCAGACCGTCTTCATGGAATGCGCCGGTGAGCCACGCGGTGACGGCCATCGAGAGCAGCACCGCGATGCCCGCAGGCCACCACGTTGCCGCCCCCCACAGCACGACCCCGGCACAACCACCCACCATCGCACCGGCCAGCGGGAAGTGGCGCGCACTGGCATGGAGCGCATCGGCCTCGAATCGCCGCACGGGCACCGGCACGCGAGTCAGGAACTGCACGGCCACGCCGACGAGGCGCAACTCGGCAGCCGCGGCGCGCAGCCACGACACGTTCACGCCGCGCGATCGGACACGCCGGCCGATTCGAAGCTCGCCATCTCGGCCAGCATGCGCGCGGCGGCATCGACCAGCGGCCAGGCCAGCGCCGCGCCCGTGCCTTCGCCCAGCCGCAAGTCCAGCGCGAGCAGTGGACGCGCCCTCAGCACCTCCAGCATCGCCCGATGTCCCGCCTCGGCGCCGCAATGCGCGAACACGCAGTAGTCGATGACCGCCGGGGCCAGCGCACGTGCCACCAGCGCCGCGGCGCCGACGATGAAGCCGTCGATCACGATCACGCGCCGCTCGTGCGCGGCCTGCAGCATGGCGCCGCACAGCATGGCGATCTCGAAGCCGCCGAGCGCCTGCAAGGCCTGCAGCGGCATGCCCGCGTCGCGATGCCGATCCAGGCAGCGCTGCAGCACCGCCCGCTTGCGCTGCAGGCCTTCTTCATCGAGCCCGGTGCCCCGGCCCACCGCCTGCTCCAGGGGCACCGCGCCCAACCGAGCCAGCAGCAGCGAGGCGCTAGACGTGTTGCCGATACCCATCTCGCCCAGCAGCACGGCGTTGCCGGGCAGTGCACGCACGACCTCGCGCCCGGCCAGGAGGGCCTCGCGGCACTCGCCGGCACTCATCGCCGGTCCGTCGCTGATGTCGCGGGTGCCCCGGCCGATCTTGCGCAGCACCAACCCCGGCCGCGGCTCGAAGTCGTGCGCCACGCCCGCATCGACCACCGTGAGCGGCAGGCCCATCTGCCGCGCGAACACGCTGATGGCGGCGCCCCCGGCCAGCATGTTCTCGACCATCTGCCAGCTCACGTCCTGCGGATAGGCCGACACGCCTTGCGCCGCGAGGCCGTGATCGCCTGCGAACACCAACAGCTGCGGCCGCTCCAGCACGGGCGCATCGTCACGCAGGATCAGGCCGATCTGCAGCGCGAGCCGCTCCAGCCGGCCGAGCGCACCGGCCGGCTTGGTCTTGCGGTCGATGCGCTGCTGCAGCCGGTCTTCCAGCGGCGCGTCGGCGATGGATTCGATGTGGGGAATAAGGGTGGGTGCGTCAGCGGTCATACGGGCTCCAGCAAGGCCATGAGGGTTCGTGCCTCGACGTGCTCGTCGAGCAGGTCGGCGAGGCCGTCGAAGACGGTGTCGAGCGCGGGTGGGGCGCGGCCGAAGAGGGCACGCGCCACGGCGGGGTTCTCGAAGAGGCCGTGCAGGTACACGCCGAGCACGTTGTCGCGCTGCCAGCCCAGCGGCGGCTCGCCCGGCAATGCCACCCGCGCCTGCGACGATCGCACCTGGCTCTGGCCGCAGTGGATCTCGTAGCCCTCGACCTCCAGCCCCGACAGCGGCGACCACACGCCGTGCAGCGCCGCGAACCGGCGGCGCGTGCGGCTCAGGCGTTTGTCTGGCGCGAAGCCGGTGACGAGCGGCAGGACACCCAGCCCGACATCGCTGCCCGGTCGGCCGCCTTCGACGCCGGCCGCATCGTCGATGCGCTCGCCGAGCATCTGCAGACCGCCGCACACCGCGAGCAGGGGGCGGCCACTTTCGGCATGCGCGCGCACCACGGCATCGAGGCCCTGCTCGCGCAGCCATGCGAGGTCGGCGCGCGTGTGCTTGCTGCCGGGCAGCACGAGCCAGTCGGCACGCGCCAGCTCGACCGGGTCGCGGGTGAACACCAGCGACACGCCACACGAGCGCAGGGGCTCGAACTCGTCCAGGTTGCTCGCGTGCGGGGTGGCGAGCACGGCCACGCGGGGGCCGCCCGCACCGGCATCGCGAGGCACGGCGTCCTCTTCGGGCAAGCCATGGTCGCGCCGCATCGGCAAGGTGGCGATGGTCGGCACGCCGGTGATCGCCCGCAAGCGCTCGGGGGCCGGCGCGAGCAGCGACACATCGCCGCGGAACTTGTTGAGCACGAAGCCGCGCAGTTGGGCGCGCACGCGCTCATCCATCAACGCATACGTGCCGAACAGATGCGCGAAGGCGCCGCCACGGTCGATATCGGCCACCAGCAGGCAGGCGGCCTGGCTCTCCCGCGCGGTGAGCGTGTTGACGTAGTCGCTGGCCGCCAGGTTGATTTCTGCCGGCGAGCCCGCCCCTTCGATCACGAGCACGTCGTAGGCCTCGCGCAGCTCTTGGAGTGCATCTTGCGCGGCGGGCCAGAGGATGGCACTGCGCTCGCGCCACGGCACCGACGCCAGATCCGCGCGCACACGGCCCATGAGCACCACCTGGCTGCGGTCGTCGGCCTCGGGCTTGAGCAGCACCGGGTTCATGCGCACATCGGGCACCACGCCGGCCGAGCGCGCCTGGAAGTACTGCGCGCTGCCAATTTCGCCCCAGCCGGCGCCGGGCAGCGCGACGACCCGCGCGTGGTTGCTCATGTTCTGCGCCTTGAATGGCGCGACCTTCATCCCGCGGCGCGCATACCAGCGGCACAGCGCCGTCGCCAGCCAGCTCTTGCCGGCGCCGCTGGTGCAGCCCAGCACCATGACCGAGCGCGCCGTCATGGCCGAGCCAAGGCGCGCAGCAGCGCCGTGATGGCTTCGGGCGGCTGGGCCGACAGCCGCATCCAGCCGCGCAGGCCCAGGGTCGTGGTGTCGCGCAGCTTGATGCCCTCGGCACGCAAGTCCGCGGCAGACAGCCCCGCCGGCGGCTGCGCCACCAGGAAGGGCGTGACGCTCACCTCGTCGGCCACCTGCCAGCCGGCGTAGCGCAGGCCCTGCGACAGGCTCTCGCGCCAGGCGCGCAGCATCGGCCGCCGGTTCGCCAGCTCGGCCTGCGCCCGCTGCTGGGCGTAGGCACGCAGCATCGCCACGCCCTCGGCCCCCACCACCCACGACGGCGCACTGGCACGCAGCACCTCGATGACCGGCAGGTCACCCGCCGGGGCAATGGCATAGGCGGCGCGCACACCGGGCAGGCCACAGCTCTTGTTGGGAGACCACAGGCGCCAGGCATTGCTGGCCTGCGCGGGCAGCTCGAATGCGTCGAAGCGCAGCGGCTGGTACGCCAGGTCGAGCACCACGAGCGCGCCCGCGGCGTGCAGGCGGTCGAGCAACGGGGCGAGACCGGCGCCCAAGGTGCTGCCTGACGGGCTCGACGGCTCGGTGATCCACCACAGGTCGTCGGCCGTCGGGATGCGTGGACGCTCCTCGCCATACCCCACCACCCGCAGCCCCGCCGCCTGTGCCGCGGCCGCGTACTCCGCATAGCCGGGGCTGGGCACGACCACGCGCTGCACACGCCGCGAACGCGCTGCGAGGCGAGTGAAGCGGTGGATGAACTCGCTGGCGCTGCCCGCCACCACCATGCGCTCCGGCGCGTCGCCGTGCCACGCCGCCAGATGCGCGCGCAAGGCCACGTAGGCGGGGTCGGGGTAGCGCGAACGGTCGGCGTCGACCACGGCGGCCGACACGCTCGGCAAGGGACCCGCGGCGTTCGCATTGGTCGAAAAATCGAAACGTACGGCCCCCTGGCCATCCGGTCCGCCGTGGAGCAGCGGCTCCAGCGACGGCAGCGACCAACCTTTCATTGCCACCTCCCCATCCCCACCCCCACAGCCAACGCGACCAACAGCGGCACGCACACCGCCACGGCACGCCGGCCGTGTGCGAGGGCGTAGCCGATGTGCGACGTCTGCGGCGAGGGCGCCGACGCGTTCAGTGCATACACGCCGGGCTTGCCCAGGCGCACCCCGAGCACGAGCGCCATCGCGCCCATGGGCCAGCCCCCATTGGGTGACGGGGTGCGGCGCGCCTCGTGGCGCAACGCGCACCACCGGGCCGGCACCGGCATCAGCGCCAGCGCCGTGAGCCGGGCCGGCAGCCATGACAACAGGTCGTCGGCGCGCGCAGCCCACTTGCCCGCCCATTCCCATCGGCCCCGGTAACCCCACATCGCATCGGCCGTGTTCGCGAAACGGTACAAGGCCGCACCCGGCAGGCCGGCCAGCGCGAACCAGAACAGCGGCGCGATCACCGAATCGTTGAGGTTCTCGGCCAGGGTCTCGATGGCGGTCTCGCGCACCTCGGCCGCATCGAGCGTGGCGGTGTCGCGGCTCACCAACCGGGCCACCTGCGCACGCGCAGGCCCGATGCCCTGGGCCAGCGCGCGCTCGACCGCCGCCACCTCGCGCTCGAGCATGCGCCACGCAAGCAGCGGCTTCAGCAGCACGCCCAGTGCGAGCGAGAGCGCCAGGGCGGCGATGAGCGAGACGGACGGGTTCAACCACTGCCACAGCAGTGCCTCGATGGCCTCGGCCAAGGCCAGCACGACAGCCGCCCCCAAGCCCCAGGCCAGGGCGCCGGCCACGAAGGCCCGTTTCGGCGACAACGACAGCAGCATCGATTCGAATGCCGAGAGATAGCGCCCGATCGCCACGACGGGATGCACGCGCGCCGCGGGCTCGCCGAACAGGCGGTCCACGAGCAGCGCAAGGAGCATTGCACCCGGCATCACGCACGCCGCCGTGCTCATGCGATCTCGTCCGGCACGAGCCTCAGATCCTGGAACACCAGTGTGGTCGGGGCCAGCGGGGGCAACGACGCCACCGTGCGCTGCGCCGCGTTCGCGATGCGCAGCGGCGCCGCCATCCCCGGCGCATCGAACACGAAGGTGTGGAACTCGCCGTCCTCGCCGCAGGGACACACGCGGGCGGGCAGGCGCTGAAGCAATGCCTCGTCGTAGTCCACACCGCAGAACGCCGCGTCGAGCCTTCGTGCATCGATGCACACCAGGCGAGCGCGGATGCCCCGGCGCAGCACCTCTTGCGCCAAAGCGGCGCGCGGCTCGCCCCACAGCGGAAAGACCGGCTGCAACGCTGCGCGGGCGCAGGCCGGCTCCAGCCAGTCGCGGTGCGCCTGCAGGTCGATGTCGCCGAAGACCATGTGGGTGTGGCCGCTGTCGTGCAAGGCTTGCAGGGTGGTGGCAAAGGCCTGCGCGTAGCCTCCTGGCGGCACGCGCACCGGCAGCCATTGGGCACCGAACGCGGCCACCTGCGCCGCGACCAGGTCGCCGGGCAGCGCGTGCGACTTGCTCGTGCCGTCGGGCTCACACATCGTGACGAAAGTGGCGACATCCCAGCCCTGCTCGCGCGCCCGCAACAGGGCGAGGCACGAGTCCTTGCCGGCGCTCCAGCTGATGGCGGCTTTCATCGCACGGTTCATCGCTGCTTCAGTCCTCGATGCCGCGTTGTGCCGGAACGCCTGCATCGAAGTGATGCTTGACGAGCCGCATCTCGGTGACCGTGTCGGCCAGCGCGATCAGTTCTTCGGGTGCGCCGCGGCCGGTGAGCACGACCGTGGTGCCGGCGGGCCGCTCGCGCAGCGCCTGGAGCACCGGCTCCAGCGGCAGCCAGCCGTAGCGCAAGGGGTACGTGATCTCGTCGAGCACGACCAGGAAATGCTCGCCCGCGCGAATGGTCGCCTCGGCGCGCGCCCAGCCTTCGCGGGCGAGCTGCGCCGAATGCTCGAGGTCCTTGCTCTTCCAGCTGAAGCCGTCGCCCAGCCCCTCGACCGGCACGCCGAGCTGCTCGAACAGGCGATGCTCGCCGAAGCGCGCCGAGGGCACCTTCATGAACTGGTAGATGTGCACGCGCTTGCCGCGGCCGTGGGCACGCAGTGCCAGGCCAAAGGCGGCCGTGCTCTTGCCCTTGCCGTCGCCGGTATGGACGATGACGAGGCCGCGGCGCTCGCCGACGGGGCGCTCGTAGCGCGGGTCGGTGGGTGGGGTTTCGATCTGCATGGTCAGTCCTCTTTCACACTGAGAGATCTATGTCACAACGCCGGTAGCGCCGCCCAGCGGGCGCCGACCGGTTCGATATGTAATGCGCCGTCGAACACCTCCACCAGCGTGCGGCGCACCTGCAGCTCGCCCGGCGCGCCATCGGCCCGCACGCGCCCCGCTGCGACGACCACGATGCGGTCGGCGGCGAGCGCGAGCGTCAGGTCATGCAACACGGCCGCCACCGCCACGCCGGCCCCGGCACGCGCGGCGAGGGTGCGCACCAGCGCCCGCTGGTGCGGCGGATCCAGGTGCGTGGTGGGCTCGTCGAGCAGCAGCACGGGGGCCTGCACGGCCAGTGCCCGCGCCAGCAGCACGCGCTGCCGCTCGCCGCCGGAGAGTTCGCTCAGCCGACGGTCGGCGTAGGCCGCCGACTCGGTCTCGGCCATCGCGGCATCCACCGCGCGTTCGTCCTCCACGGTGACCGTGCCGAACAGGCCATGGTGCGGCAGGCGGCCCAGGCGAACGACGTCGCGCGCGGCGATTTCGCCGCCGGATTCCCCCTGCTGCGACAACCACGCTAGGCGTTGCGCGCGGGCGCGCGGCGTCCAGTCGTGCAGAGGCCGGCCCAGCAGGCGCACCGTGCCGGCATCCGGCGTGCGCAGGCCCGACAGCAGCGTAAGCAAGGTGCTCTTGCCCGCCCCGTTCGGGCCGACGATGGCCGTCCACTGCCCTGGGTGCAACGCCAGCGAGACGCCGTCGATCACCTTGCGTCCGCCTAGCGCGACCGAGAGTGCCTGTGCCGACAACGCAGCCTCGCTCACCATGCCCGCCTCCTGCGCAGCAGCACGAGCAGGTACACCCCGCCGAGCACCGCCGTGAGCACGCCCACCGGCAGCTCCTGCGGTGCGATGACGCTGCGGGCCGCCACGTCGGAGGCCAGCAGCAGCACGCCGCCGGCCAGCGCGGCCAGCGCCAGCAGTGCGCCGTGCGTGACCACCACGCACCGCCGCACGAGATGCGGCGCCACCAGGCCGACGAACGCGATCAACCCCGCCTGGGCTACCGCGCAGCCCGTGCACAGTGCCATCAGCACGACGAGCAACAGCCGCACGCGCGGCAGGTGCAGGCCCAGGCTCGCGGCGCCGGACTCACCGAGCACCAGGGCGTCGAGCGCTCGCGCATGGCGCAGGGCCACGGGCAGTGCGAGCATGAGCGCTCCCGCCATCACGAGCGCGCCGTCCCAACCGAGGTAGCCCGTGGTGCCGAGCAGGAAGACCTGCTTGCCGCGCAAGGCCTCGGGCGAGACGAGCATCACCAGGTCGGACACGGCCGAGAGCAGCACGCCGACGACCACGCCCGACAGGAGCAGCACCAGTGGCCGCGCCGCCCCGCGGGCCAGCATCAGCGTGAGCGACACACCCGCGATGGCACCGCCGAATGCTGCCCCCACCAACCCCAGTTGCAGCAAGGCACTCGCCGTCGCCGCACCTACCGTGGCGCCCATCGCACCACCCGCGGCCAGGACGAGCACCACGCCCAGCCCGGCGCCGGACGCCGCGCCCAGCAGGTAGGGATCGGCCAGCGGATTGCGAAACAGGCCCTGCGCGATGGCGCCGGCCAGCCCGAGCAGTGCGCCGGCGAGGAAGGCCCCCACCGTGCGCGGCGCGCGGATCGCCGCGACGATCTCCCACTGGTCGCGCCAATCGAACGACCAGCCCTCGCTGCCCGCCGCAAGACCGGCCACCAGCGCCAGGCCCCCCACGAGCGCCAGCGCAAGCGCCAGGCGCGGCGCGGTCCACAGCGCGGCGGCAGACTGGCGCCAGGGCAAGGTCACGTTCGTCATGGCGCCTCCTGTGGAAGCCGGGCGAGGCACGCGGCCATCAGCTCGGCCGCTTCGCCCAACCGCGGCCCGGGGCGTATCAGCACTTCGTACTGCATGCTCGCGAAACCGCACTGCCGGCCGGCGCGCAAGGCACGCAGTGACGACCAGCCCGGGCGCTTCGGCATGTCGGCCAGGTTGCGTTCGGAGGCCATCACGATGTCCGGCTGCGCACGCACCACGTACTCGGGGTTCAGCCTGGGAAACGGACCCAGGGAGGCGGGCACGGTATTGGCGAGCCCCAGGCGCGCGAGCGTCTCGCCGATGAACGAAACCTCGCCCGCGGCATGCGGCGATGCGGCTACTTCGAAGTACACGCGGGCCCCGCGCAGCGCCTGCGGCACCTGCGTGGCCGCCACCGCGATGCGGCGCTCGATGTCCCGCCACAGCGCATCCCCCGCCCCGGGCGAACCCAGGACTGCGGCCACCTTGTCGATCACGCGGCGCGTATCGCCCAGGCTCTTGGGTTCCAGGGCGATCACCCTCACGCCAAGGGCTTCGAGCCGGTCGATCACCCGCGCCGACGAGGCCGCAAGCACGAGGTCCGGCTTCAACGCGACGATGCGCTCCAGCTGCGCGTCCTCCAGTCCACCGAGCTTGGGCAGTGCGTTCACCTGCGCCGGCCAGTTGGAATAGCGGTCGGTGCCGACCAGCCTGTCGCACGCGTGCAGCGCGCACACCGTCTCGGTGAGCGAGGGCAGCAACGTGACGATGCGCGCGGGCGGCGCACGCAGTTCGACGGTGCGGCCACGGTCGTCGGTCACCGAGATGGCTGCACTCGCCCCCGTGCTCGCGCCCGCGAACGCGACAACGAACACCCACACGAACACGATCGCCGACAGTGCAGCAGCGTACCGACGTGCATTCATTGCGGCCCTCCCTTGACCGGCCACTCGCAGCCGGCCACAACCATCGTGACCCTTTGGCACGCTGCGGCCACGCGCTGATGCAGCGTGCCCAGCAGATCGACGTAGCGGCGCGCCTCGGCGCTCAGCGGCGACAGGCCCAGACCGATCTCGTTGGACACCAGGACGAGCGGCCCGCGGGCATCGTGCACGGCCTGAACGGCCGCATCGATAGCAGCCTCGATGTGCGCGGCGCCGGGCGCCGGCTGTCCGAAGGGCATGGCCAGCTGCGTGAGCCACAGGGTGAGGCAGTCCACGACCACGAGGCGTTGCGGCGCGCACAACGTCTGCAGCGCCCGCGCCAGCTCGCAGGGCTCCTCGTGGGTGGCCATCTTCGGCACGGCGGCGGCACGGTCGGCACGGTGCCGCGCGATGCGCTCGGCCATTTCGGCGTCGTGTGCCTGCGCCGTCGCCACCAGCACGGCCTCGTGCCCGGCCGTTTCGAGCCAGGCGGCCGCACGGGCCTGCGCCGCGCGCGTCTTGCCGCTCTTCTGGCCTCCGAGAATCAGCTCACGCATCGCTCACCTCGGCGCGTAGCGAACGCTGAGGTAGGCCTCGCGTCCGGGTTGGTTGTAGCCGAATGCGGTTTCATAGTGCTTATCGGCCACGTTGTTCAGGTGCGCCGCGAGCGTCCAGTCAGGTGCAAAGCGCCATTCGGCGTGGAGGTCCACCGTGGCGTAGCCCGACAGGCGGATGGTGTTGGCATTGTTGTCATAGCGCGAAGAGAACGCCTGTCCCGAGGCGCCGAGAGTCGTTGCGCCGCTCGTCCAGTCCACCCGCATCCTGGCGCTATTTTTTGCGCGACGTGGCAGCCGAGTCCCGTTGGCCACGTCACGCGGATTGGTGTGATCGAGTGAAGCGGCCACGCCCCAATTTTCCATGCGGCCCTCGTACGACACGCTCACGCCGTCCATCCGCGCGCGAGGAATGTTGGCGGGCGCCGGGCCACTGGTGATGAAGCGGCGGATCCGGTTGTCGAACCGGGCCGCGCGCACGCTGTACTGCTCGCCGCTCCACCGCATGCTGAGTTCAGCGTGCTTGCCCTCCTCCGGCTGCAGGCTGGGATTGCCGAAACCGCCAGGGAAGTAAAGTTGATTGAAGCTGGGTGCCACGAAGCTGGTACCCACGCTGGCGCCCAGGTTCCATCTCCGCGCGAACTCGTAGCCCCAGCCGAGACCGCCGGTGGTCTGGTCGCCGAACTGCGAGTTCTGGTCGCGGCGAACACTCGCCTGCCAAGTGTGCCCCGCAGCGCCGCCATGAAGCCCCAACGCCGCCGCATTGATGGAGCGATGTGTGACCGGGTATTGCGCGCCCGTCTTCGACACATCCTGCTCGATGCGTTCGAGCACGGCGAGTGCGGTGCCGACGGGGGTGGGAAGCGAGCCTTCCCAAGTCAATTGCTTTTGCGCCGTCTCGATGGGGCCCAGCGAACCAAACGGGCTGGCCGTGGCGAGGGTGTCGTACTCGTCCTCCGAGCGTGCCACGGTGAAGGTCGTGCGCAGCCCTCCATCGCTGCGGCCGGTGGCCCGCAGCGAGACGACGCGATTGCGCAGTTGGGCTTTCGAGTCGACGCCGGGGCCGTCGTCATAACGGGACACGCCGTCCGATTCCAGCGCAATCGCCTCGACGCGCCAGTCCGGCGTGGCCTGCCAGCCGACGCGCACGCTGCCGGCATCCTGCACGAAGCCGTCGTCGTCGGGATCATGGTTCCCGAACTGGGCATGCGGGGCCGTGGCCGAGAACCCGCGCGTCTCGGTGTGTTGAAGTTGCACCGAAGCATCGAAAGCACCGTCGCCCAGCGTGGCACCTCCCACCCACTGCCCGTACCGGTTCGATCCGACGGTCACCTTGGCGTTGGGATGCAGCCCGGCCCGGCCGCGCCGCGTGAAGATTTGGACCACGCCGCCCCCGGCATCGCTGCCGTACAACGAGGACAGCGGGCCCCGCACAATTTCGATGCGCTCGATGGATTCCAGCGGAAGGTTGTCCAGCGAGGGCGCGCCTTGCGTCGCCGAACCCAAGCGAATGCCGTCTACGAGCAGCAGGGTGTGCCGGGCATCCATGCCACGGATGAACAGGCCGCTCGTCTTGCCCAGCCCCCCATTGCTGGTGAACTGAAGGCCGGGCTGCGACGCCAGCACTTCGACCAGCGTGCGGCCGCTCATGCGGTCGAGCATCTCGCGGTCGATGACCGTCACCTCGGTGATGAGTTCGTCGATGCGGCTGGGGCTGCGGGTGGCGGTCACCGTGACCGCGCCGAGCAAGGTGGGGGCCGCCGGTGCGGCAAGGACGGGAAGCGCGCCCATGACGGACGCAAGAGGAAGCACGCAGCAACGGGCGCGCGATACAGAGAAAGACATGGAACCAGGACATGACGCCGTGCGCTCCAGCTTCCCCGCAGGAGCCCACCATTCAGCGCGACGCTTGTGCGACGCACCCCCCGTTGGCCGGTATCCGGGCTGGCGGAGACGACCCGTGCGGCCTTCCCGGAAGATGAATCCTCCAGTGGCCGGGAGCACGAGCGGGGGTGAAGATCACCCCGTCCGCTTACCGTTGCGGGGGCAGCGCAGGTTGGGCGTGGCCCGATGGGACCGAACCTCCCTGCTTCCCGTTTACCCCGCGCAGCGACGATGCGCTGCGCAGGCACCAACGGGCGCGAGCATAGCAGCCGAGCTGCGTGGTGCGGCCAGCCGTGAACTCGTTCATGAGTTGCAGGGCCAAGCCCCAGTGCAGCCTCGTCAAGCGTTGTTGGCGCGAAACCAGGTCAGCTTGCGCCGGGGCAGCAGGTAGTCGATCTCGTCGTCGCTGCGCTCCTGCGCACGCAGGGCCTTGTCGATCTTGAGCGCATCGCCATGGGCCGAATCCGCCAGATCAAGAATGATGGCTTCCCGCTTCGGCGTGCCCGGGTCATAGACAAGAACCTGCGGGCACAGCCTGGCGTTGATCGGCGCCGCGGCGACGACCACGCCGATGCGGCCATCCGACAACTGCACCAGCGTGCCAGGCGGGTAGATGCCCATCGCGCGGATGAAGTGCTGCAACAGGCCATCGTTGAAGCCGGCGCGCTCGCGGGTCCACATCACGGCCAGGGCCTCGAACGGCGACAGCGCCTGCGCCGGATCCACCGGGTTCGTCAGCTCGTCGAAGCGATCGGCAATGCCGATGAGCTTGGCGGGCAAGCTGATGGCGGAGCCCGCCTTTGCGCCGGGGTAACCCTTTCCGTCCTCGCGCTCGTGGTGCTGCATGACCACATCCATCACCGCCTGCGGCACGCCCGCGCCGATGCGCCGCAGTTCGTCATGGCCGAGCTGGCAATGCGTCTGATACGACGCCTCCTCGAACTTGTTGCGGGCCGGGTTGCGCACCAGCGAATGGCTGAGCCGGCTGGTGCCGATGTCGTGCAGCAGCGCGCCCATCCCGATCACCTGGATGACGGGCTCGCTCGAGCCGAGATGCTTGGCCACGAGCAGCGAAAGCGTCATCACCGACATCGCGTGCGCGATGTCGCCGTGTTGCAGGCCCTTGTCGGCCACCATCAGGATGGTGGAGTTGGGGTCTGCCAGCAGCGTGCGCGTCGACTCGTCGGCCACGTCGCGGATCGCCTGCACGCTCTCCTTGGGCTTCGCCCCGAGCTGGCGAAATGCCGTGGCCGTCGCTTCGGCCGCGGAGTTGAAGCTCTTCTGGACGGCCGCGAGGCGCGAGCGCATCTGCTCCATGGCCATGGCCCGCTCGCGCTTTTGCGTCACCAGCGCTTCCTGCTGCGCCCGCAGCTGTGCCAGCTCGGCTTCACGAGCTGGATCGGCCGCGTCGGCGACGGCCACGGGCGTGGGCTCCGCCTTGCTGCGCAGGGGATCGAAGTACACGTCGACTCCCAGCGCCGCAATCTCCCGGACCTGCGCCTCGGTCGTGACCAGGAACGACGAGGTCAGGAAAGAGTGGTCCATCCATGGCAGCGGAATACGCACGTAAACGCCAACCCGAACCTGGGACGGCTTGATGGCGATTTCGCCGGGGGCAGGTGAACTCATCTCGAAACCGGTGGGACGTCCTGTGGCGCCAAAGCGACCGGTATCTTAGGTGCTCCCACCCGCGAGCCGCTGGCGTGCGGGGCTCCATGATGTGTTCACCATGCACGGCAGCGGCACAGGACTCGGCACGAGGACTCTTCTGATGACCGCAATCACCCTGCCCGCGCCACGATCGCCACGATGAACAGACGGCGAAACGGAAACAGCGTGCGCCCGTCGGCGCGCGGCGGGTAGGCGCGTCGCACACGGTCGGCGTAGCCGGCTTCGAAGCGTGCCGCTTCGTCTGCATCGAGTGCGTCCAGGAAACGCTTGAGCCAAGTTCCCTTGGTCCACTCCTTCACCGGATCGCGCCGATCGAGCACGTGCAGGTACTCCGTCTCCCAGATGTCCAGCTCGGCCGCAAGGGGCTGCAGCATGTCGAAGTAAGCGGCAGGCTCGGCCACAGGCACCAGGCCCAGCAGATGCTGCAGGCGAGCGTTCCAGGGGCCGCTGCTCACGGTTTCGGCGATGGCCGTGTGCGATGGCGCCGCGAAGTTGCGCGGCATCTGCAGCGCAAGCACCCCACCGGGTTTCAACATCCCCATCAGGCGCGGCAGGAGCTGCGCGTGCCCGGGCAGCCAGTGCAGCGCTGCGTTCGAGTAGATGAGGTCGGCGGGTGTCGGGGCCACCCAGCGGCCGATGTCGGCCCGGACCCACTGCGCCTGCGGCCACGCCTGGCGCGCCTGGGCGAGCATGGGCTCGGAATCGTCGACCCCGGTGACCTGCGCCGCAGGCCAGCGTCCGGCCAGCAGCCGGGTCGCATGGCCGGCGCCGCAGCCCAGGTCGAACATCTCGGCAGGCTGCTGCAGCGGCACACGCGCCAGCAGGTCGGCGGCCGGCCGCAGGCGGGCATCGGCATAGCGCAGGTACTGGTCCGGGTTCCAGGCCATGGATCACAAAGCCGCTTCACCGCTTGGGCGACGCTCGGCATAGCTTTGCACTTCTCCCGGGCGGCGCAGCATCTTGTCGACCTCGGCGGCGTGCATCTCCTCGGCAAGAATCATCTGCCGCGCAAACTCCTCCAGCGCGATCGACCGGCCCTCCACGAGGCCCAGCAGCTGGCGGTACAGCCCGAGCGCGACCGCCTCCGTGTCGAGAGATTCCTTCAGGATGGCCACGATGTCGTGCCGATGCGTATCGAGCAGCGGCCCGATGGCCAGCGAGGGATACGCCCCGAGCGTGGTGATCCACTCGCCCACCTGCTGGGCGTGCCGCAGCGATTCGTCGGCCTGCTCGCGCAGCCACGACACGATAGGGATGCGGGTGAAGCCGAAGACGAGAAACGAGTAGTGGGTGTAGCGCACCACACCGGCAAGTTCTGCTTCGAGCAAGCGGTTGAGCACGTCCACGACTGCGTTCCTGTCGAGCTGCTGTCCCATCGCCGTCTCCTGTTCAATGACGCGATGAGGTTGACACCACCGCGGCGGCAGGGCAACGAGGGCAGCGAATACCCGGGTCGGCGCGAACGGGAACGCAGGCCGGGAACGGGCGCACATCACGCGTCGCGTGCCGCATCCAGCCCTGCTGTGTCCCCTACTGCCCGACAAGGCGGGCTCGTTGCACACTACGCGCTGCAGCCCTCGACCGGCCCTGGCGGCGAGGAACGATTCAGACACATCGAGGAGGCAAACCCATGTCCATGCTCCGTGGCCGCGTGCCGGCCGCCACGTTCGTACGCGCGCTCGCCGGCTTCGCCACCGCCCTTGCGATGTGGTCGCTCGCCGGCTGTGCCACCGCCCCCTCCTGCACCGAGCCCGGACCGCAGCTCGTGTGCACGGCGCAGGGCTCGGTGCGCGGCGTGGTCGAGAACGGCACGGTCGCTTTCAAGGGTATCCCGTACGCCCAGCCACCGGTGGGTGAACTGCGCTGGCGCAAGCCACGGGCACCGCAGCCTTGGGAAGGCGTGCGCGATGCCAGCGAGTTCAGCCCGGTGTGCCCGCAGTTGTCGGGCGACGCCGTGATCGGCGACGAGGACTGCCTCACCCTCAACGTGTGGCGCCCGCAGAAGCCTTCCGCCGAGCCGCTGCCCGTCATGGTGTTCTTCACGGGCGGCGGCAACCATGGCTTCTCCGGACAGGGCGCGCCCGTGTTCGGCGGCATGGCCTACAACGGCCACCTGCTCGCACCGGAGGGCGTCGTCCTCGTCACATTCAACTACCGGCTCGGCGCCCTGGGCTTCCTCGCCCACCCCGATCTCGGCGATGGCAACTACGGCAGCCTGGACCAGATCGAAATGCTGCGCTGGCTCAAGCGCAACATCGCCGCCTTCGGCGGCGACCCTCGGCGCGTCATGCTCTTCGGCACCTCCGCCGGTGGCGGCAACATCTGCGCCCTGATGGCCGCGCCTGCCGCGAAAGGCCTGTTCCACGCGGCCGCCATGCATTCGAGCGTCCCCACAGGGTGCGAGCTGCCCACGCTGGCCCAGGCCCAACCGCTGGGCCGTCGCATCGCCGACGCGCTCGGCTGCCCCCCCACCGCAAGCGTGCCCACCTGCATGCGCGGCAAGCCGGCCGATCAAGTGGTTCGCGCCGTGCCCGGCACTCTGGGCCTGATGCCGAGGCTGTACGGCCCGAACGTCGACGCCGACGTGTTCCCCGAGCAACCGCTGGCCGCCATCCGGCATGGCAGGCACACGCGCATGCCGGTCGTCATCGGCAACACCTCCCAAGAGACAGCACAGTTCGTCGACTCGGTCGCCCCGCTCACCGATGCAGCCAGCTACGAAGAGGCCCTCGGCAAGCTCTTCGACAAGGCCGACGTGCCGCGCATCATGGAGACCTATCCGCTGGCGACCCAACGCTCGGTGCGGCAGGCCATGGTGCAGCTCACCACCGATGCTTTCTTCACCTGCCAGAGCCTGCGCGTCGCGCGCAGCTTGGCGCGCACCAACGAACAGTCGGTCTACCGATACCTGTTCGACCACACGCTGGAAGGCGACCCGAGCCTGAAGGCGCTGGGGGCCACGCACACGCTGGAGCACATCTTCTTCTTTCCCTGGGGGCAGACGTACCGTCCCAGCCCGCGCGACCTCGCAGTCCAGCGGCTGATGTCCCGGCTGTGGGTCGACATGGCGCGAACGGGCCGGCCCGGCACCGCGTGGCCGCTCGCCGTGCCCGGCGACATCTACCTGCGCGTCACACCCGCCGGGCAGCCCGCATCAGGCGACGGCGGCGCGCAATGCGCTTTCTGGGACACGGTGCATCTGCCGTCGCCGCACCTCTAATCCCCAGGCCGCAGTCGCGAAACTCGCGCAGACAGTGCTCGGCCGCGCCGGCGCGCTAAAGTGGTCGCCCTCACGACCGGGCAGCCTCGCATGAGTCCTACGCGGCCTATTTCCTGCGCCATCACCCGCCGGCATTTCCACGCTGCGTTGCTGGGCCTGGCGGCACCTCCCCTCGTCCACGCGGCAGGCGGCAAGCCGCTGCTGCTGGGCATCGACGGCGAGTTCGGGCTGCGCGACAGCACCTCCGCCCAGGCCATCGAGTTGGGCGTGCGGATCGCCGTGGACCAGATCAATGCAGCCGGCGGCGTCTTGGGCGGCCGGCCGCTGAACGTGGTCATCAAGGACCACCGCTCCATCCCGGCCCGCGGCATCCGCAACATCGAAGAGTTCGTCACCATGAACGACCTCATCGCGGTGTTCGGCGGGCGTTTCAGCCCGGTGGTGATCGAACAGTTGCCGCTGCTCAAGCGCTCCAGGCTCCCGTTCCTTGCGGTGTGGTCGGCCGCCGACGTGATCGTCGACAACGGCACTCGCCCGAACTATGCGTTTCGCCTCTCGCTGCGAGACAGCCTCGCCATGCCCTTCATGCTGGCCGAGGCGAAGAAGCGCGGCCTCGCCGAGGTGGGCCTGCTGCTGACCAACACCGCCTGGGGGCGCAGCAACCGCGCCGCGGTGGAGAGGTACGTCGCCTCGCACAAGCTGCCCCGCGTCGTGGGCACCGCCTGGTACAACTGGCAGGAGCCCAGCCTCGTCGACAAGTACCTCAAGCTGCATGAGGCCGGCGCGAAGGCCGTGCTGCTCGTGGCCAATGACGACGAGGCCGCCACGCTGATCAAGGAAGTGGCCGCGCTGCCCGCCCAGATGCGACTGCCGGTGCTCAGCCACTGGGGGGTGACGGGCGGGCGGCTGTTCGAGCAGGCCGGCCCGGCGCTGCGCGAGGTCGATTTCAGCGTCGTCCAGACCTTCAGCTTCTTCAATGCCCGCAAGGCGCCCCTGGACCGCTTCATGGCCACGGCCGCGAAGTTCGGCATCCGGCGCATCGACGATATCGAAAGCCCGGTGGGCGTGGCCCATGCCTACGACATGACGCACATCCTGGCCAAGGCCATCCAGATCGCCGGCCGCGCCGAGCGCCAGGCGGTACGCGACGCGCTCGAGCAGGTTCCCTTGCACGACGGCCTCGTAAAGCGCTATGCGCCGCCATTCACCCCCACGCGCCACGAGGCGCTGGGGCCAGCCGAGCTGCTCATGGCCCGTTACCGCGACGATGGGGTCATCGTGCCGGCGACAAGTTAGGGCCTGTTAACACTACGGATGCCAGATGCGTTGCCACCAGGAAGCCCGCGAGCTAGGCGCAAGTTGCTGCCCAGGCTGGACGCCTGGGCAAGACTTGCAACGGCGCGCGCGGGCTTCCTGGTGCCAACCCTGCGGGAACGGGCTTGGCAGGGCGCAGTGCGGCGTTGCGCTCCTAGCCAAGGCACCCAGCCTTGGCGTCGTCGCGCGCCTTGCCCTGCGCCCTGCCAAGCCCGTTCGCACTGGCATCCGTAGCGTTAACAGGCCCAAGTGAAGCTCGCTCGCTACCTGCCGGCCAGCCTGGCCACGCGCTTCGCGCTCGCCGCCGCCGGGCTGGCCGCCGCCGCGCTCATGCTGACCTCGCTGGCTTCATGGTGGCTCATCCATGAACAGCACGACCGCGCACTGAACGAGTTGGCGCAGCACGAGCGGCAGTTCCGCGCGGCTGCCGTCGGCAGTGACCTGAGCGCGCTGGCGGCCCGCATGGCCGAGATCGCCGGCAGCACCATCCTGGCCACCGGCCTGGTAGACAGCGCCGGCCGCGAAACCTACCTCGGGCCCTTCCTGAGCGGCATCCGCCAGATCAACGGCATCCCGGTGCAAGTCATGTTCACCGACTACGCGGGCCAGGAAATCGCCAGCAACGCCGGCGCCCGCTTCACCGATGTCGAGCGGGCCTGGCTGCGCAGCAAGATCGACCAGGGCCGGACCGACGCGCACATCTTCCCCTCCGCAGAGGGTGGTGAACTCGTCGCGCTCCAGCCCATGGTCTATGCGCGCACCAGCTCGCCCGAAGGTGCCGTGCTCTACAAGGTGGCGTTGCGCGACATCAACGCCGGGTCGGCCATGCGGCTGGAATGGGGCAGCCGGACCGATGATGAACCGGAAACGGCCCCGATCCCCGTGCCGAAGGTCTTCGAGCACCTGCAGTTCAGGTTGCGCGCCGAGCCCCAGGGGCACGCCGGTCTTGCGCCACTGCAGCTGCCGTACCTCCACATCGTGCTCATCGCCAGCACGCTGTTCGGCCTGTTCGTGCTGGCCGGCAAGCGGCTGGCCCGCCTACTGACCAGCGATGTGCAGCGCCTGGAGGCGTTCTCGCGCCGCCTCATCGGAAGCAGCCTAAGCACCGAGCGGGCGCCGGAAGGCGGCAGCGCCGAAGTGTCCAACCTCGCCCGGTCCATCAACGACATGCTCGACCGGCTGAACGACCAGCATCTGGCCCTGCTGCGCGAGCGCGAGAAGCTCACCGGCCTGACTGAAGCGCTGAAGGCGGCCGATCGCCGCAAGGACGACTTCCTCGCCATGCTGGGCCACGAGCTGCGCAATCCGCTGTCGCCCATCAGCGCGGGGGCTTACCTACTGAAGAAGATCTCGGGCGCCGACCCGCGGGTGACGCGGACCAGCCAGATGATCAGTCGCCAGGTCACGCAGATGACCAAGATCGTCGACGACCTGCTCGACGTCTCGCGCGTGACGCGCGGTCTCATCACCCTGAGCAAGGCACCGGTGGAGCTTTCCAGCGTGGTGTCGGCCGCGATCGAGCAAGTGCGCCCGCTCATCGAATCGCGGCACGATGTGCTCGGTCTTCAGTTGCCCGGCGAGAAGGTCATGGTGCTCGGCGACCATGCCCGGCTGGTACAGGTGGTGAGCAACCTGCTGAGCAACGCCGCTAAGTACACCGACGAGGGCGGCCGCATCGATGTCAGCTTGACGGCCACGCCCTCTTGCGCCGTGGTCGTGGTACAGGACGACGGCGCCGGCATCTCGCCCGATCTCATGCCGGAGATCTTCGACCTCTTCACCCAGGGCTCGCGTACGCCCGATCGCAGTCAGGGGGGGCTGGGGCTCGGCTTGGCCCTGGTGAAGCATCTGGTGGGCCTGCACGGCGGCACGGTCCAAGCCGACAGTGAGGGCCCCGGCCGAGGAGCCACGTTCACGGTGCGTCTGCCCCGCATACCTGTGGCCCCCGGCTACGCAGAGCCATCCCCTCTTACGGAGGCCGCAGCACCTGGCAGTCTGCGCATCCTGCTGGTCGATGACAACGTGGACGCAGCCACCACCCTGGCGCATTCGCTCGCTGCCCATGGCCACGCCACCTTCATCGCTCACGACGGCACCACTGCGCTGGCACTCGCCCATGCCCGGCACGAGCCGCTGGATGTGTGCATCCTCGACCTCGGCCTGCCGGGAATGGACGGCTGGGAACTGGCCCGGCGCCTCAGATCGCATGCCTCGACATCGCACGCGATGCTCATCGCCCTCACGGGCTACGGCCTGCAGGCCGATCGGGAACGCTCCGCGCGGGCCGGCTTTTTCCACCACTTCGTCAAGCCCGTGGACTTGGATGTGCTGCATGCATTGCTCAGCCGCGTCCCTTACGTTTCTTTCGCGACCCCATCAGTCAACGGTGGCTGTGCGGCAAATCACGAATGAGGGTAATTGCCAATGTCGACCAGGCATTGCAATCCGTGAATCTGATTGCCCCTTGCAGCTGAGAACGGCGAAGCCTTCCGCATGGGCGCCGAATTGCGGCCTCCGCCTCACGCGCTGCCGGTACCATGCGGGGTATCTACACGCTCTGCAGACGCGACGTTAAGCACGTCGTTGAGATGGATGGACAACGTCACGTCACAGCTAACGCACGATGAGCTGCGCAAGATCTACGGCGATTTACTCATCGAGATCGGCACACTCGAATCAGCCATAGGCTCAACCTACAAGGTGGCCGCTGGCTGGCTCAACTCCCAGGACTTCCTGGAGGTCGATACCGATACCGCCGATCTCCAGCAGTTCCTCAACAGCGCCATCAGTTTCGCGAACGAAGTGCACCGCGACGTCGCGGATCTGCGCAACCTTCTGACCACTCCCCGCGACCACGGGGACAGAATCGACGGCATCGGGCGCGAGCTGGACCGGCTGGCCGAAACCCACGGCACCCCAGTGAAAACCCTGTGCGGGCAGAACAGCGCCGAGTCGCGGCGGGAACTCATCTTCCGCCAGGACCTGGCCGATGCCACGATCAGGTTTTTGGATGCCGTCAAGGGATACGTTGACCGTGCCGCAAAGAAGGCCTCAGGACTTCTGGAGGGATGGGACAGAGTCGAGGAACAGGCCAACTTCCGAGCCGCCCACGACGCGCTTCAGGTCACCCACGACGCCGTCACATCACTTATCGCCCGCGGCGGCGCCCCGTTCAGCGTTGTCAGTACCGATGCGAACCCGGTGCTCGCATCAACCCGACAAAGGCTGCAAGCCCATGGTTGGCGCCACGGACAAAACAACGACCTGCTGACCCATGCCCTGCAGCAGGATCGTTTGATCAAGCACTTTTCCGCCGAAGCCAGGAGAGGCCTCACCCTCGATGCAGGACTCCAACACATCGACAAGACTGTGTCCGAGACCTTCGGCGATGGCGGCCCGCTCCACAGGCTTTCCCGCAGGATCCGAGCCCGCATGGAGTGGCTGGACGACCTCGGCTTCCAGTTCCCGGTGAGGATCGGTGAACTAACTGCCGACGACGGCCCCTGATCCCTGACGCCCGGCACCGAATCCGGCACAGCAATCGCCGGCCCCTGACCGCCCGTGGGCGTTAGCAACCACCCTGCTGCACCAACCCGTTGCGGCGTGCCCCGTCGCGGCCTGCGTCCTCACTGAACCTCCATGCGCCCTCAGCGCCCGGCAACGGGTGCCGCTGACCGAGCGTGCGCGCACGCAGGAAGAGGAAGCACAACTAGTGCAGTGTTTGACACTCTGTGGAACTTGAGAAAACCGATGGATTTGTCGTCCTGGCTAGGCTAGGCGCAAACCGCAGCGATACCCGCAGGTATCGCGAGGATTTGCAACGACGCCAGGACGGCAAAGACGCGGTTTTATGTTCCGCGGAGTGTCAAACACTGCACTAGCAGCCTGATCAACAGGGTAATTGCCTATGTAGGCCAGCACGTGCGTTTCCCGAACCTCAGGCTGCCGTCAGTACGTCGCTAGCCTGTCTTGTGGCTGTGCCGTTGGGCGGTGAAGTACCCAGAGATGAACAACCCATACGCTCAAGTCACAAGGGGAATCA
>CBINKC010000065.1:0-23598 GCA_966251135.1 uncultured Burkholderiaceae bacterium
CGGTGCCGATGGGCCGGGAATTGCCTAAACTCGTTATGTTCTCGGGACGGGTCGATGCGGGGTGCTGCAGTTGCTGCGGGCGCAGCGCCGCGATCATCTTCTGACGGCCTGCCAGGCGGGCGCCGCCGCGGTCGGCGCGGAACTCGCGCTGGCGGCTGAACCACATCACGATGATCGACGCGAGCACGCCCAGCAGGATCTGCGCCACGATGGACACGACCATGAAGCCCGGGCCGTAGCCGCGCTCGGTCTTGAACACGGTGCGGTCGATCACATGGCCGATCACGCGCGACAGGAAGATCACGAAGGTGTTGAGCACGCCCTGGATCAATGCCAGCGTCACCATGTCGCCGTTGGCGATGTGCGAGACCTCGTGGCCCAGCACCGCCTCGGCCTCGTCGCGTTCCATGCCGCGCAGCAGGCCGGTAGACACGGCCACGAGCGCACGGTCTTTGTTCATGCCGGTGGCGAACGCGTTCATCTCCGGCGCGTCGTAGACGGCCACCTCGGGCATGCCGATGCCTGCGGCGCGCGCCTGCATCGTCACGGTGTCGACGAGCCAGCGTTCGATGGCGTTGGCCGGTTCGCCGATCACCTGCGCGCTCACCAGGTGCTTGGCGGACCATTTCGATATCGCCAGCGAGATGAACGCACCGCCCATCCCGAACACGGCGGCAAAGAGCAGGAGGCTCCCGTAGTCGATGCCCTGGGTGCGCAGATAGCGGTCCAGCCCCAGTGCGCTCACGGCGATGCTGAGCACCAGCAGCACCGCGATGTTCGTCAACACGAACAGGAAGACTCGTTTCATGGCCGCACGCTCGATGGACCTCGTGCTGCAACAGACCCCGCTGCGTTGCGTGGCGTTCCCCTCGCTGATCACGAGGAGCACGAGGAGCGCGCCGGTGCGCGGGCACCGCATGCCGCGAGACACCCGCAGATGGCGCCGGCCAGCGCCAGCAGCGGCACCCACGCGGCCAGCAGCGTGCCGGCCCCCACCTGCAGCGCGCGCAGCAGCGCCGCGGCGGCCAAGCCCGACATCGCGCCTGTCAGCGCGGCCCGGCGCACCGATGCCGGCCCGGCAAGCGCTATCGCGATGACGGCTGCCAACGCGCCGAACAGCCCTGCGGCGAACGCCAGGTCCGAATCGCAGGCCATGGGCAGCCAGCAGCCGGGTGCGGCCAGATCGCGGCGCCCTCGAACCTCGCCATCCACCATCACGCGGGCCACGGTACCGTCGAAGCTTGCGGCGAGGGTGGCGGGCCGGTGCGCCTGCAGCACGGGGGCGGTCAGCGTGTGGGGCGCCATGCCGTTCGGCCCCGTGATCGGCGTGCGCACGCGAAACATCAGCCGGCGGCCTTCCTGGCCGAGGTCGAAATTGCGGTGGAAAGGATCCTGCGAAAGGCTGATGATGCGCGCCGGGCCGCGCTGGGCCTCGTCTTCCGGGGTAATGCGCGCGACCACCGAAAAGCCGCCGTGCCGCATGGCTTCGTCGGTGAAGCGGCGCGCCACCTCCGGCGGCAGTTGCATCGGGCCGACATCGCCTTGCAGGACCACAGGCGCCGGCAGCAGCCAGGCGCCGCGAGCTTGCAGCGAGTCGCGCACCTGCGGATCCGACAGCCTGGAGGCGGCCGCCAGCTCGGCGCGTGCCAGTGGCCGTGGCAGCAGCGCGAGCGCGTCGATGCGGCCCCGCCAGGGGCGGTCGCCCGTCGCCTCGTTACCCAGCAGCAACGCATAGCCGGGGGCCCAGTTCTCCATGACGCCGTGCGGCGCCCGCGTGGTCCATCCGAGCAGCAGCGCCAATGCCGCCACGGCGGCTGCCGCGATGGCGTGCCGCCCGAGCCGCAGCCTGTGCGGCTCGGGCCGGCCGTGCCGCGCCAGCCAGCGGCCGGCGAGCGCGCCGCTGGCCACGCCCAGGGTGTTCGCCAGCACGTCGAACAGCGCGGGATGGCGCCCGGCGTAGCGCATCTGCAGCGTTTCGATGGCCAGGGACATCAGCGCGCCGAGGGCCAGCGACAGGGCGAGCGGCCGGCGCCACAGGCACAACCCGAGCGGCAGGTAGAGCAATACGTTGACGGCGACGTCGCTCGGGCTTGCGGAGAACGTCCACGGCTGCGTCGCCTGCAGCTCCAGCGGCACCGCCGTGCCGAAGACCACGAGGCCCAGGGCCAGGGGCAGCAGGTGCAGGCGCAGCGGCGTGGTCACGACGCTTGCCCATCCCCCAGCTTCAGCCCCACCGCCGTGATGCGCGCGCCATTCATGGCGCGCACGCTCACGCTGGCCGAACCCAGCGGGAGGCTGTCGCCCACCACCGCGGGGCGGCCCAGGTTCGCGGCGATCCACTCACTCAGCGGGAGGTGCGCTTCCCGGGGCAGCGGCAGGCCGTAGAACTCGGCCACCGACCCGACAGGAGCGTCGGCATCGAGCGTGAAGTCGCCGAAGAGCGCCCGCACGCGGCGCTCGTCCGCCTGATCCGGCAGGGTCACGCCCAGGCGGCGCGCGGCGATCGCGATGGTCGTGCCCTGCAGCAGCAGCGAGGCCAGCACCACCGCGAAGGCGGCGTTGAACAGCAGCATGGCGTCCGGCACGCCGGCCAGCAGCGGGAACACCGCGAGCACGATGGGTACCGCGCCGCGCAACCCCACCCATGCAATGAACCAGACTTCGCGCGGGCGGAAGCGAAAGGGCAGCAGGCAGGCCCACACGGCCACCGGCCTCGCCAGGAACATGAGCGCGGCCGCCACCCCGAGCGCCGGCCCAGCGCTGCGCACCATTTCGCGCGGCGTGACCAGCAGCCCCAGCAGCAGGAACATGCCGGCCTGCGCCAGCCAGGCATAGCCATCCATCGCCGACAGGGCCGAGGCGAGCGGCTGACGGGCGCGATTGGCCAGCACGAGGCCGAACAGGTACACCGCGAGAAAGCCCGAGCCGCCCAGCAGCCCGGTGCCGGCGAACACCGCCAGGCCGGCTGCGCACACGCTCAGGGCCATTACGCCGCCTTCCGCATCGCGCAGCGAGCGGTTCACCAAGGCCGCCATGCTCAGGCCACCGGTGATGCCTGCTGCGGCGCCCCAGCCGAACTGCTGGACCAGCAGGAGCGCCAGGGCTGCGGGGCCCGGGGCCGAGGCCTGCGCCGGGACGATGAGCGTGATGAACGCCAGCGTGAGGTACACCGCCATCGGGTCGTTCATGCCCGACTCGATCTCCAGCGTGGCGGCCACGCGCTCGTTGAGCATCACGCCCGAGCGCTTGAGCAGCGCGAACACGGCGGCCGCATCGGTGGACCCCACGATGGCGCCCAGCAGCATGGCGCTGCGCCAGTCGAGCCCCATGAGCGCCATGGCGGCCAGGCCGGTGACGGCGGCAGACAGGGCCACGCCTGCGGTGGCCAGCACGAGCGAGGGCCGCAAGCCGGTGCGGAAGGTCTCGAACGGAGTGCGCAGGCCGCCGTCGAGCAGGATGATGGCCAGCGCGATGTTGCCCACCCAGAAGCTGAGCGTGAAGTCGCTGAACTGATAGCCGCCCAGGCCATCTTCCCCGGCCAGCGCGCCCGCGAGCAGGAAGATGAGCAGCACCGGGAACCCGGCTCGCGTCGAGTACACGCCCAAGACGACGCTGACCAGCAGCAGGAACGAGGCCGCCAGCAGCGGGATGTGGATGAACGCGAAGTCCATCCGGGGAGTATCGAGGGCCGCGCGGGTGCCGGGCGCGTCTTCAGGCGAGGAACCGCGCGAGCGCCTCGCGGACCGATGCATCGAGCGGGCCGAACGCCAGGCCCACCTTGAAACCCTCAGGCCCCAGCAGCGAGCACCACACGGCCCGGGCCGGGACGAGCAGTTCGGCGCCGCCGGCATCCGGGAGCCGCAGCGTCAGCGTGCATCGCGTGCCCGGGGCGATGGGACGCGGCGACACCACCGAGACGCCGTCCAGGCCCAGGTCCCAGGTCCGGACCTCGCGCGCCACGTTCCCCGCCCGCACCGTGGCGTTGCTGCGCAATACCTTGCGAGCATGGACCCGGCGGTTGTTCGGCATGGCCATGGAACGAACAGCAGGCAAACACGGCGTTGTCTATCGGGCACGGCGCGTGCCTGCGGCGATCCCGTCCGGCGGTTATCGCAGCGGCGGTGCCCGCCTTCGGCGACGGCAGGCACCGCGCGGCGGTCACTGGTTCAGGCTCATGCAGCGGGCGATCACCCATCGAAAGGCCTCGGTGTCCCCTTCGAGCCGGGCCACGGGCATGGGCCCGCTCAAGGCCCGCACGATGATGCCCAGCTCCTCGGCGACGAAATGGCTCTCGCGCCCGGGGCTCCGCGATGCGGATTGCCAATGCGTGATCCACTCGGCCAGCTGCGCTTCGAGCTCAAGGACCGCGCTGGCTTCGCCGCGGATCTCGGCGAGAAAGGTCACCAGCTCGCGGGCGCGTTCTGCAAAGGACTCGCAGCGCACGGTATGGCGGTGCGCCGTGGCCAGCGCGCGGGCTGTGCGTGGGCTCACATGGGACAGGAGTGGGGCGGGGCGCGAGACAGGCATGGGCAACGGCGTGCGCAGGAATCGTTTCAATGTATCCATACGCAACATGGGCCGGAGCCCCCTCGGTGGAGGGACGGCAGGCGAAATCGCGGAGCCCGTGAACAACTTGGCGCATGCCCTTTGCGCCGTCGCGCCCAGATCGTGGCCGCTCATCCCCCCAGCTTGACGGGCTTGTCGGCGCATGGCAGGCATTCCCAGAATGCGGCCCATGAACCATGCGGATGCCCGCCGACGCTTCCCGCAACGCGGGCCACGCGCGGTGCCGCCCATGCTCCTGGCCGCCGCCATCCTGCTCGCCTGCCCGGCCGCCGTGGCCGAGCTGCTTGCCGAGGCGCCTGCCGGCGGTGCGCTCATCCAGATGCTGCGCGAGGAGGCCGCTGGCTACGAAGCGGGCGAGGGCGTCGACAAGGACGGTGCGCGCGCTGCTGCGTTGTACTGCCAGGCGGCCCGTCTCGGCGATGCCGAGTCGCAGTACCGCCTGGGGTGGATGTACGCCAACGGCTCCGGTGTGCAGCGCAGCGATGGCGTGGCCGCCTTCTTCTTCCAGATCGCCGCCGAGCAGGGCCTGGAGCAGGCTCGGCACATGCTCGCCGTGGTAGGCGGGCCCACGCAGGACGTGCCCGAATGCATGCGCGACGAAGACCCGGTGGCGGCGAGCCCGCCGGTGTCGCCTGTCCTCGCGGCCTCACCGCCGGCCGCGCCGCCCGACATCGATGCGCCACCGCACATCGTGCGGCTCGTGCAGAAGATGGCGCCCGAGTTCCTGGTCGAGCCGCGGCTGGCGCTGGCCATCATCGAGGCCGAGTCCAACTTCGACCCGGTGGCCCTGTCCCCCAGGAATGCCAAGGGGCTGATGCAGCTCATCCCCGCCACCGCCGCGCGTTTCAACGTGCGCAACCCCTACGACGCGGCGCAGAACATTCGCGGCGGCTTGGCCTACCTGCGCTGGCTGCTCGCGTACTTCGAGGGCGACGTGGCGCTGGTGGCCGCTGCGTACAACGCAGGCGAGGGGACGGTGGAGCGCTACCGCGGTGTCCCGCCTTACCTGGAAACCCGGGCCTACGTGCACAAGATCCTGCAGGCCGTGGGCAAGGTGGTCTATCCGTACGACGCGAGGGCCACTTCGCCGTCCCCGCATCTGGCGCTCATGCGCCCTTCGCGGTTGCGCCTGCGCTGAAGGAGCGGCTCAGGGGCAGCGGTCGGCGCGGCGCGTGACCGCACTGATGGTGTCGTGGGTGAACCAGAAGAAGTAGCCCTTGCCCGAGACATTCACCTCGTCGAGCGTGACCACGGCGTCGCGGGCGGCCATGTCCGGCGCCTCGCGCAGGGCGGCCTCGGGTGCGACGGCGGCGGTGCGCGTCCTGGTCATCGCTGCGCTGCGCGGGCCGCCGTCAGCGGGGCGGGCGCTGGTCTCGTAGATCACCGGCACCATCCACGCCTTGTAGGCGCCGGTGCTGCCGCGTAGCGCGCACTTCGACGATTCGGGCGGCGCGAAGGCCAGCCGGCGTTCGGTCTGCGGACCGCGCACGTGGACATTGAAGTAGTTGGTGATGGTGCCCTGGTAGTCGGACGGCGGCCGGGCGCGCACCACGGAAGCTTTCGGTTCGGGGCGCTGCGTGGCGCAGCCCGCGACCAGGCATGCCAGCACGGCTGCGGAGATGGTTCTCATTCGATTCCTGCCCTGACGGCCGCCCATGCGGCCCGCGTCGGCGTTGTCTCACAAGGCTTGCGGCCTTCCAAGCGTGGGGCCATGGCCGGAAAACGCTGCCGGCACAGTGCAGCGGCGCGTTCCCGGCGATGCGCAGGCTGCTGCGGGTCTGGGCGCTCTAAGCTCGCGCCCATGCCCGCCGATTCCCTCTTTGCTCACCGCGCCTACCTCCAGTTCTGGACCGCGCGCCTGGCCGGTGCAACGGGCAACCAGATGATGATGGTGGCGGTGGGCTGGCAGATGTACGACCTCACCGGCAGCGCCTGGGACCTCGGCCTGGTGGGCTTGCTGCAGTTCCTGCCCGCGCTGCTGCTCACCTTGCCGGCCGGGCATGCGGCGGACCGGCTGCACCGCGGGCGGATCATGGCCTCGACCATGGCCGTGTCGGCACTGCTGGGTGCCGTGCTCGTGACCGCCTCGCGGGGCGCTTGGGCCAGCCGCGAGCTGCTGCTGGTGCTGTCGGTGGGCCTGGGCATGGTCCGCGCGTTCCAGATGCCGGCCTCGCAGTCGCTCACGCCGCTGCTGGTGCCGCCGGCCCTACTGCCGCGTGCCCTGGCGTTCAGCTCGTCGGCGATGCAGGGATCGATCATCGCCGGGCCTGCACTGGGTGGCTTCATCTACGTGGCCGGGGCCGGCGTGGTCTATGCCGTGTGCACGGCCCTGTTCGTGCTGGCTGGCGCACTGCTCGCCCGTCTGCGCTACGAGCACGATCCTCCGCCGCATGAGCCGGTCACGCTCGGCACCCTTTTCGCTGGCTTCCATTTCATCCGCGATCGCAAGGTCATCCTCGGCGCCATCTCGCTGGACCTCTTCGCCGTGCTGCTGGGTGGCGCCACGGCCTTGCTGCCCATCTACGCCAGGGATGTGCTGCATGTCGGGCCGTGGGGCCTGGGCCTGCTGCGCGCGGCCCCCGGCGTGGGGGCGCTGGCGATGTCCGTGGCGCTCACGCGCTGGCCGGTGGAGCGGCGCGTGGGCCCCGTGATGTTCGCCTCCGTGGCGGTCTACGGCGCCGCCACGCTCGTGTTCGGGCTGTCCACGTCCTTCGTGCTCTCGCTCGTGGCACTGGCCATCTCGGGCGCGGCCGACATGGTGAGCGTGGTGATCCGCCATACGCTGGTGCAGCTGGAAACGCCCAACGAGATGCGCGGTCGCGTGAGCGCGGTCAATTCCGTCTTCATCGGTGCCTCCAATCAGCTGGGCGAGTTCGAGTCGGGGGCGGTGGCGGCCTGGATCGGCACGGTGGGCTCGGTGGTGGCCGGTGGCCTGGGGACCTTGCTCATCGCGGGCTTGTGGTGGCGGATGTTCCCGTCGCTGGCGCGGCGCGACAGGATCTCGGGACACTCGTCTTGAAGTGGCCTTCAACCTGCACGCCAACGGCGCCGCCCTCTCAACCTCTCAAGCCATCCGGATGGCACCTCGGTGTAGTCCCTAGCCTGCTCTAGGGATGTGAATCGGCAACACGCCGACTAACCTGTCTGGAGACTTCAGGAAGTTGCCATGCCGTGCGTCCTTGTTCCCGATCCGCCGTTACCCCAGCGGTGCGGCGCTGCGGCGCGCACGGGCCTCGTGCTCGCGCCCTTGGCGATGGCGCTGGCGGGCCTCACCACCGTGGACGTGGGGCAGCCTCCCGTGGCGCGCAAGAGCGGCAGCCGGCTCGCGGCAGGGGGCCATTCCGCCGAGTGCCTCGTGGCCCAGGCAGTGTTCGCGGGGGCCCAGGTGGCTCCGTCCGAGCAAGGCTCGGAAGACTGAAAGAACGTGTGAGCGAGGCGGCCCGGCGGGCCACATGGCCGCGTGGTACCCGACGGCCCGGCTTTCCTTGAGAACGATGTCGCGCCAGGTCCGTGTGGCGAGCAGCGGACATGCCTGCGCGCGGGGTACGGTGGCGAATTCTTGCGAAGATGCGTGCGTCGCCCCCGCCCGCCCGCGATGCTCGACACCGAACGACCCAGCCACAGCCATCCCGACCTCGACGAGTATCCGGTGTCCCGCCTCGTCGGGGCTTTCATCGAGGACCAGGCCAACGCCTTCGCGGCGGTACGCCAGGCGGGGCCTGCCATCGCGGCCGCGGTGGAGGCCGCGGTGCCGCGCGTGGCCCGCGGCGGGCGCCTCGTGTACGTGGGCGCCGGCACGTCGGGACGGCTGGGCGTGATCGACAGCGCGGAGCTATATCCCACTTTTTCGTGGCCCAAGGACCGGGCCGTCGCGCTGCTGGCGGGTGGCCCGCAGGCCATGTTCGAATCCATCGAGGGCGCGGAGGACAGCCTGGAGCAGGGGCGGCTGGATGTGGAAGCGGCCGAAGTCGGCCCTGCCGATGTCGTCATCCTCGTGGCGGCTTCCGGCGCCACGCCCTATGTGATGGGGGCGCTGGAGGCGGCGCGTGCCGCCGGTGCGCTGACCATCGGCATCGCCAACAACCTCGCGGCCCCGGTCACGCTGGGCGCGCAGCTCGCCGTGACGCTGGACACCGGCCCCGAGATCATTTCGGGCAGCACCCGGCTCAAGGCGGGCACGGCGCAGAAGATCGCGCTCAACACCTTCTCCTCGGCGATCATGGTGCGGCTCAACAAGGTCTACGGCAACTTGATGGTGGACCTCAGGCCCACCAACGCCAAGCTGCACCGCCGCGCCGTGAGCCTGACCATGCGCGCCACAGGCGCCGACGAGGCGCGCGCGAGACAGACGCTGGTGGCCTGCGGCTACCAGGTGAAGGTCGCCATCGTCGCGCTGCTCGCCGATGCCGACATCGCGTCGGCCGAGGACCGGCTGGCCCGTTCGGAAGGCAGCGTGCGCCGCGCGGTGGCGCGCACGCACAAGGAAACGCCGGGCCGTCCCAAGTCTCCTTGACCCCCTCGGGGGTGCCCCTGGGGCGGTCAGACTCTTCAGCGCTGAAGCATGCGCGCAGGGCGCGACTGCGCGTCCCATTCGAGCCCCAGGTACACCGCGCTGGCCAGCACGAGTGGCGCCAGGAAGTACAACGCCCGGTAGGCCAGCAGGGCGGCCATGACCTCCGCTGCGGGAACCGTGCGTCCCAACAGGGCCAGGAAGACTGCCTCCAGCACCCCCAGCCCCGCCGGAACGTCGAGCAGCGCCAGCGCGAGCGCGCTGGTCAGTAGGGCCGCCAGCACCTGCCCGTAGCCGGCGCGGCCGTGCATCAGGGCATGCAGCAGCGCGGCCAGCAGCAGCCAGTTGAGCGCCGACAGCATCGCCTGCACGGCCGCCACGCCGGGCGGTGGCAGGTGCAGTGCGTGGCCGCGCAGCACGAGGTGGCGGCCGCTTGCCAGCAGGCAAGCTGCGAGGTAGGCCGCTACGGCGGCGAGCAAACCGATGCCGGCCCACTGCATCGCGTCCGCGGCGAGGCCCCAGCCAGGCGAGATGGCGATGCGCCGAGTGGCCAGCGCGACGCCCGCGACCAGCGCGAAGCCCAGCCAGTTGGTGAACACGTTGAACAGCCAAAAGGCCGCCGTGAGGTGCAGCGGCACCCCGTGCCGCAGGTACAGCCGAAAGCGCACGCCCGCGCCGGCCGGTCCCAGGTTCAAGGCGCAGGCATGGCTGACGAAGGCGATCGCCAGCAGTCGCACGGCATGGAGCGGATGCGCGGTCGTGCGGCGGGCCAGCAGGTCGAAACCTCCATACACCGCGTAGCTGGCGGTGCCGAGGAGCGCAGCGGCCGCAAGCGACTGGCCGGGCAGGGCGGCCAGCGCGGTGCGCGTGGCCTGCCAGTCCACGGCGTGCAACTGCCGCGCCACCAGCCCGGCCCCGGCGAGCAGCAGCGCGAGAGTCAGGGCAAGGCGGTGCCCTCGCCCATAGCCTCGCCAGGGCACGGGCCTGGGCGTCGGGCCGGGGCCGCGAAAGTGGGCGGTGAGTGCGTCGTGGTGCGCGGTGTGGTGCGCGAGAGGGTCCATCTCGGGGAAGTGTGCTCGCGGATCGCCGCCGCATGCGTGGGTAGGACAAGGCCGTGTGGCGCGCGGCGCAAAGGCACGCGCATTGCCATGTACTACACGCTTGCCGTGTTTTCGTGCGCACCCTTACCCAGCAGGCGCCGCAGCAGGCAACCAGCCGGAAACCCAACTTTCACTCTGCTACAGGAGATCTCACATGAGCAAACTGACCACCTCTGTCGCCATCGCCGCACTGGTGGCCGCGATCGGCACGGCCTACGCCCAGACATCGGGCTCGACCGCCGGCACCTCGGATGCAGGCACGACGTTGGGCGGCTCGAACCAGGGCGGCAGTTCGTCCGGTCCCAGCAGTGCCGGTACGCCGGGCACCAGCACCGACCCCAGCAGCTCGGCCGGGCAGATGAGCGGCGCAGGCACAGGTGCCGCGGGCACGACGGGCTCGACGACCGGCGCGGGTACGGGCACCAGCTCCACCTCGGGTGCGGGCACCAGCACCGACACCACGACGGGGACCTCGGCCGCGGGCACGTCCACGAGTGGGGCCACGGACTCCACAGGCTCCACGGCCGGGACGGGCGCCAGCGGTTCCACCAGCGGGGCCAGCACCGACACGAGCACGTCCACCATGCGCTCGAGTCGCGCCGACCGCAACTGAGGGCACATCCTTCAGGCCTCTGCGCTGAAAGCCGGGCCGTTCAGGCCCGGCTTTTCTTTTTTCTTATACCGTCTTGCCCGACATGCGGCCGTCATGCGGCGTCACTGGCCGATGATCGGCATCGACCCCTGTGACGGCGGCCCGGCCTCGTGCCGATAGGCGGCGCGCGTCATGCCATTCAGGAAGGGGAAAACCTGGCGCGGGTTCCACACCTCGGGCAGCACGTAAACGATGGTGCGCCGCTTCGACACGATGCCGCCCACCCATTTCTCGTAGAACGCCTTGGGCAGGTTGATGCAGCCGTAGGAGATGCGGTTGTCCCTGGGCGTCGGCGAGGCCAGGCGCTGTGCTCGCCGCTCCTGGGGCGTGCCCCGGATGATGCGGTGCATGGACACTGCCGCGTCGTAGTCGACCCACACCACGTCTTCGCCACGCGTGCTGCTGCGGCCCATCTCGGCAACGAAGCGGCCGGCGGGTGTGGTTCGCTGCTCGGGCGTGATGTCAGCGATCGCCTTGCTGCCGATGCCCGGCACCGTGTGGTCGCCCTTCGCGTAGCCGAGCAGGGCCGGGGCATGGGCCAGCAAGTGGCCTCGCGGGCTGAACACGTAGACCTGTGCGTTCACCTTGTCGAGCAGGATGAAGTGCGCGCCGCCGTGGTCGCCCGAAGCGACGACGCCATCGGCCACTTCCCGGACGAGCGCCGATGGTTTGGCGCGCCCGAAATCGGCATGCGGCGCGGCGAGGTTCGTCTTGCTGGCCGCGGCATGAACCGGCTGCGCCATCGGGCCCGGCCAGCATAGAACGAGCGCCAGAGCCAGCCCGCTGGCGCGGTGACGAGCATGACCTCGCGAGAACGATGCACTGCACTTCATGGCGTGAAGGATTTCACGACGGGCAAGCAAGCGCGATACCTGCGATGTTGGAAGCCGTGAGATCTGCAACAAAGCACGCCGTCGTGGCCTACGGCTTCGAGTGCTGCTCGGCAGCGTCGTACAGACCGATTTACACGCACGATTGCCCGTGCTCGGCCTTCGATGCTCCCGTGCAGCGAAGGTTCTGTACCCCAAGGCTTAGGGGTTACGCGGGCCGAGGGCTCGCCCTACTGTCATGAGTTGGTTATGCGTGGTGCCGCGCAGCACGCATGGCCCACGAATAACGAGCGATAACGAGCGCAGGGCCTGCGTCCCACGCAAGGCCCTCGACGGGAGAGACCTTGCACAAGACACCGGGAGTGCAGCCTGTGAGCGCGACCACGCAGGCGATGATCGGCCGGTCTCCGGCCTTCATGCAGGCTCTGGACCTCGTGGAGCGCATGGCCCGTTTCGACGCTCCGGTGCTGATCCAGGGCGAAACGGGCACCGGCAAGGAACTGGCGGCCCGCGCCATCCACTACGGTTCGTCCCGCCGCGACCGGCCCTTCGTGCCGCTCAACTGCGGTGCGGTGCCCGAGGCGCTGATCGAGTCCGAGCTTTACGGCTGCGAACGCGGCGCCTACACCGATGCCCGTCAGCCGCGCAGCGGCCTCGTGGCGGCGGCCGAGGGCGGCACGCTCTTTCTCGACGAGCTCGATTCCCTGCCGCTGCGCGCGCAGGTGTCGCTGCTGCGTTTCCTGCAAGACCATACCTACCGCACCGTGGGCGGCACCCAGGAGCGCCGAGGCAACGTGCGCATCGTCGCGGCGGCCAGCCCACGCCTCGGGCAACTGCTGGCGACCGGGGCCTTCCGCGATGACCTGGCCTTCCGCCTGAACGTGCTGCAGCTGGAGATGCCCCCGCTACGCGATCGTCCTGGCGATGCACGGCTGCTGGCCGAGCATTTCGTCGGCCGGCATGCGCGCCACTACAGCATGAGCATGCGCCATCTCGATGCCGAGAGCCTGGAGTGGATCGCACGCTACTCCTGGCCGGGCAACGTGCGTGAGCTCGACAACCTCGTGCAGCGCGCGCTGCTGCTGTCCGACGGCGAGACCTTGTCGCTGCGTCCCCAGCCTCAGCGCAGCGCGGAAGTGCCGCAGCGTGCCATGCCGGCTGGCCTGCTGCAGGCTTGCGAGGTTGCGGTGCGCACGCAAGAGGACGAACTGCGCGCCTACCACGAGGCGCGCGAGAGGGCGATGGACGCGTTCGAGCGGCAGTATCTCGAGCGGCTGATGCTCGCGGCTGGAGGCAATGTGACCCATGCGGCCCGACTGGCCGGCAAGGAGCGACGCAGCCTCGGCAAGCTGCTGAAGAAGCACGGCATCGGCCGCGGGTCGTTTATCGGGTAGTTGTTAGCCGTCAGGAGGATCCGTTGCCGCGCGCACTGCCACTCAAGTCGTCAGCGTTCGGATCTCGGTAGAACTGTGCCGATGAGCTGCTGGGGCAAGGACCTTCGCGGCACTGCTGCTCCTCCGTCTTGATCGGCACGAACCGCATGTTCGTCGCTGCACCCTGGAGCGGCTGCCCTCGGCAAGTTCGACACCAACTACGTCGTGTGCGGCTTGGCTGCGCTGACGATGGACATCCTGCGCCTAATGGGCCAGGCCGTGACCAGTGTAGGTGTCTTGCAGGAATCCCCGCATCGAAAAAGCATGATGTATGTTGATGGCGCAGGACGGAAATTCCTTCTCACCCGGTGGGACTTCAGTTCTCAGGGTGCTACCGTGGTTGTGATAAAGGACTTCATAAATGCACAAGTAAATGGGGCGCCGGCAACCCTGTCTCTAGCGGTTGATTTGCAGAGGCGCCCTGGCCTATGGAAGCTGAATTGGGTTGCTGGTGGAAGACAATTTGAGTTCTATGTCACAGTGGTCTCAGGTGAGAATGCGCGTCAGACGGCGGAGCTGATAAAACGTTTTGGATCGTTGGTCAAGTGTTAGGTCGAAGCTGCCGGAGAATAATGGCTGTATTGCTGCTGCTGCTATCCATAATTGCAGCAGCTTTTGGATTGTTCTTGGTGCCAAGTTACGCGTTTTTTATGATCGTATGGATGCATGCTCCCCTGGATGACGTTATCCTCAGTTGCACTGCTATTTCCCTTGCCTTAGCTGGGCTGTCTTGGTTCGCCGCAAGAATGGCGCGGCGGCTATACAAAGCCGACACGACAGTTCGCGGTAGTAGGTGTGGCGAAAGTTGATGCCCCACGCAGGCGACGGTTGCTGCGGCGTTGGCGCCGGAGTGGACCGGCACGGATCTGATGGGGCGGCACCCGGCACAGGGCGTTCTTGCGCATGCTCCACATCCCTATATGGCTATTCCTTGATCCCGGCTACAGCAAGATCAGCGCCATCTGGGCGGTCGATTTGAAAGGGCACCATGCAATTGGGAATCCTGAATCTTCGGCGCTCATCTACAACCCGCTTGCCGACAACCCACTGCCTCGTGAACTCCTTCCTGCCGATCAAGAGTACGTTGAACGCCAGTCGATGGCGGCTACAACTTCGGTCCTGCATAGCTTTGCGGGGTTCTTCGGTCGGTGGGTCGATGCATCCCGGACCTATCCCGGACCCCATCCGGGAAGGAGCATCTGGTGCACGACCTCAAGTGGTCTGAGTCCGAGAAGAAGGTTGCGCGCCGTGTGTTCGAAGCTGCGCTTGCTGACGAGCTTGCAGAGGTCATGGCGGAGTTCAAGGCAAGAGCCGCGGCAGCGGCGAAGCCGGACGACATGTGGGCAGTCCAAGAGCACTTGTATGGCAAGCGGCGCGAGATCGACGAGAAGTACGACTTTCGCTACTCACAGCTGCCTCGCGTTTTCGGCAGGCTGCTTCGTGAGGGCCGCATCCAAGAGGCTCAGTTGGCGGGTCTCGCCGAAGAGAAGCTCTCGTACATCCGGCGAATCGCCTCTCTCTGATTCGTCTCGGTGGGATAGGCAAGCCGGGGCTACCGGACGGCCGCGATCGAACTCACGAGCGTAGGCCGCCATGGCGGCCTACGTCACCCCGGCGAACACTGCATCAACCCTCCTGACACTAACCCCCGCCGAACGCAAACGTCTCCGGATACTCGTTCGACGCCAGGCTGCGTTCGGTGTCGTCCTCGAACTGCCCGTGGTGCGGCGAGAGCAGGTAGAGGTTCTGGTCGGCGCAGAGCTGTCTCAGATGCTCGGGCGTGCGGATGTGCAGCCACATGTCGCCGAAGTTGAGCAAGGTGGGAAAGATGCCCTCGCGGTGCTTCTCGTAGAGCTCGCCGCCAGCGCCCAGGAAGTTCACGCGGTGGTCGATCACGCGGTAGCCCGTTTGATAGAACATCTTGCGCGCGTCCAGGTCGGCGAAGAAGCGCAGGTGCGTGAAGTCGAGCAGGCCCCAGTTGCGGTAGCGCCAGTGGCCGTGCAGCGCGTCGTACAGCAAGGGCAGGTTGCCCGCGTTGGGCAGGCTGACCAGGATCTGCGCATCGTGTGCGATGAAGCGATGCAATCCCTGCAGCAAGGTCCAGGGGTTGAACAGGTGTTCGAGCACGTCGAACAGGCACACCAGATCGAAAGGCGCCGTCAGGCCCAGGCCGGGCCAGTCCACCGTTTCGACATCCTGTTCCACCACGTGGTCGAAGTGCTGCCGGGCGAGCTGCGCCGCCGAGGCGTTGAACTCGCAGCCCCATAGCGCGCATTGGGGAAAGCTCTGGCGCAAGGCATGCCCGACCGCGCCGGAGCCGCAGCCGACGTCGAGCGCGACGGTGGGCGGGCGTTGAAGCATCACGAGGCACTCGGATCGCGGATTGAACGGGTAGGCGTACTCCCTGGTGTCGCGGTCTTGCCAGAGGAACTGTGTCATGTGATGCGGCGCGGTGGGGTGCGGGTTGGGCCAAGGCTTCGCGTCGGGTAGCGACGGGTTGAGCCGAGGTCCACAAATGCCGAGGCACTCTAGCTCAGGTAGGCCGTGGTTCCGCCTGCGCGCATCCCCCGTGGTATCCCGGGTGCGTCGTGGATCACGCCCAGCTTGTGCCGGGTCGGCGTCGACCCGTCCGGGTTGCCTCTGACCCGGTTTCTTGACCCGGCCGTGAGTGGCGCTCCAGAGAAATCAAGGGCTTACCGGCTGTCCCGCGCTGGCACGGTGCTCGCAATGCCTCGCCGACCTGGCTGGAGACCTCCTTGCTCGATGACGCCGAGGCTAGAACGCAGCGGGCGATGGAGGCGATCGCGGCCTACCTCGCGCGTTGTCCCATGGCGGCCGACACCGAGGAAGGCATCGCGCAGTGGTGGTTGCCCGGGATGGGGGTGGACGTGCCTCAGGCCGACGTGCATGAGGCGCTGGAACGGTTGCTGCGCAGCGGTGAGCTCGCGACGACCGTCCTGCCAGGCGGTGGCGTGATCTACCGCGCTGCGCCGCTTCCGATCGGGCCTTGAGAGCCGACGCAGAGAAGAACGCACAAGGACACGACGTACACGACGCGCGAGCGCATGGCCAACATCCAGGCAATCCATTCGGTGGGCCAGTCCATGGCCACCTTCCTGCGCAACACCTACCCCGACACGGTGGGTGCGCAGGCCATGCCTCAGTGCGATTTCGCGCTCGTGTCCTCGGGCGAACTGGCCGGCACCATCGACGACACCACGCGCATCACGCTGTTCCTCTACCGCGTGACCGTCAACGAGCATTCGCGCCAGCAGCGCCCCGGCCTCATGTCGCCCGACCAGCAGGCGCCGCTGGGCCTGGATCTGCATTTCATGCTCACTGCCTGGGCCGGCAATGCGCAAGACGAGCTGCTCACGCTCACCTGGGCCATGCGGCAGCTCTACCAGCATCCGCTGCTCGATGCCTCCTCGCTCTCGCCCGAGGCGGGCTGGGACCCGGAGGAAGTGATCCAGATCATTCCTTCCGAGCTGTCCACCGAGGACATGATGCGCATCTGGGATGCGCTCGATCCTGCCTATCGGCTGTCGGTGTCGTACATCGCGCGGATGGTGCGCATCGACCCGGATCGCATCGAGTCGGGACAGCCAGTGGTCGCCACGCGCTTTGCCTATGGCACGGCCATGCCCGCGGGGGTGTCGCCTTGACGCTCGTGATGCGTGAGGCCGAGCGTGTGGACTCGCGTGTGTTGGGCGCGCTGCACTGCGTGGATGCGAGCACGCGCGTGGCGGTCGACACGACGCTCGTGGTGGAGGCCGCAGGGGCGCGCATCCGCCGCAACCGCAGTGGCCTGTACGTGATCGTGCAGGCCGATGCGCTGGCGGCGCACGAGGCCGCATTCGATGCGCCGCCGGGGGCGCCGGCCTTGGGTGCGGTGGTGCTGGCCGTCACGCTGCAAGATCCCTCGGGCCGTTACCTGCCGCGCCGCGTGAGCGTGGCGCTGCCGCGTGATCCGGCGCCTGCGCATGCCGGACAGGCCGATTCGCTTTTTCGTCCGCTGCAAGTGCCGATGTACCCGGCTGCGGCCGCGCCGCTGGGTGCCAATTGGGCCGTGCTGCGCCTGTCGCTTGCCGAATCCGCGAGCGGCGATGCGCTGGGCGGCGCGCTCGTCATCGTGGAAAGCGGCGGCGCCATCGTGGCGCGCGGCCTGTCCGATTGGCGCGGCGAGGCCCTCGTGCCCGTGCCCGGCGTACCGGTGACCACTTGGTCGGACGATCCCGATGCCGTCGTCGTGAGCGAGGTCGCCGCGCAGGTGCACGTGGTGTTCGACCCCGTCGCCGGCACCCGCACCCCGGCGGCCGATGTACGCGCCGGCCATGCCCCGCAGGGGCTGCCGATGGTCAACCCCGACAGCCTCGAAGCCCGGCGCGACGAGCTGCCCACGCTCGCGCACGGCGTGCAGCTCGCTGCCGGCCGCCCGCAGTCCCTTTCCCTTGCGCTCGCACTGCCATGAAGGCCCGCGAGTTCCCGTCGACCTCCCCCTTCATGCAAAGGAGATAGCCCATGCCCGAATACCTGGCCCCTGGCGTCTATGTCGAAGAAACGAGCTTTCGCGCCAAGTCGATCGAAGGCGTGGGCACCAGCACCACCGCCTTCGTCGGCCCCACCCGCAAGGGCCCGTACCGCATCGATGACAACACGCCCGAGACGCCCGAACTGCTGACCAGTTTCGGCGACTTCGAGCGCATCTACGGCGGCTTCGACGACCTGGACCTGGGCCCCGATTCGCCAGGCACCAACTACCTCGCGCATGCGGTGCAGGCCTTCTTCAACGAAGGCGGCTCGCGCCTGTATGTGTCGCGCGTGGTCGGCGACAACTCGGCCTCGGCGTCGGTGCAGGTGCGCGGCGGGCAGGGCCCCGAGCAGGTGGGCTTCATCGCGCGCTTCCCCGGCGCTTGCGGCAACGGCCGCGTCACCGTGCGCGAGACGGTGCAGACGGCGGCGGCGGAAACGGCGCTGGCCAACGCGCCCGTCGGCACGCTGCTGCGCACCGGCTCGGGCGGCACGCTGGCCCATCACGTGAAAATCGGCAGCGAGTGGCGCCCGGCCGACAACACCGGCGGCGCCGCCGTGCCGCCGGCCACGCTGCTGGCCGCAGATCCGCGCATCGTGCTGCTGGCCGTGCAGGCCGACGATGCCGGCGGCTCCTCGCTGGCCTACGAGCAGCTGGGCTACGACCGCCGCCATCCGCGCTGGGTGGGGCACGTGCTTGCGGCCACGCCCTCGCGCCGCTCCGACCACCTGCAGAACCTTTTCGCCATCCAGATCGGCGCCGATGTCACCGCGGGCGAGCTGGCGACTGCGCTGTTCACGGGTGGCACGCTCAACGCCGCCACGGGCGAGATGGAGCGCCGCTGGACGCTGGCCGGTGGCGACGACGGCGATGAGCCCACCGCCACCGAGTACGCACTCGCGCTGCGCGAGATCGCGAGCCTGGAAGACGTGTCCATCGTGGCCGCGCCGGGTAGCACGGCCTACAGCGCCGGCAACGTGGCCAGCCCCCTGGCCAACGCGCAGGCCGTGGCCAACGCGCTCATCTCGCATGCCGAGGCGCGCCGCGCCTACCGCATTGCCGTGCTCGACGCGCCGCCGCAGCAGCTGCCCAGCGAGGTGCGCGCCTACCGCGGGCAGTTCGACTCGCGTTACGCCGCGATGTATTACCCCTGGGTCATGGTGTCCAACCCGCTGGCGCGCGCCGGCCGCGAGGACATCCCGCGCGAGATCGCGCTGCCGCCCTCGGGCTTCATGTGCGGCATCTATGCCCGCAACGACGTGCAGCGCGGCGTGTACAAGGCGCCGGCCAACGAAGTGGTGCGCGGCGCGCTGCGCTTCGAGACCGATGTGAACTTCGCGCAGCAGGAGATGCTCAACCCGCTGGGGGTGAACTGCCTGCGCTACTTCAGCGGCCGCGGCCACCGCGTGTGGGGTGCGCGCCTCGCGTCGAGCGACCCGGAATGGAAGTACGTCTCCGACCGGCGCTACTTCAACTACCTCGAAGCCTCCATCGACCGCAGCACGCAGTGGGCCGTGTTCGAGCCCAACGGCGAGCGACTGTGGGCCAACATCCGCCAGACCATCTCCGACTTCCTCTACAGCGAGTGGCGCAACGGCGCGCTGCTGGGCAGCTCCATCGAGGAGGCGTTCTTCGTGCGCTGCGACCGCAGCACGATGACGCAAAACGACCTCGACAACGGGCGCCTCGTGTGCCTGATCGGCGTGGCGATCGTGAAGCCCGCCGAGTTCGTGATCTTCCGCATCGGCCAGAAGACGGCCGACGCACGCGCCTGAGACCCTGAGACCCCTGGAGAACGAGCATGGCCAACCGGACCACCCCTTACGGCGCCTTCAACTTCCTCGTCAACTTCGACGGCGGCGAGGTCTTCGGCGGCTTTTCCGATGTGTCGGGCATCGGCACCGAGGTCACTGTCGCCGAGTACCGCTACGGCAACGACAAGGAAAACCACGTGCGCAAGGTTGCCGGCGTGCACAAGGTGTCGGATGTCACCTGCAAGCGCGGCATCCTCAATTCCAAGACGCTGTTCGACTGGATCAACGAGACGCGCACCAAGGGCCCGGCGGCCCAGAAGACCCTGACCATCACGCTGCTGGACGAGTCGCAGAAGCCCGTGCAGTCGTGGGTGCTGCGCGGCGTGATCCCCATGAAGTACACGGGCCCCACCCTGGCCGCCAAGGGCGGCGGCGATGTGGCGATGGAGGAGATCACCTTCTCCGCCGAGGCCATGGAGCTGTCGGTCTGACCGGCTCCCCATGAGCTACGCCTACCCAGAGGTTGACGTCTGAGCCGCACCGCATGAGCCTGGTCTTCGAGGTCGCCGCCTCCACGCCGCCGCCCGACCTGAGCCGCGCCGATGTCGCGTGCTTCATCGGGTACGTGGCGCGCCGGCCCGGCCGGCCGCTGCCTGCCGCGCTGCGCGAGCAGTTGCGTGCCGGCGGGTGGGTCGATGGGCTGTGGCGGCGCACCGAGGCGCAGCTGCAGAGCCTGGAGAACCTGCCGGTCACCCTGGACAGCTGGCAGCTCTTCGACTGGCTCTATGCCTGGGATGAGCGCCCGCTCTCGCACGAGGGTGACGAGGGCGACCGGGGCGACGAGGGCCATGGCACGTGTGCCACCTACCTGGGCGCCGCCGTGCGCAGCTTCTTCTCGCGTGGCGGGCGCCGGGCCATCGTCATCCGCGCGGGCGATCCCTGGCCCTACCTCGAAGATGCCGAGCGGCGCGCGGCGCGGCGGCGCGAGCGCATCCGCCGCCTGCTGCCCGATTTCGCCGAACGCGGTGCGCCCGCGCGGCCGTTCCAGCCGCATGACCCCGCCTCGTGGCTGGGCATCCACCATCTCTACGGTTTGCGCGAGGCGAGCCTCGTGCTGCTGCCCGACCTGCCCGACGCCTGCACCTACGAGCCGGCGATGCCCGAGGTGGCCATCGAGCCGCCCGCGCTGCCGGAGGGCTTTGTCGAGTGCGGCGAGGGCGAGGCCGATCCGCCCGAGGACCGCGGGCTGCGCGCGCTGCCGGCGCCCCGGCTCGACAGCCGCGGCTATGCCGCGTGGCAGCTCGCGATGGCCTCGGCCGTGGGCTTCCTGGCCGACCCGCGCCATCGCCGCGAGGTGATGCTGCTGGCCGCATTGCCGCTGCCCGACGTGAGCGCGCGCCGCGTGAGCGCCGCGACCGGCGGGGTGCATGCGCAGTCGGACCTGCTGGCCTACCTCCGCCGCATCGGCGTGCTGGCCGCAGATGGTGGCCTCTCGCGCGACGCGGGCACTGCCAGCGCCTTCGTGCAGCTGGGCTGGCCGTGGCTGCGCACCGCGGCGTCGCAGGACCTGCCCGAATCGCTGGAGCCGCCTGATGGCGCGCTCGCCGGGCTGGTGGCCGCCGGGGCCATCTTGCGCGGCACCTTCCGTTCCGTGGCCGGCGACTTCTCCATGCCGCGCCTGCGCGACGTGGCCTGCGCCGTGCCGCTGCCCAGCTGGACGCTGGCCGAAGACGACCCCACCGCGCGCTTGGCGCGCCACGTGTGCGTGTTCGCGCCGCTGCCCGGCGGCTGGAGCCTGCAGTCCGACGTGACCACCTCGGCCCTGGAGGCCTGGCGCTTCGGTGGCGCCAGCCGGCTGATGGGCACCATCGTGCGGGCCGCGCGTGCCGCGGGCGACGCAGTCGTGTTCGACGCCAACGGCCCCGCGCTGTGGGCGCAGCTGCGCGGCACGCTCGAAGACCTGCTCACCGGCTTCTGGCACGAAGGCGCCTTCGCCGGGGCCTCGGCCTCCGAAGCCTTCAGCGTGCGCTGCGACCCGAGCACGATGACCCAGAACGACATCGATGCCGGCCGGCTGGTGGCGCACATCAGCGTGCGCCCGGCGGCCTCCATCGAGCGCATCACGGTCGTGCTCCACATGGGCACGAGCGGGGCAGGGCAGTCGATGAGGAGCGCGGCATGACGGCCGATGCGCTGCTGCATCCCCTGCACGTGTTCCGCTTCCACCTGCGCTTTAGGCGCACGGCCGGCGGCAGCGGCCCGGAAGACATCTGCCGTGGCGCCTTTTCCGAGTGCACGGGGCTGGAGGCGACGATGGAGCCCAAGGCCATCAAGGCCGGCGGGCTCAACTACGGCGCGGTGCAACGCGCGGGCCCGGTGAGCTTTGCCACCGTGGTGCTCAAGCGCGGCATGACCAGTTCGCGCGACATGGTCACCTGGTTCCAGCTCGTGGCCGGGGGTTCGTATGCCTATCGGCTCTCGGCCGAGATCGAGGTACAGAACCCGGCGGGAGAACCCGTGCTGACCTGGGGCCTCGACGAGTGCCTGCCGGTCAAGTTCAAGGCCGCCGATCTCAATGCCAAGGGCACAGAGGTCGGCGTGGAGGAGCTGCACCTGGTGCACCAGGGGCTGCGCCTGTTCGTGGCGGGAGGCGGCTGATGCCCTGGTTGCCCGATCTACCGGCCACCGAGACGGCCACGTTCAAAGTGCTCGACGGCGCGGGTGCCGGCGGCCAGCCGTTCGCCGTGCAGTTCAACCCGGCCTCGCTCGAATACACGATCACCAACGAGTTCGACGACCGCAATGGCAACAACGGGGCGCGCCAGTTCGTCAAGAAGAGCAGCGCCAAGCTGACGATGACGCTGGTGTTCGACACCACGATCACCGGCGAGAGCGTCCGCAACGTCACGGCCAACATCGCCGCGCTGCTGGAGCCGGCGCCCGACGGCTCCAAGAAGTTCGCGCCCAAGGTGGAGTTCGGCTGGGGCACGTACAGCTTCAAGGGCGTGGTCGAGCAGTTCAAGGAGACCATCGACTTCTTCTCTGCGGGCGGCGTGCCGCTGCGTTCGAGCATCAATCTCACGCTGGCCAGCCAGGAAGTCGAGTTCCAGAGCAACAAGAGCCCGTCGCCTTCCATCGACCGCCAGCCGCGGCCCGACCCGGTGGCGACGCCGCCTGACGCGGCGGCGTCGGATGTGGCCAACCAGCTGGGTGACCCGCGTGCGGCGCGCGGCATCGCGAGCGCGAATGGCGCGGAAAGCCTGCGGTTCGGTTCGGGCGCATCGCTGGCCGTCGGCGGCGAGGTCACGCTGGCGGCGGCAGCGAGCTTCTCGGTGGGGGGCGGCGTGGGCCTCGGCGGCGGCCTCGGTGCGGGCGGCGGAGTCGGCTTCGGTGTGAGCGGCGGGGTGTCCTTCGGCGCGGGTGCTGGCGTGGGGGTGGGCGTGGGTGTGGGGGGGGGTGTGTCCATTGCCGCCACCGCCGGGCCTGCCTTCGCCGGCCTGCGGGTGAGCACGCCGGCGGTCACGGTGCAGGTGGCCGATGCCCGCGCGGCCTTGCTCCCGGCGCCGCGCGTGGTGGGTGTGGCGTCCTTCGGTCCCGGTGGACGGGCGCAGGTGAGCGGCGGCAGCAGCTTGTCGGCCGACGTGGGAGCCGGCGCCAGGCTGGATGCCCGCATCGGGTTTGGAGAGTGACGACACATCCCCCACGCACCCACCCCTGAATCTGAACGAGCCCAAACGAGCCCAAACGAAAAACGAGCCCAAGCGAGCGCCATGCCCATCACCTTCGAAGAAGTCACCGGCGAGATCTCCCGCGCACCTTCCGTTCCGGACGGCGGCGATGCCTCGGCTGCGGCGAACGCCCCGGCCGAAGACCTGCGCACGCAACTCGAACGCGAGCTGCGCCTGATGGCCGAGCGCGCCGCGCGCATCGCTGCGGACTAGGGCCTGTTGACACTGCGGATGCCAGATGCGTTACCACCAGGAAGCCCGCGAGCGACTGAGATTTCCGGAGTTGATGACACGCCCCGAACCGTTTGCCCCGAGTCTGTCGAAGGGCCTGTGCACCGTGGCGCGGGGCTTCGACAAGCTCAGCCCGAACGGAGGTGTTTTGAGCACCGAATGGGGCCACCGCGTCCCGTTCGCCCTGAGCTTGTCGAAGGGTCGTCCTGAGCCTGTCGAAGGGTTTGCGCACATGGCGAGGGGCTTCGACAAGCTCAGCCCGA
>CBINKC010000066.1:0-23406 GCA_966251135.1 uncultured Burkholderiaceae bacterium
GGCGCCATTTGCAGGGTACGAGCGGTCATATCGGATTGCTTCTCAGCCTCTTCAGATGCATTCCGCTCGGAAAGGATTGCACGCGGTGCTTGCCCTGGACGGCGGCACGGTCGGCGAGATCATGGGTGCGACTCCTCCTGCAGCATCCATACGAGGTCGATCTCCGGACACGGATGCCCCATCGCCGTGAGCGCCGCGGTGATCTGCCCGCGGTGGTGGGTGCCGTGGTTGAACACGTGGCCCAGCGTGGCGGAAAACGGCAGGGACTGGGACAAGCCGCGCGTGGTGGTGTATTGCAGCCGGCCCGGGTAGCGCGCCTCATCCAGCGCATCGACCCACACGGGCCAGCGGGCTGCCCCGTCGAGCAGCCGGCAGCGCAGTCGCGCCCGGTCGGGCTCCACCTCCTCGTTCAGTGCGTACCGGGGAGACACACCTTCGGCGAAGCGCGGAAACCAGATGAGGTGCTCGGCCACCAAAAGGTGGTTCAGCGTGCCATGCACGCTGCGGAAGTACAAACCCACGTCGCGACGGTAATCCTCTTCGGACAGCGCATCGATGTGTGTGTAGAGCTTGCGGGTCGCCCAGAGGTTGTAGCGAGCGAGGCTGGCGAAGTAGTCATTCATGCGGCAGGCCTCACATCCGGAACACGCCGAAGCGGGCATCGGGGATGGGCGCGTTGAGGCTCGCCGAGATCGCCAGTGCCAGCACGCGCCGGGTGTCGGCCGGGTCGATCACGCCGTCATCCCACAAGCGGGCACTGGCGTAGTACGGGTGGGCCTGCCGCTCGAACTGATCGAGGACGGGACGCTTGAACGCCGCTTCCTCCTCGGCGCTCCACTGCCCGCCGCGGGCTTCGATGCCGTCGCGGCGCACGGTGGCCAGCACGCTCGCCGCCTGCTCGCCGCCCATGACCGAAATGCGCGCGTTGGGCCACATCCACAGGAAGCGCGGCCCGTAGGCGCGGCCGCACATGCCGTAGTTGCCCGCGCCGAAACTGCCGCCGACGATGACGGTGAACTTCGGGACATTGGCGCAGGCCACAGCGGTCACCATCTTCGCGCCGTGCTTGGCAATGCCCTCGGCTTCGTACTTGCGGCCCACCATGAAGCCGGCGATGTTCTGCAGGAACACCAGCGGCACCTTGCGCTGGCAGCACAGCTCGATGAAGTGCGCGCCTTTGAGCGCCGATTCGGAAAACAGCACGCCGTTGTTGGCCACGATGCCCACGGGCATGCCTTCGATGTGCGCAAAGCCAGTGACCAGCGTGGTGCCGTAGCGCGCCTTGAACTCCTCGAACTCGCTGGCATCGACGAGGCGGGCGATGATCTCGCGCACGTCATAGGGCTTGCGCGGGTCGGTGGGAATGATGCCGTGCAGCTCCTGCGCGTCGTACAGCGGCTCGCGCGGCGCCACGCAGCGCAGCGGCGTGTCCTTCTTCCAGTTCAGGTGCGCCACCGCCGTGCGCGCCAGCGCCAGCGCATGCGTGTCGTTGTGCGCCAGGTAATCAGCCACGCCCGACAACCGCGTGTGCACGTCGCCGCCGCCCAGCTCCTCGGCGCTCACCACCTCGCCGATGGCGGCCTTCACGAGCGGCGGGCCCGCCAGGAAGATGGTGCCCTGGTCCTTGACGATGATGGATTCATCGCTCATGGCGGGCACGTAGGCCCCGCCCGCCGTGCACGAGCCCATCACCACCGCGATCTGCGGGATGCCCTGGGCGCTCATTTGCGCCTGGTTGTAGAAGATGCGCCCGAAGTGGTCTCGGTCGGGGAAAACCTCGTCCTGGCTAGGCAAGTGGGCGCCGCCCGAATCGACGAGGTAGATGCACGGCAGGCGATTGTGCTGCGCGATCTCCTGGGCACGCAGGTGCTTCTTGACCGTCATCGGGTAGTAGGTGCCGCCCTTCACGGTGGCGTCGTTGCACACCACCATGCATTCCACGCCCGACACGCGGCCCACCCCGGTGATGAGCCCGGCACCCGGGGCCTCGTCCTGGTACATGCCGAGCGCGGCCAGCGGCGCGACTTCAAGGAAGGGCGTGTCGGGATCGAGCAGCATTTGCACCCGATCGCGCGGCAGCAGCTTGCCGCGCGCGACGTGCCTGGCCCGCGGGCCCGCACCACCGCCCAACGCCACCTGCGCCAGCCGAGTGTTGAGGTCGTCGACCAGCGCCTGCATGGCCGCGGCGTGCGCGCGGAAATCGTCGGAGCGGGGGTTCAGCTGGGACGCAAGCGCCGGCATGCAGCCTCCTCTGTTGGCGGTTTCGCGAGCTTAAGGCGCGGCACCCATAATGCGGCCCTTTTCTGGCCTGAAGAACCGTGAAACACCGCCTCGCCGTCCTGCCCCAGTACGTGTTGCCCAAGCGCGCCCTCACCGTGCTGGCGGGCAAGGCAGCCTCGGCGCGCGGCGGCGCGCTCACCTCCGCGGCGATCCGCTGGTTCGTCGGCAAGTACAAGGTCGACATGAACGAGGCGGCCGATCCCGAGATCGCTCACTACGCCACGTTCAACGATTTCTTCACCCGCGCGCTGAGGCCCGGCGCCAGGCCGCTGGCGCAGGCCGACCTGATCTGCCCGGTAGACGGCGCGATCAGCCGCTTCGGCACCATGGACGGCAGCAAGATCCTGCAGGCCAAGGGCCACCACTACCTGGCGGTCGCGCTGCTGGGTGGTGACCCCGCGCTGGCCTCGCGCTTCGACCACGGCCACTTCGCCACGCTGTACTTGTCGCCGCGCGACTACCACCGCATCCACATGCCCTGCGATGGCCGGCTCACGCGCATGATCCACGTGCCGGGCGCCCTGTTCTCGGTCAACCCGCCCACCGCCCGCGGCATCCCGGGGCTGTTCGCGCGCAACGAGCGCGTGGTCTGCGTGTTCGAGTCGGCGCGCGGGCCCTTCGTCATGGTGCTGGTGGGCGCCACCATCGTGGGCAGCGTGACGACCGTGTGGCACGGCGTGGTCACCCCGCCGCGGTTGCCCGAAGTGCGCGAATGGCATTACGACGACCGCCGCATCGAGCTGCGCCAGGGGCAGGAGATGGGCCGGTTCCAGCTCGGCTCCACGGTCGTCATGCTCTTGCCGCCCGGCGAGCTGCGCTTCAACGCCGAGTGGGCACCCGGGCGCGCCATCCGGTTGGGCGAAGCCATGGCCAGCTTCGGCCGAGGCCAGTCGGCCGCCTGAAGTCTCTGACGCGCTGCGGGTACCGTGGTGCATTCACGCTGATGCATGAGCCCATGAGTCAGCTTGGTGATGGTGCGATGGGCCTTGCGGTCGCACGCACGCAGCCTCACCCCGCCTTCGACACACACCGGTGAACAGCGGCATACGTCACATTCATCAGGGCAAGCGAGGTCCACTTGTGTGCGAGCGCCGCCGATAGTGTTGCCCAAGCGCCGCTCATGATGCGAGCGGCGTTCAGGAGAGGCGGCGGAACAACGCAGCGGCCGTGGGGGGCGCGTGCATGCCCCGGCTCGTGGACCAACCGCCCGGACTTCGCGAACGGGAACATCGGTCGCCCCAAGCCGCGGCAGGCCCTCTTCAAGCCCGTATGCGAGGTCCGGGGCGATGCCCGAGGACACTGCCATGGATTTCATCGCTCGGCTGAGCGTGGCCAACCGCTTCAAGTGCGTGGGCCTCATCGCACTGGTTCTGACCGTCGTGCCCACAGCCTTGTTCGTCAGCACGGCCTACGAGGCCATGCAGTCGGCACGCACCGAAGCGCAAGGGGTGGCCCCGGCGAAGGCGCTGTTGCGCGTCATTCAGTTGACGCAGGAGCATCGCGGCATCGCAGCGCTGGTGCTGGGTGGCGATGAGGCCCTGGCGCCGGCACGCGAGGCCAAGCAGCGCGACGCCGATGCGGCCTACGAGGCCTTGTCGAAGACCTTCGCGGATTCGGTGAGCGATGCACAGGCGAAGGCCGCATGGGACCATGCGGCGCGCGGGTGGGACGGGTTGCGGCGGCCGCTGGCCGAGGGCCGCCTGTCCAAGGCGCAGAGCTTCGGCGCGCACACCGAGGTCGTGGCCCAGCTGTTCAAGGCCTCGGGGCTGTTGATCGACGAATACGGCCTGTCGCGCGACGCCGCGCCCGATCGCCACCAGCTGGTCCGCGCATCGATGGACATCCTGCCGGGCCTCACCGAAGAGCTGGGCAAGGCGCGCGCCAAGGGCGCCGGCTTGCTGTCGGCCAAGTCGGCCAGCGAAGCGCAGCGCCAGGAACTGGGCATGCACCTGGCCCGCGCCGATGAAGCGCTGTCGCAGATGCTGTTCAGCATTCAGCGCGCTGGTGCTGGTCATCCGCACACCGACAGCGCGTTGCGCGATGTCACCAGCCGTGCCGAAGGCATGGTTCGCGACGCGTTGCGCCTAGGCACCGGCGAGGTCGTGCATGCCGAGCCGCTTCAGTACGCGGCATCCGACTACTTCGCGCGCTTCAGCGCCGCCATCGACGCGCTGGTGCAGGTGAACGCGACCGCGATGAATCTGCTCGACAGCCAGCTCAACGAACGCGCGAATGCACTGCAGTTCCGCCTGGTGGCGTTGGCGGGCACGCTGCTCGCCATGACCGTGCTGGGCGTGGCGTTCGGCGCCGCGGCGGCGCGCTCCATCGTGCGCCAGCTGGGTGGCGAGCCGGGGGAAGTGGTCGCGATCGCCAACGCCATCGCATCGGGCGACCTCACGTCGCGGATCGCGGTGCGTGACGGCACCGCAGGCAGCATCGTGGCGGCCATGGCACGCATGCAGGCCGCGCTGCTGCAAGTGGTGAGCCTGGTGCGCCAGAGCACGGACAGCATTGCGTCGGGTGCCACCCAGATCGCTACCGGCAGCCAGGACCTGTCACAGCGCACCGAGGAGCAGGCCTCGAACCTGCAGCAGACCGCGGCGTCGATGGAGCAGCTCAGCAGCACCGTGAAGGCCAACGCCGACACGGCCCGCCGCGCGGCCGGACTCGCCGGGGCGGCGAGCAGCGTGGCCTCGCAGGGCGGCGCCGCGGTCGGCAAGGTCGTGCAGACCATGGAAGACATCACCGAGGCCAGCCGAAGAATCGCCGACATCATCGGCGTGATCGACGGCATCTCGTTCCAGACCAACATCCTCGCGCTGAACGCGGCGGTGGAAGCAGCGCGTGCCGGCGAGCAAGGGCGGGGCTTCGCAGTTGTCGCCGCCGAAGTGCGCAGCCTCGCGCACCGCAGCACGCAGGCCGCCAAGGAAATCAAGGTGCTGATCGGCGACAGCGCGGAGAAGGTCCAAGCCGGCGGGCGGCTGGCGGGCGATGCCGGACGCACGATGGCCGACATCGTGTCGCAGGTGCAGAGCGTGACCGCACTGATCGGCGAAATCAGCTCGGCCACGCTGGAGCAGACCGGCGGCATCGGGCAGGTGAGCGACGCCGTGTCGCAGCTCGACCAGGTGACTCAGCAAAACGCCGCGCTGGTGGAGGAGTCCACCGCCGCAGCCGAAAGCCTGAGCCACCAGGCTCAGCGACTGGTGGACGCGGTGGCGGTGTTCAAGCTAAAGGGGTGAGCGCAATCTCTCTCCTCGCAAGGAAACGCCGGGCCACCTTGAATCCGGTGTGGCCGGGCAGCGCGCCAGAACGTGCCCAATCAAGGCGCAAAGCGCAGCCGTAGATCAGGCTAACGACGAGCATTGCAACGACACGTAAGCGCGTTCTGGCGTGATGAGCTGATGAGCGGGCGTGTCGGATTCGTTCACACCTTCTTCGTGTGGGAGGCGACGAAGTGCGATGCGGCGCGAACGGCGTCGGCATGCACAGAACCGATACGCACTTTCCCTATTACGTAGTTCCCGTTATAGCCAAGGTCGTGGTGCCACACACAATTGGTGCTACACACAATTCGCCATCCTCACCCAGGAGTTACCCCGCCATGAAACGACTGCTGGTTGCCGCCGCTGCCGCATTCACCGCCAGTGCGGCCGTTGCCGACTACCCCGAGAAGCCCATCACGATCGTCGTGCCGTTCTCTGCGGGTGGCCCGACCGACAAGGTGGCGCGTGACCTGGCCGAGTCGCTGCGCAAGACACTAGGCAATGCCACGCTTGTGATCGAAAACGTCGGAGGCGCAGGCGGCACGCTCGGTGCCACCAAGGTCGCCAAGGCCGCGCCGGACGGCTACACCCTGCTGCTGGCCCATATCGGCATCTCCACCGCACCCGCCCTGTACCGCAGCCTGCAGTACAAGACACTCGAGGACTTCGAGTACCTCGGCATGATCAACGAAGTGCCGATGACACTCATCGGCAGACCCACCCTCCCTGCCAACACCTACCCCGAACTCTTGAAATGGCTGGAAGCAAACAAGGGCAAGGTCAACCTCGCCAACGCCGGCCTGGGATCGGCCTCGCACCTGTGCGGCCTGATGTTCCAGAGCGCCACCAAGATGGAAATGCAGACGGTGCCGTACAAGGGCACCGGCCCCGCCATGACTGACCTCATCGGCGGCCAGGTCGACCTGATGTGCGACCAGACGACCAACACCACCGGCCAGATCGAGGGCGGCAAGGTGAAGGCCTACGCTGTCACGAGCAAGACCCGCCTGAAGACCCCGACCCTGGCCAAGCTGCCCACGCTCGACGAAGCCGGCCTGAAGGGCTTCAACGTGACCATCTGGCACGCCATGTATGCACCCAAGGGCACGCCCAAGGCCGCCCTCGACAAACTCAATACGGCACTGAAAGCCGCGCTGAAAGACCCAGAGTTCATGAAGCGCGAAGAAGCGCTGGGCGCTGTCGTCGTCAACGATGCCCGCGTGAACCCGGTCGAGCACAAGAAGTTCGTCGAGGCCGAGATCAACAAGTGGGGCCCGGTCATCAAGGCCGCCGGCCAGTACGCCGACTGAGCCCGAAGCGGCAAGGCCGCTGACGCTGATCCCGCCCCCCCAGGCAGGCCACCTTCGGGTGGCCTTTCTTGCGCCTTTATGTTGCCGGTGCGATACGGTGACGCAAGGTCAGCGAAAGGGTGACCGGTCCATCGTTGACCAGATGCACCTGCATGTCGGCGCCGAACTCGCCGCAAGCCACCTCTGCATGGCGCTGCCTCGCCGTGACGACCACGCGCTCCACGAGTCGCCGGCCCAGCTCGGGCGGCGCCGCGCCACTGAAGCTGGGGCGATGGCCGCCCGACAGGTCCGCGGCCAGGGTGAACTGGCTCACGATCAGCACCCCTCCTGAGACATCGACCAGGTTGCGGTTCATGCGGCCCGCCTCGTCGTTGAAGACGCGCAGCTTCAAGAGCCTGTCGACCAGCTTGTCGGCCAGCGCTTCGTCGTCGGCGGGCTCGGCACACACGAACACCAGCAGCCCGTGCCCGATTGAACCCACCGTTTGCCCGCCGATCTCCACGCGCGCTTGAGCCACCCGCTGTATCAGTGCCAGCATCAGCCGCGTACTCCTGCAGGCTCGTGCCCGCTGGGCAATAGTTCGATCGTCACACGCAGTCCTCCCACGGAAGCCATCAGGCTGCCCTCCACCTCCTCGCGCTTCGCGGCAGAGCGGGCCAGCGTCCAGTGGCCGGGCACGTGCATGTGCAACTGGCAAAAGCTCGCGCCCGCGGCGCGTCGCGTGCGCACATGGTCGAAGCGCACCTCCTCGCTCGCCAGGCTCTTCAACGCCGTTTCGATACGCTCGCGCTCTTCCGTCGACAGCGCCCGGTCCATCAGCCCGTCGACGGAACGTCGCAACAGTCCATAGCCTTCACGCACGATGTTCAAGGCCACGAGCACGGCAAGCAGCGGATCTAGCCACAAGAGCCCGGTCACGGGCACGAGCAACACTCCGCCGGCCACACCCACGGTGGTCCAGACGTCGGTCATGAGGTGACGCGCATCGGCCTCGAGCACGATGGAAGCATGGGCACGCGCTGCGCGCAGCATCGCGACCGCGAGCAAGCCGTTGACCACCGAGCTCGCTGCCGACAGCCCCACTCCGAGCGCAAGCTCTTCCAGCGGCCGCAGCGCCAGCCAACGGCCGACAGCGGTCCAGATGATCGCGAGCGCCGCGCCGAGGATCATCATGGCCTCGAAGCCGCTGGCAAAGTACTCAGCCTTGCTGTGCCCGTACGGATGTTCAGCGTCCGCCGGTACCTGCGCGATGCTGACCATGGCGAGCCCGAAGAGCGCAGCCGCCAGGTTGACGAATGACTCCATCGCGTCCGACAGGAGGCCGACGGAGTCGGTCACCCACCAAGCTGCCGTCTTCAGCGCAATCGTGACCAGCGCGGCCAGGACGGAGAGCTTGAGGAAGGTGCGCACCGAGAGGTGCTCGCGAGGCAAGGCCACCATCCGAGCTGGCGCCGGCGGACTAGGTCAGGATGACGCGAGCGAATTTGCGACGACCGACCTGCACGACGTAGGTGCCCGCCGGCAGCTTCAAACCTCGATCGCTCACAACCGCGCCATCCACTCGCACGCCGGCGCCGTCGACCAGACGCAGCGCTTCGCTGGTGGATGGCGCCAGGCCGGCCTGCTTGAGAAGCGCACCGATTCCCAGCGGGGCCCCCGGCAGCGACACCTCGGGAATCTCGTCAGGCACGCCGCCCCGGGCACGAAGCTCGAAATTCTCGTGTGCCGACTCGGCCGCTGCCGCACTGTGGAACCGCCCAGTGATCTCCTTGGCCAGCATCACCTTGGCCTCCTTGGGGTTGCGTCCCGCTTCGACCTGCGTCTTCAGCTGCGCGATTTCCGCTTCGCTGCGGAAGCTCAGCAACGTGAAGTAGCGCCACATGAGTTCGTCGCTGATCGACAACAGCTTGGCGTACATCTCGTTGGGCGCCTCGGTGATGCCAATGTAGTTGTTCTTGCTCTTGGACATCTTCTCCACGCCATCGAGCCCTTCGAGCAGTGGCATCGTCAGGATGCATTGCGGCTCCTGACCGTACTCGACCTGGAGATGGCGTCCCATCAGCAAGTTGAACTTCTGGTCGGTTCCACCGAGTTCGAGATCGCTGCGCAATGCCACCGAGTCGTAACCCTGCATCAGCGGATACAGAAACTCGTGCACGCTGATCGGCGTGCCCGCCTTGTACCGCTCGTGGAAGTCGTTGCGCTCCATCATCCGCGCCACGGTGTACTTGGCCGCCAGTTCGATCATGCCGCGTGCGCCGAGCGGATCGCTCCACTCTGAGTTGTAGCGGATGGTCGTCTTCTGCGGATCGAGTACCAGGGTGGCCTGCTGGTAGTAAGTTCGCGCGTTGGCCTCGATCTGCTCGCGCGTCAGCGGTGGTCGGGTGGTGTTGCGCCCGGATGGGTCGCCGATCAGCGAGGTGAAGTCGCCGATCAGGAAAACAACCTCATGCCCCAGGTCCTGCAACTGGCGCATCTTGTTGAGCACGACGGTGTGCCCGAGATGGATGTCCGGCGCCGTAGGATCGAGACCCAGCTTGATGCGCAGTGGCACACCTGTTGCTTCTGAGCGTGCAAGCTTGACCAGCCAGTCCGCCTCCGGCAGCAGTTCGTCGCAGCCGCGGCGCGAAACTGCCAAGGCGTGCCGCACTCGATCGGTTACTGCATGGACCGGGGCGCCACCCAAAGGCGTGGAGGAAACATCGGAAGCGGCAGGCTGGGACATCGAAATGCCAAGGAAGGAGGGTCGGGATGAGGCTACTGCGCGCATGGCGCCCGGGCGGCCCCGGTATACTGCGGCTCGGTTGTGGCCGGGCTTGCCCCGGCACGGGCATGCTTGCAACGAGGCCCGAGGGCGCTGCGGATTCTAGTAGACGCCCCGCACCATGAAGAACAACCCTTCCAGCGCCCCTCGGCGCCGGGCAGCAAAGAGCGCATATGTGCTCCAACAAGAATTGAGTTCGTTGGATCCAGTCCATCAGTCATGGGCCCAGGCCCACCACCGCACTGGCCGGTTCTTTGCGCACCATTCGCGCAGCACCACCTGGGCAATGGTGCTCGGGCTGGCCGGCTTCGCCGCCACGGCCTTCGGCATCGCACCGCTGGCGCCCGATGCGGCAGACATGCCCAGTCGCATCGTGACGGAAATCGTCACCCCGGAAGGGATCGACGAGCAGTTGGAGGCGCTGGCCGCACACGAGCTGGCACTCTATCGCAGCGACCTCACACGCAGCAGCGACACCGCGGACAGCCTGCTGCGTCGACTCAATGTCGACGACCCCGCCGCCGCCGCCTTCATTCGCACCGATGCCACCGCACGCAAACTGCTTGCCGGCCGCCCGGGCAAGATGGTGCAGGTGCGTACCGGCGCCACCGGTGAGCTTGAAGAACTGGTCGCGCGTTACGCTGCCGAGTCGCCCAAGCAGTACAACACCCACTTCACCCGACTGCGCCTCACGCGCCGCCATGACGGAGCGCTCCAAGCCGTCGTGGAGACAGCCCCTCTGGCGGCCCAGGTGCGGCTGGGCAGCGGAACAATTCGCGTCTCGCTGTTCGCCGCTACCGACGAGGCACGCATTCCCGATCCGGTGGCCACCCAGATCGCCGACATCTTCGAGTCCGACATCGACTTTCGGCGCGAACTGCAGCGCGGCGACAGCTTCCGGGTGATCTACGAGGCACTTACCGCAGATGGCGAGCCGATCACCTGGAACCAGAGTTCCGGGCGCGTGCTGGCCGCCGAGTTCGCCAACGGCGGGAGAACTCATTCAGCCGTCTGGTTCAAGGATCCTGCCTCCGGCCGTGGCGGCTACTTCGACCTGTCCGGCCACAGCAAGCGGCGCTCGTTCCTCGCCAGTCCTATGGAGTTCTCGCGGGTAACTTCTGGCTTCGCCATGCGCTTCCACCCCATCTTGCAGACGTGGCGCCAGCACAAGGGCGTCGATTACGCAGCGCCGATCGGCACATCGGTGCGCAGTGTGGGTGAAGGCGTCGTCTCGTTCGCCGGCTGGCAGAACGGGTACGGCAATGTGGTGCACATCCAACATAGTCGTGAGCGCAGCACGGTTTACGCCCACTTGAGCCGGATCGATGTGCGCCGCGGGCAGTCGATCGAGCAAGGTGCGCGCATCGGCGCCGTCGGTGCCACAGGCTGGGCAACCGGGCCGCACCTGCACTTCGAGGTCAAGGTCAACGGCGCACAACAGAATCCAGTGACCCTCGCCAAGGCATCCGAGACCGTCACCATCGCCCCCTCAGCCCGTCCCGCCTTCGAGGCCATAGCACAAACTGTGCGCACGCAACTCGACGCCGCCGAGGCAGTGGCCTCCGTCGGCAGCGCCTACGCGGAGTAGCGACTCACAAGCCGAAACCATAAGGGCCCGCCATCGCGCGGGCCCTTGCGTTTCCACCCCCACAATCACCCTCATGAGCGATCTGTACATCGGCCTCATGTCGGGAACCTCGCTGGACGGCGTGGACGGCGTGCTGGCCCGCTTTCCAGACGCCGGCGACAGACCGGTGCAGATTGAAGGGCACGCCCACCGGCCCTTCGAGCCATCCTTCGCCGCGGAACTGCTGGCACTCAACACCTCCGGCGCAGACGAGTTGCACCGCTCAGCACTCGCGGGAAACACATTGGCGCGGGTGTACGCCCATGTGGTATCCGACCTGCTCGCTCGGGCCGGTGCTGCACCACAAGACGTGCGCGCCATCGGTGCACACGGACAGACGGTGCGCCATCGGCCGCGTGAGTTCGATGGCGTGGGCTACACGCTGCAGTTGGGCAACGGCGCGCTGCTCGCCGAACTGACCGGCATCGACGTCATCTCGGATTTCCGCTCCCGCGATGTCGCCGCAGGAGGCCAGGGAGCGCCACTCGTGCCTGCATTCCATCGCGCCGTGTTCGGCCGCCCGGAGCGCATGGTCGCTGTGCTCAACATCGGAGGCATCGCCAATCTCACTTGCCTTGCCCCTGGCGGTCTCACCCTCGGCTTTGACTGTGGACCAGGCAATGCGCTGATGGACCACTGGTGCCGCATCCACATAGGCCGATTGTTTGATGAAGGCGGGGCGTGGGCTGCCGGTGGTCAACCCTCAGCCGAGCTGTTCGAGCAACTGCAGTCGGAGGTGTACTTCGACCTGCCTCCGCCCAAGAGCACGGGTCGAGATCTCTTCAACCCCGCATGGCTGGAGGCGCACCTGCATTCCGGCGGCTCGAGCGCATCGCCGCAGGATGTGCAGGCCACGTTGGCGGAACTCACCGCCTGGGCGTGTGCCGGAGCCATGCAGCGTCATGCGCCCGACGCACGCGAGCTACTGGTATGTGGCGGCGGCGCGCTCAACACGCATCTCATGCGACGCCTTGCCCAGCGTCTGCCCCAATGCATTGTGAAGTCCACCGAAGCGGCCGGACTGAGCGTGAATCATGTCGAGCCAGCCGCCTTCGCCTGGCTGGCGCAAGCGTTCGTAGAGCGCCGGCCAGGCAATCTCGTCGCCGTCACTGGCGCCCGAGGTCCACGGATCTTGGGCGCGCTGCATGTGGCGGATTGAAGCCCCGCACAAGAAGGGCTCACCCGCACTCAAACCGAGAAGCTGGAGCCGCAGCCGCAGGTCGTCGTGGCGTTCGGATTCTTGATGACGAATTGAGCACCCTGGAGATCGTCCTTGTAATCGATCTCGGCACCCACGAGGTACTGCAGACTCATCGCATCGATCAGAAGGGTGACCCCGTTCTTGGTCATCTGCGTGTCATCCTCGTTGACGATCTCGTCGAACGTGAAGCCATATTGGAACCCGGAGCAGCCCCCGCCCTGCACGAACACGCGCAGCTTCAGCTCGGGATTGCCCTCCTCGTCGACCAGCTCCTTCACCTTGGCGGCCGCGCTGTCGGTAAACAGAAGTGGAGGCGGCAGCTCATCGGAGCCTTGGGGGGTAATGTTGACGTTGTCGGCGACGGCACTCATGAATACTCCTCTGCTGCAGGCGATCGGGATTATCCGTCGTTGGCCGCAGCCAGCTTCAAAGCGGGTTTCTCTTCCGCGTTCAGACGGCGCAATTCACCATCAATGGTGGCGCCCTGGTGCATTTCAAGCACTTCATAGCGCACGTCGCCCACAATGTGGGCCTTCGGTTGCAATTCAAGCAACTCGTCGGACTGGATCGGCCCCTGCACGGTTCCGTTCACGATCACGTGTGCGGCCCTGACCCTTCCGACAACCCGGGCTTTCTCGCTAATGACGAGGATGCTGCGGCCCTCTTCCGAGGCCACCACGTCGCCTTGGACCTCGCCATCGATGCGCAGCCCCTCGGCGAAACGCAGCTCGCCCAGGATCACAGTCCCCTCACCGATGAGTGTGCGGATGGGGGGCGGCTTCTTCCGGTTGAACATCTGGTACTCCAAACTTGGTTGGCAATCGAGGCACGACCAGCCTCTGCAACGCCGAGTGGGCTCGCTCCAGCGCGGCAGCGAACAAGGCGCATCCGTGTTGCAGCTTCTTCAGACCTGCGTGGACTGTGTGGCTTTCACCCCCCCGCTAGCGTCCAACACCCTGACCTGAACGGAATTGACCACCGCCTCCTGTGGGTGGTCAACCGAGCCTTCAACACGCAAATACTGCTTCATCTGCAAAGGGCGACCACCTTCCGGAGGCGTGTAGCTCCAAGGCCGATCGTGCAAAGTACCCACGAGCGTGACTTCGTACCGCCCGCGAAACTCGCGCTGGGCTCTGCCCGGTTGCATCACCAGCATCTGGAAGCGCAGCTGACCCGGCACTGGGGCTTCGGCTTGCAGAGCGCGGATCGCCACGCCGCCACCCGCGGGCAGCAGACGCTCGAAGAAGGCCAGATCGGCCTTGAGCGCGATGTTCTCGGCTTCGATCTGCTTGATCTGATGCACCAGTCGCTCCTGCGCGGCGCGTTCCGCCTTGAGCAACGTATCGGCGCCACTGCCGGTGGAAGTGCTGCGCTCCTGCTCCGCCCGGAGGCGAGCCAGCTCATCGCGCAGGCGTGCAAGCTCCACCGTGGCGTGCCGGTCCAAACCGGCGATTTCCTTGCCAAACTCGAAGGCCCACAGCGCGATGGCAGCGGAAAAACCGAAGACCAGCGCGGCTGCCGCCCAGCGCAATGGCCACGGCAGGGCACTACGGACGATCATGCGTGGCGCGCTGATCGACAGTCTTCGTCGCAAGAGTTTCCAGCGCATGACGGTGGTGACAGAACGTGAGCCAGAAATGCAAGAGGCCGCATCGTGTGCGGCCTCTTGCATGATCCGTGCGCGGTACTCCGATCAGCGCTTGCTGAACTGCTTGCGGCGACGAGCGCCGTGCAAACCGACCTTCTTGCGCTCCACCTCGCGCGCGTCGCGGGTCACAAAGCCCGCCCGGCTCAGTTCAGGCTTGAGCGCGGCATCGTAGTCGATCAGCGCCCGGGTGATGCCGTGACGCACGGCACCTGCCTGACCCGACTCGCCACCGCCGTGCACGTTGACCTTCACGTCAAAGGCTGCTTCGTTGGCAGTGAGCATGAGGGGCTGCTTGACAATCATGATGGACGTCTGGCGGCCGAAGTACTGCTCCACCGGCTTGCCGTTGACGACGATCTGCCCGGTGCCCTTCTTGATGAACACGCGCGCCACCGAAGACTTGCGGCGGCCGGTGCCGTAGTTCCAATTTCCGATCATCACCGCTCCTTAGATTTCCAGCACCTTGGGTTGCTGGGCGATGTGTGGATGCGTCGCACCGGCATACACCTTCAGCTTCTTGGCCATTGCGTAGCCCAGCGGCCCCTTGGGCAGCATGCCCTTGACCGCCTTCTCCAGGGCACGCCCCGGATGCTTGGCCTGCATGTCCTTGAACTTCGTGGCGTAGATGCCACCGGGATAGCCGGTGTGCCGGTAGTACACCTTGTCGTTGGCCTTGTTGCCGGTCACGCGGAGCTTGTCGGCGTTGACCACGACAATGAAATCACCGGTATCGACGTGAGGCGTGTAGATGGGCTTGTGCTTGCCGCGCAGGCGGAGGGCGACTTCACTGGCCACCCGTCCGAGAACCTTATCGGTCGCGTCAATCACAAACCACTCATGCGTCACCTCGGCCGGCTTGGCGCTGAAGGTCTTCATGGAATAACTTGAGTTGGTATGCCTGCCCTTGCGCCGCCACCGCGAAGTGCGATGGTGCGTGATGGCCGCGCACTGCGTTCACGGTCGGTGCCGCTTGTGACTGCGGCCTCTTAGGTGATGCGATGCGAGGACCCGTCGGCCGGCGAACCACCCGACGACTTTTCCGAGGGCAGGAATCGGAAAAAGCCGTGGATTCTAGCAGCCCAAGCCGCGGCGCGTTTGCCGGACACGGCCAGGCAGGTAGAGCCTCATCACGCCGGATTCATTCACACCTTCTTGAGGACTGCTTGCCTGCTTGCCGAGACCGACGCAGCCGCGAGACCGGACCGGACACGCCGAACAGCGAATGGCAGACACACACTGGAATAAATCCACGACTTCGATTCGAGCGGAACGTATATGCATGTCGGGGATGCACGTGCGTCATCGCGCTGCGTAACATGGAGAAACTTGTCCGCCCGAAGCCAGCGATACCGCCCTCATCGGCCCTCTCACAAACGATCATGCAAACCGTTCCGTGGACCATCGCGTTACCCGTCGTCGCGTTGTGCGGCATGGTAGCCCTGTGGGCACTGCGATTGCGCAGCGGCGCACACAGGCCACTACCCACGGAGTGGGCGGTGACGGCCCGGCTCGTGTTCACCAGTGAGGAACGACGGGTATACCGGCTTCTCCGCGAGGCTCTGCCGCACCACGTGATCCTCGCCAAGCTGCCACTCGTGAGGCTTTGCCAGCCCACGAATTCCGGCGACATGCGCTACTGGTACGACCTCCTGGGCTCTCTACACGTGGGCTTCGCGGTGTGCAGCGCCAACGGCCGGGTACTCGCCGCCTTGGACCTCGAGACCGACCGCGGCGACAGCAAACGCAAGCTCAAGATCAAGCAATCGGTGCTCACGGCGTGTCGCATTCGCCACCTGCGCTGTGGCGCCGACCGCCTGCCCACTGCCGCCGAGTTGCAGTTGCTGGTGCCGCAGCACGCGAGCAGCGCACGGGCGCCGCAGGGAGCGCCGACCGCCACCCTGCACGAGGCGCGAGACACGCTGGCGAGCACGGTCGCCACGCGGCGCGCTGAGCGCGTGGCCTTGTGGCAGGACTCGACCCTCTACCAGGACTCCTTCTTCGCGCTCGATAGCCGACTTGACGCAGCGGGGTCTGACTTCATCAGCCTGAACCCTCGCGAGGTCGGCGCCTCAGCCCGCTTGATGTCGAGGCGCAACGATGGCATGGGCGGCATGCGTGGCTCCCACGAACCGACCCCGACCCGCCCCTGATCCGACCTGACCGTCGAGCCCTGGCGACAACGTGAGGGATCGGTACGGCCTTCATGAGCCCGCGTACGATGCGCTCATGCCCGCACCCCGCCCCGCCTTCCCGCCTCCCACCACACCCTATGCCGGCCTGACACCAGACGTCGTGCTGGATGCACTGGACTGCGTGGGGCTGCGCGGCGACGGGCGCATGCTTCAGCTCAACTCGTACGAAAACCGCGTCTTCCAGGTATTCCTGGAGGACGGCCGGGTGGTCGTGGCCAAGTTCTACCGGCCCGGTCGATGGAGCGACGAGCAGATCCTCGAAGAGCACCGATTTGCCGCAGAGTTGGCCGGTGACGAAATACCGGTCGTCGCGCCGTTGGTTCTCGAACGCGATAACGACTCGCCGCTGGCGCCCGCCTTGCGGTTGTGCGGCGCCCCCCCCACGCTGGCGTGTATCGAGGCGAGCACGGGCCACATCCATCGCTTCGCGATAGCCCCCCGCCGCGCGGGCAGGGCGCCGCCGCTGGAAGACCCGGTGAACCTTGAATGGATCGGACGCTTCATCGGCCGCATGCATCTCTTGGGAGCACGGACGCCGTTTGGCCATCGGCCGACGCTGAGCGTCGAGTCGGTGGGCCGGGCCGCGCGCGACTGGATCTGCACGCATGGCGACCTGCCACCCGATCTGCTGCCCTCTTGGCAAGGAGCTGCGGACCGCGCGCTGGATCTCGCGCAGGCGGCATTTGACACGGCTAGCGAGCTTCCGCTGCTGCGAGCGCATGGCGATTGCCACATCGGCAACGTGCTGTGGACCGACGCGGGGCCGCATTTCGTTGACCTCGACGATGCGGTCAACGCGCCTGCGGTGCAGGACCTGTGGATGCTGCTCTCAGGTGATCGCGAGGAAAGCCGAGCACAGGTTCGCGCACTGCTTGAGGGCTACGAAGCATTCCGCCCCTTCGACGACAGCCAGCTCACCCTGGTCGAGCCGCTGCGCACGCTACGCATCATTCACCACAGCGCCTGGATCGCGCGTCGCTGGCAGGATCCAGCCTTTCCTGCGGCCTTTCCGTGGTTCGGCACGCCGGCGTACTGGCAGCAGCAGGTGCAGTTGCTGCGCGAGCGAGCCGGCGTGGAAAACTGAGCGGCGGGGGGCATTCCGCCCCGCGCCAGCGATCAATCGAGCAGGAACGCGTTGACGCGCCGAACGTAGGCGGCGGGATCCTCCAGTTGCCCACCCTCGGCCAGCAAGGCCTGATCGAAGAGGATGTGCGCGAGGTCGTCGAAGCGCTGGCTTCCATCCAGGCGCCTCACCAACGCATGCTGCGGATTGACTTCGAGCACGGGCTTGCTCGCGGACGCCTGCTGGCCGGCCTGCTTGAGCAGGCGCGCCAGGTGACCGCTCATCGCGCCAGCGTCAGCCACGAGGCAGGCGGGCGAATCTACCAACCGAGTGGTCACACGCACGTCCTTTGCGCGGTCCTTCAGCGCTTCCTTCAGACGCTCCAGCACGGGCTTGAAGGCCTCGGCGGCTTCCTCGGCCTGCTTCTTCTCGGCTTCGTCCTGCAGGTTTCCGAGGTCCACCGAGCCCTTGGCCACGCTTTGCAGCGGTTTGCCGTCGAACTCATAGAGGTGGCTGAGCATCCACTCATCGACGCGATCCACCAGCAGCAGCACCTCGATGCCCTTCTTCCGGAAGATCTCCAGTTGCGGGCTGCTCCTGGCCGCCGCCAGACTATCGGCAGTGATGTAGTAGATCGCCTCCTGGCCTTCCTTCATACGTTGCACGTAGTCCGCGAGGCTCACGCCCTCATCGGCATGCGTGGAGGCGAAGCGCAGCAGCTTGGCCAGGCGCTCCTGGTTGGCGAAGTCTTCGCCGATGCCCTCCTTGAGGACGACGCCGAAGTCCTTCCAGAATGCGGCGTACTTGGCGCGCTCGGCTTCCTCCTCGCTGTCGGCGAGGGACTCCAGCATGGACAGCACGCGCTTGGTCGAGCCCTCGCGGATGGCCTTGACGTCGCGGCTTTCCTGCAGCAGCTCGCGCGACACATTGAGCGGCAAATCGCTACTGTCGATGATGCCCTTGACGAAGCGCAGGTACACGGGCATGAGCGCTTCGGCGTCGTCCATGATGAACACGCGCTTGACGTATAGCTTCACACCGCCACGCTTCTCGCGATTCCATAGGTCGAAGGGCGCCTTGGCGGGGATGTACAGCAACTGGGTGTACTCGCTGCGCCCTTCCACGCGGTTGTGTGTGTAGGCCAGTGGCGCTTCGGTGTCGTAGCTGATCTGCTTGTAGAACTCCTCGTACTGTTCCTTCGTGATGTCGTTCTTGCTGCGCGTCCATAGCGCGGCGGCCTTGTTGATGGCTTCCCACTCGTCCTTCTTGACCTGCTTCTCGGCCTCGGCGTCCCACTCCTCCTTCTGCATGAGGATGGGCAGCGAGATGTGGTCGGAGTACTTGCCTACGATGGACTTAAGTTTCCAGGCGCTGAGGAACTCCTCCTCGCCCTCCCGCAGGTGCAGGATCACCGAGGTGCCGCGCTGGGGCCTGGAAATGTTCTCGACCTCGAACTCACCGGTCCCCTCGGATCTCCAGCGCACGCCCTCTTCGGGCGTGAGCCCTGCACGGCGCGACTCGACCGTGATGCGGTCGGCAACGATGAAGCCGCTGTAGAAGCCCACGCCGAACTGGCCGATGAGCTGCGCGTCCTTCTTCTGGTCGCCCTGCAGTGCGGCCATGAACTCGCGTGTGCCGCTCTTGGCGATGGTGCCCAGGTTGGCCACCGCCTCTTCCAGCGACAGGCCCACGCCGTTGTCGGTGATGGTGATGGTCTTGGCATCCGCATCGAAGGCAACCCGCACCTCGAGGTTGGGCTGGTCTTCGAGCAGCCCGGGGTGGTTGAGTGCCTCGAAGCGCAGCTTGTCGCAAGCGTCAGAAGCGTTGGAGATCAGCTCCCGCAGGAAGATCTCCTTGTTCGAGTACAGCGAATGCGTAACGAGGTGGAGGATCTGCTTGACCTCGGCCTGGAAGGAGAGTGTTTGCTTGTCCATGGGTGTACAGGTGGAAGTCGACCGCGGCGGCCTGCCCCGGCGGGGGAGCTAGATGACGGCGGTTCGCGCGGATTCAAGGGGCTCGATCCGGGCGGGCGCGGGCGGCGATTATGGTGCTCGCTAAACTGGCCGGCCTCACACGCCAGCTGACGACACATTGAATCCTTTCGACTCTTCCAACGGTGCGCCCTTGTGGACACTCGAGGGCCTGCGCGGCGCCGACCCGGTGCTGGGCTTGGCTCTGCTCCTCGTGCTCGCGGTCGTGCTGGCCGATTGGCTGCACCGCCACGCGCGGCTGCCGCGCCCTTGCGGCTACATGCTGGTGGGCGCGCTGGCCAGCCCTTTGCTTCTCGCTTTGCTCGACCGCCAGGAGCTGGACGCCTGGAAGCCGCTCATCGACCTCGCGATTGGAGTGCTGGTGTTCGAGTTGGGCGCGCGAATCCGCCCGCGCTGGCTGATCGACAACCCCGCGCTCGCGTTGACCGCGCTGCTTGAGGGGCTGGCCGCGGGACTGGCAGTCACGGCTGTGCTGCTCGCCTTCGGGGTGCCTACCCTCTCGGCCACCATGGCCGGCACGGTAGCGATGTCCACGTCTCCCGTGATCACGCTGGCCGTGCTGCACGAAACGCGCCCGCGTGGCCAAGTGACCGAGCGCCTGCTCCTCATGACGGCGGTCAACAGCGTGATGGCCATGCTGATGCTCAAGGTGTGGCACGTGGTGGCAGCGTCTGCCGAACGCGATGTGGTGGCCACCACCATGGGCGCCCTCTACGTGGTCTCGGGCTCGGTGCTGCTGGGCTCCGTGTGCGGACTGCTGCTGGAGCTGATGAGCCGGCGGCTTCGCGGCACCAGCGGCATGCCGGTGCTGCAGATCGGGCTCGTGATCATCGCCAGCATGCTGGCCGCACAATGGACGCTTTCGCCGCTGCTCGCGCTGCTGGTGGCCGGGGTCGTGGCCCGCTCGCGCATGCGGCATGCACTCACGATCGAGCCGCAGCTGGGCTCCGCCGGCGCTGCGCTGGTGGTCGTGCTGTTCCTGTGCCTGGGCCTGCTCCTCACACTCGACCGCTTCGTGTCGCTGCTGCCGCTCGTGCTGGCCATCGTGGGGGCACGTGCTGCCGGCAAAGGCCTGGCCGTGGCGCTGCTGGCGCGGCCCAGCGGCCTGGGCTGGCGACAGGCCGGCGCGCTCACTGTGGCCCTGCAGCCGATGAGCAGCCTGGCCATCCTGCTGGCTGCCGATACCTTTGCCTGGGAGTCACAACTGCCGGGCATGAACCGCGAGGTCCTGCAGGCCCTGCTGCTTGCCACCAGCGTGATGCAGCTGACCGGGCCCTTATGGACGCGTGTGGCGCTGAAGGTCGTGGCGCGCGAAGCGGAGGCCGCATGAGTCTGCCGGCATTCACCTCCTCTCCTGCGCTCACGCTGGGCGTCGAGCTGGAGCTGCAGCTCGTCAGCACGCACGATTTCGACCTGGCACCACAGGCCGAGGACCTGCTGCGTGTGCTCAAGGGACACAGCGGCGATTGGGACGTGAAGCCCGAGATCACGCGCAGCATGATCGAGATCGGCAGCTCGATCCAGCGCGAGCACGGGCCGCTGCTGGCCGAGCTGCAGGACCTGCGGCGGCAACTCGCCGCCGGTGCACGCAAGCTCAGCATCGCGATCGCAGGGGGCGGCACGCACCCGTTCCAGCACTGGAGCGCGCAGCAGATCTTTCCCACCGAACGCTTCCGCTACATCAGCGAGCTGTACGGCTACCTCGCCAAGCAGTTCACCGTGTTCGGGCAGCATGTGCACATCGGCTGCGAGGACGGCGACCGGGCGCTATGGCTGCTGCACGCGCTGTCGCGCTACGTGCCGCATTTCATCGCGCTGTCGGCCTCATCACCCTATGTGCAGGGTGTGGACACGGGCTTCGACTCAGCGCGGCTCAACTCCGTCTTCGCGTTCCCGCTGTCCGGCCGAGCACCGTTCGCGCTGACCTGGGAGGAGTTCGGACACTTCTTCGACAAGATGACGAGCACCGGCGTCGTGCAGTCGATGAAGGACTTCTACTGGGACATCCGCCCCAAGCCGGAGTTCGGCACTGTCGAGCTGCGCGTGTGCGACACGCCGCTCACGGTGGACAAGGCAGCGGCGCTCGCGTGCTACCTGCAATGCCTGTGCCGCTACTTGCGCGAGGAGCGGCCTTTCGAGCCGTCGGAGGACGACTACCTCGTCTACACCTTCAACCGCTTCCAGGCCTGCCGTTTCGGTCTGGACGGCGAGATCGTCGACCCCAAGACCAAGCAGCGTCACAAGTTGCGCGACGACATCCTGCGCACGCTCTCGCGCATCGACGAGCATGCGCTCGATCTGCGGGCGCTCGACGGCAGCAACTTGCTGCGCGACAGCCTGTTTGCCGGCAACGATGCGCGCTCGCTGCGGCAGCAGCATGCGGCGGGGCTGCCGCTGGAGGCGATGGTCGAGTGGGCATCGCAGCGCTGGATGGGGTGAGTCGACCCCGGCCAGTACGGGCGGGGACACCTGCGACGGAGGTGCGGGGCCGGCACAGGGTTTGAGCCGATGGGCCTGATGGCGTGCGGGGCATACCGGGGCCGGCGCCAACTCGTGTCATTCAAGCCATTCAAAATGGGCCCCTCGCTTGTACTGGAACGCTGACGATGCACGCCGCCGACGCGCCGTCCTACGCCGTGCTGCGCTTAGCCGGCTGAGACTTTGCCTGCCATGAACGACGCTGCCGCTTCCGGCCCGAAGCGCCGACCGACCCCGCGCCGCATCACGGTGGCGCGCGTGCAGGCCCTGAGCCCCGCGATGCGCCGCGTTACCTTTCATGGCCCCGACCTCGCCAACTTCGGCCCACCTGCACCAGCCGGGTACATCAAGCTGGTCTTTCCCTCACCGGGCCAGGACGAGGCCGTGCCGCCCACCCCCGATGGGCAGAAGCCGGCGTCCATGCGGACCTACACACCGCGCCGTTATGACCCTGCGGCGCTGGAGCTGGACGTCGACTTCATGCTGCACGGTGAAGGACCCGCCTCGGCCTGGGCCCGCCAGGCGCAGCCCGCACAAGTGCTCTACATGATGGGTCCGGGCCCGGGCTATAAGCCCGATCCGTCCGCCACGACGCACTGGTTGATCGGCGACGACACGGCGGTGCCGGCCATCGAGACCATCCTGCTCGCGCTGCAGGCGCACAGCACGGCCAACGTCTATGCGGAAGTGGTGAGCGCTGATGAGCAGCGCAGCCTCGACACGGCGGTCTCCACCGAGGTGCACTGGCTGTCGCGGGGCGACGACCCGGCCCGCGCAGGCACGGCGCTGGAGACGGCATTGCGCGGCGCCGCGCCTCCACCGGCGGGCACTCGCGTGTACCTGGCCTGCGAGGCGTCGGCAATGCGGCACCTGCGGAAGCTGCTGATCGATGAGCTGGGCGTGCCCAAATCGCATGTCGTCGGCCGCGGCTACTGGAAGCTGGGCACGGTGAACCACCCCGACCACGACTATGGAGAAGACTGAAGACTCGACGATAGCGACCGAGCGGTTCGGCAACTACTACGCCGCGAGCCTGGGCGAGCGGCCGCAACGTGCGCCGCTTCGGCAGTCCATCGAGGCCGAGGTGTGTGTCGTCGGCGCGGGCTTCGCGGGGCTGGCCACGGCCATGGGGCTGCAGGAGCGCGGCGTGCACGACGTGGTCGTGCTCGAAGCCCGGCACGTGGGCTTCGGCGCCTCGGGGCGCAACGGTGGCTTCGTCTTCGGCGGCTACAGCCTCGACTGTGCCGATCTCCTCCAGCACCTCGGCCCCGAGCGTGCCAGGGCGGCCTATGCGCTCACCCGCCGCGCGGTGGACCTCATCCGCGCGCGCATTCGGCGCCACCGCATGGAGTGCGAGGCGGTCGAGGGCGGCGCCCTGCTGGCCAACTGGTTCGACGATGACGAGCTGCTGCTCGCACAGCAACGCCTGATGGCCGAGCATTTCGACGTGCACTGGCGCTACGTGAGTCGCGAGGAGCTGCCGGCCTGGGTGCGATCGGCCCGCTACACCGCCGGGCTGCTCGAACCTGACACCTTCCACTTTCACCCGCTCAAGTACGCGCTGGGCGAGGCCACAGCCATCGAAG
>CBINKC010000067.1:0-23381 GCA_966251135.1 uncultured Burkholderiaceae bacterium
TTGATCTACAAGGGGTCAGGCGCCGTTATGGAGGCCTGGCAGGCCGGAACTTCGGTCTAAATTGCCGTTCTTGGGTCACCCCCCGCGGGGGCGGGGCGGACATTTGGCGCCGCCTGGGGTCGCCCTCAAGGTGTCGATGAATCCGGCATGCCTGAGCATCGGGATGCGCGGGCATAGCCGTTTCGTTCACACCTTTTCAAAGCTACTGGCACACGAAGCTTGCTGCGCTTTCGATGTCCGTCGCCCCGGGCTTCAGCCACGCCTGCTTCGGGTAGGCGCACAGCGGGCGGGTCCGGGTGGCCGGCCAGCCGGCCGCGACGACGTCGGGATCGGCGGGGTTGACAGCTGCCGTCACCTGCTCGGGCGCCGTCCCCTTCTCGACCCAGTCTTCCAGAACCGCGAGCATGTTGAACTGATCGGTCGACGGGCCGCCGTTGCAGTGGTTCATGCCCGGCACGAGGAACAGCCGCGCGTAGTTCGTGGCCGTGACGTCCTCGCTCTTGAGCGCCTCATACCAAGCGATGGTGTCGTTGGCCGAGAACACCGGGTCGGCCGTGCCGTGATAGACGATCAGCTTGCCGCCATGCTGCTTCAGCTTGGTCAGCTGCGTCGGGTTCGGTGGCGTCACGAAGCTCATCGCCGACTCGTAGTACGGTGCTTGGGTGGCGTAGATCTTCGGCCCCTGCACATCGAAGCTCATGCTGAGTTGGTAGCCCAGTCCTCCATCGGTGAGGTCGGGCATGTCCGGCGGCGTGGAGAAGATGTAGCCAACGGCACCAGCGCCGGTGAGGGTATTGAACGGCAGCGGAGCGAAGCCTGCATCCAGCTTCCAGAAGCGCCAGTTTCCACCGGCGATGCCGGGATCCCAGGGCCAGTTCGCGTACAGGCTCTGGCCGGCGCTGTTCTTCACGCCGTCGAAGACCCGCTGAAGCGCCACCTTCTGCGCCGCGCTCAGGCAGCCGCCGGTCGCCTCGACGCTGCACGTGGGCACGTCGCTGTCGAGGCTGAAGGCGCTCTGGCAGGCGGCGCGGTCGTTGACGATGCCATCGCTGGCACCGTCGAGCGCATCGCACTTGGCAAGAATGCGCTGCGAGACCTCCGTCATTGCAGCCGCCGGGAACACGTCTTTCGGCAGCTGCCCGGCCCCGGCAGACATGAATTGCTGGGTGTCCCAGGCCTGGGCAAGGGCCGCCTTGGGCAGGTTGAAGCCGGGGGCCGCGGCAACCAGCCCGTCGAACTGGTTGGCGAAACGTGCAGCGGCGACCATGGCTTGGCGACCGCCATTGGAACAGCCCATAAAGTAGGAGCGCCGCGGGATGTCGCCATAGTGGCGCGCGACGATCGCCTTCGCCAAGGGGGTGAGCGTGCCCACGGCGTTGTAGCCATAGTCGATGCGAGCCTGCGGATCGAGCCCGAAGTCGGCGTCGGATCTTCCGGTGGCGTGCCCGCCGTCGGTCGCGACGACCGCGTAGCCCTGCGCCAGCGCGGTCGTGCTCGTGGTGTTGACGAGGTCGCCAACCGCCGGGCTGATCGCGCCGTCCGTGCCGCTGCCGCCCTGGAAGAAGAACTTGTGCTTCCAGTCGGCCAGCCGCGGCAGCCGCAGCTCGAACCCGATCGCGTAAGGCTTGCCATTGATACCCGTACGCTCGTTCACGGAACCGCTGACCTTGCAGTGCGCCGGCAACGTGCTCGATGCGGCCACTTCAACCGCCTGGGCCACCTTCAAACCCGGCAAGGCCAGGCGATCTGTCGTGATCTCAGTGCAGTTCAGTGCTTCGCCACCTCCGCAAGCGGCCATCGCGGCAGCCGCAACGATGGCCAAGGCGAGCACACGCACGCCCGTGGGTCGGAACCCCATGTGTCTGTCTCCTCATGCATCTGCAACCCCCTCGGGCCGCCTCGGCGAATCTAGGGAGAGGACCCGATCCCGTCTTGGCGTTTCCCGCGCTATTGTCAAAAGCCGAGTTTTCCAAAGCCGCGCCCTGCAGCACGCGCGCGGCACTTCCTCACCACAACCCTCCGCCGGGTCCTGCCGAGTCCCTTGAACGCCACGCCGGCCCAGTCACCCCTGTTCGCCATGGACGCCGCGCTGGGCCGCACACTGAGCGCGTCGACCGCCGGCTGCGATGGTGCCGTGGTGCTCGACGTGCTCGCCGCGCCTGCGGGAGAGGTTCAGTTTCTCCATCAGGCACTGTGCCTGCAGCGCTGGTTGAACCCTCTGACGGTTCGCCCGCTGCACGCCGGCGGTGACTGGCGGATGCTGCGTCCCCAGATGCGCCTTTGGCAGCCACAGGAACTGCAGCACTTCGCGTGGCAAGGCAGCGTGCGGCAGAACTTCGTGGTGGTCACGCGCGAGCGCGTTGCGCGCATCGTCGAGCAGGCCTCCTATGAGCGGTCGGGGATCGAGCACTGGGCTGGCCACGACTTCGACGACAAGGCAGTGCAGCACTTGGTCACTGCCATGATCCACGACTGTGCGGAGCACAGTCCCGCCGGCCCACTCGTCATCGATGCCCTTGTGACGGCACTCGTGGCCCGCCTGGCCGCGTTGGCGCCGCTGCCGAGGAAACGGACGCGCATGGCCCCGGGGCGCATGCAGCGCGTTCTCGACTTCATCGAAGCACAGCTGCACCGCCCACTCGGCCTCGACGAACTGGCGGCACTGGCCGGCGTCGGCCAGCGTCACTTTCTCACGGCCTTTCGCGACACGGTCGGTGCCACGCCTCACCAGCTTGTGCTGCAGCGACGCGTGGAGCGGGCAAAACGCCTGTTGCGCGACCCGACACTCGGCCTTGCCGACATCGCTTGCGCGGTGGGCTTTACCGACCAGAGCCAGTTCACCCGCACCTTCGGGCGCATCACGGGCATGACGCCGGGCCGCTATCGCAAGGAGCTGATCGCTTCGCGTTGACGGGCCGCGAGAGGCCGGCAGCAGAGCTTGGCACCGACCTCGGCGTGCCGGCCGCGTGAGGCGCGCAGCGCGGTGTTGGGGCCGGTGCCTTCGTAGGCGATTTGCGTGGAGGTGAGTATTTCGAAGCCGTGGCCGGCATTGGCATACAGGTTGGCCCAGTCCGCACTCGCCACGCTACGCCCACCACCGGGTTGGTCGCCTCGGCCTTCGCCCTACCCGTTCCCTTCCTGTTGCTCGTGCACGTAAGTGCTCGGCTCCTGCTGCCGCGACGTGGCTGGTGCTGGCTGCTGATCATCGCGACCAGCGTCACCTGGCCCGTGCAACCGAATCTCGATCTGGCTCTGGGAGTGCAGGCCGCGCGGAATCAGCGTGCCCCCGCAGGGGCAGCAAGGAGCTGGTGTACCTGTCGCTGCAGCAGCCTCCTCTACATGCTGGTCTCGCCCAGCCGCGACCGATGCCGCGCGAGCTGCGCCCTCACCTGCTCCGGCGCCGTGCCGCCCAGCACCTGCCGCGCGCCCACCGAGCCGCGCAGGGTGAGCACCTCGTACACATCCGTCCCGATCGACGCATGGAAGCCCTGCAGCGTGGGCAGCGGCAGCTCGGACAGGTCCACGCCCTCGCCGATGGCGTGTTTGACCGCATGGGCGACCACCTCGTGGGCGTCGCGAAAGGGCAGGCCCTTCTTCACCAGGTAGTCGGCCAGGTCAGTGGCCGTGGCATAGCCGCGCAGCGCCGCGCGCTCCATGGCCTCGGCTTTCACGGTGATGCCCCCCACCATCTCCGCCATGATCCGCAGCGTGTCGGCCAGCGTGTCGACGGTGTCGAACAGCGGCTCCTTGTCTTCCTGGTTGTCCTTGTTGTAGGTGAGGGGCTGGCCTTTCATCAGCGTGATGAGCGCCATCAAGTGGCCCACCACGCGGCCGCTCTTGCCGCGCGCCAGCTCAGCCACGTCGGGGTTGCGCTTCTGCGGCATGATCGACGAGCCCGTGCAGTAGCGGTCGGCCAGGTCGATGAAGCCGAAACTCTGGCTCATCCACAGCACAAGCTCCTCCGCCAGGCGCGACACGTGCACCATGGCGATGCTCGCGAACGACGTGAACTCGATGGCGAAGTCGCGGTCGCTCACCGCATCGAGGCTGTTCTGGCACACACCCTCGAAACCCAGCGTACGCGCCACGCGCTCGCGGTCCAGCGGGTAGCTCGTACCGGCCAGCGCCGCGGCGCCCAGCGGCAGGCGGTTCACGCGCCGGCGCAGCTCAGCCAGCCGTTCCTCGTCGCGCACGAACATCTCCACATACGCGAGCAGGTGGTGAGCGAAGCTCACCGGCTGAGCCACCTGCATGTGCGTGAAGCCGGGCAGGATCGTCTCGATGTTCTTCTCTGCCACCTCCACGAGCGCCAGCTGCATCTGCCGCAGCAGGGGCGCGAGGCGGTCGATCTCGTCGCGCAACCACAGCCGCACATCGGTGGCCACCTGGTCGTTGCGCGAGCGGCCGGTGTGCAGCCGCTTGCCGGCATCACCCACGAGCTGCGTAAGCCTGGCCTCGATGTTGAGGTGCACGTCCTCCAAGTCGAGCTTCCACTCGAAGCGGCCCGACTCGATCTCCTCGGTGATCTGGGCCATGCCTCGGCGGATGGCCTCCAGGTCGTCCTGCCCGATCACCCCCTGCGCGGCGAGCATCTCGGCATGTGCGAGCGAGCCGGCGATGTCGGCCTTCCAGAGCCGGCGGTCGAAAGAGACGCTGGCGGTATAGCGCTTGACCAGCTCGCTCATCGGTTCGGTGAACAGCGCGGACCAGGCTTGTGACTTCTTGTCGAGTTGGCTGGAGGACATGAGGCGGCGGCGTTGCCGCAATGGCGGCAGGGACCTGGAGTTGGTGACAATGCACGGTGAATGCGGTTGCACTCACGCCGCGATTCTATCGAGCACCCCATGGCGTCGTCTTCCTCGAACAGCGGCTCGGGCGAGGCCACCCAGTCCGCCGACCACCTTCCGGCCACGCAGTGGCCGGAAGCCACGCGGCCGGACGAACTGCGCAGCAGCGCGTTCGGCAACACGCTCGACGCCGCGGCCATGCCGATGGCCCGAGAGCAGCCGATGGTCTTCGATGTCTGCCACGTCGGGGTCGTGCTGCGCGCCGTGCTGTTCGTGAACGCGGCGGTGGCCGTCGGCACCCTCTTCGCTGCACCCGACCTGGCCTCCTGGCTATCGCTCGCCACCACCTCAACGGCTGCGGCCCTCGCAGGGGTGCTGTCGTGGCTGCTCGTCACCTGCCTGGCCAAGCGCCTTCTCGGTGCGCTGCCCCTGCCTGCCCAATGGGTGGCCACGCTCGCGCTCGGCGCGGCCGGCGGCCTGTTCGGCTGGATGCTCCTCGCCTCCACAGGTCTTGACCTGTTCACCGCCACACGCGGCCTCGCACCCGCCGTGGCCGGCGCCGGCATGGCGGCCGTGATCTTCCAGTGGCTGCGCCTGCGCGCGGCGGCGCGCGTGCCGGCCGACACCACCGCGCGCCTGGCCGAGCTGCAGTCGCGCATCCGGCCGCACTTCCTCTTCAACACGCTCAACACCGCGCTCAGCCTCGTGCGGCTCGACCCGGCAAGGGCGGAAGTCGTGCTCGAAGACCTCGCCGAGCTGTTCCGCGTCGCGCTCACCGACAGCGGTGAATCGGTGTCGCTGGCCGAGGAGGTGGAGCTCGCGCAGCGCTACCTCGCCATCGAGCAGATCCGCTTCGGCCAGAGGCTGCAGGTGAGCTGGGAACTCGATCCAGCCGCTGGCGCGGCCCGCGTGCCGCCGCTGCTGCTGCAGCCGCTGGTGGAAAACGCCGTTCGACACGGCGTGGAACCAGCCGACCAGGGCGGCACCATTCGTGTTCGCACCCGCGTGCGTCATGGCCGAGCGATCATCTCCATCGTCAACACCGTGCCGCCTTCACCCTCGCGTCCGGGCAACGGCATCGCGCTGGCCAATGTGCGTGAGCGCCTGCGGCTGATGCACGACGTGGCCGCCCATTTCGACAGCCGCCTGGACCGCAATGTCTTCCGTGTACAGATCGTCGTACCGCTATGAACACCGATACCGCTCCGATACGCGTGCTGCTCGTCGATGACGAGGAACTCGCCCGCATGCGACTTCGCGGCCTGGTCGAGGAATGTGTCCAGCCCCGCTGTTACGTGGCGGGCGAGGCGGGCAACGCGGCGCAGGCGCTCGTGTGGCTGCAGTCGCAGGCCTGCGACCTGGTGCTGCTGGACATCCACATGCCGGGTCGCGATGGCACGCAGCTGGCCGCGGAGCTGCGCCAGCGAACCCCCCCTCCCGCGGTGGTTTTCGTGACCGCGCACGCCCAGCACGCGCTCAAGGCCTTCGACCTGGAAGCGGTGGATTACCTCACCAAGCCGGTGCGCCGTGAGCGGCTGCACGCGGCGCTGCAGCGGGTGGCCCTGCGGCTGGCCCTGCCGCAGCCGGCCGCGCCGGGCGACACGGAGCCCGTCGTCGTGGTGAGCGACCGGGGCCGCGTGGTGCGCGTGCCGGTGTCCGAAGTGCTCTATCTCAAGGCCGAACTGAAGTACGTGACCTTGCGGACCGCGCAGCACACCTATGTGCTCGACGACGCGCTGTCCGACCTGGAGCAACGCCTGGGTGATCGCTTCATCCGCGTGCACCGCAACGCGCTGGTGGCCAAGCGGGCCGTGCGCGCGCTCGAACGCCGCGCGATCGCCGGCAGCGAGGAGGACACCGGCGAAGGCTGGGCCGTGCGCGTGGCGCCGGTGGACGAGTGGCTGGCCGTGTCGCGGCGACAGGCCTCGGCGGTACGCGAGGCCCTGGTGGCCGCAGGCCTGTAGGGTCGCCCCATGAAGCGCCTTCGCATCTGGTTTGATCCCCCGGCCTTCAGCTGGGGCCGCGTGCTGCGCATCGCCAGCCTGTGGGCCGCCGTGGCGCTCGTGGTGGCGCTGCCCATCACACGCACCGCGCCTGATGGGACACAGGCGTTCACCCCGCACACCTTGCACGCCGCGCCAACCGCGGTAGCGGCGGCCACGGCCGTTGCGCCCATCAGGCCGGCCTCGTCGCCTGGCGAGTCCGCGCAGCATGCCTCGGCCCCGGTCTCGTCGCAACCCGACGTGGCGACGTGCGGCGGATTGCGCGTACGCCTGGCGGCGGACGGCACGCCTGATCTCTCCCAGCTTTCCGATGCCGAGGTCGATCGTGCCCGCCAGTCGCTGCTGGGCAGCCTGCGGCGCTCTGGTGAACCGTGGCTGGCGGCCGCGGCCCTGTTCATCGAGGCGCTGCACGATCGCTCCGTGAGCTGCAGCGAACCCGGCTGCAATGGAACCGACACCTTGCAGGCGCGCCTGGGCGCCATACAGGCGCTGGCCCGCATGGCCCAGACGAGCAACGACCCGCGCATCCACGCCATCGCGTTGAGTGCCTGCCGCGGCACGGTGTCGAATGACCCGGCGTGCGCGGCGCTCTCCGCAGAGAGCTGGGCGCTGCTGGACCCCACGAACGCGGCACCCTGGATGTTCGTGGCCCGCAACGCGCAAGCGCGCGCCGACGCCGCAGGACTGGACCACGCCATGGAGCGCATCGCGCAGGCCACGCACAGCGACACCGGCTCGGGCCTGCTTCCCGCCGCACTGGCCGCGCATGTGCCTTCGGACACGGAGCTGCGGGCCGTCATGAAGCTCGTCCACGACGTTATCGAGGCGCAGTCCGGCGCACTGCTTCCGCCGTACCACCCGTTCGATGCCTACTGCAACGACGAGGCGCTGCGCGAACCGGAGCGCCCCGAGCGATGCGAAGACATCGCCCTGCTGCTGTCCACCCGGTCGATGATGGTGTCGGATCGTGAGGCGGGCCTGCACCTGGCCACGCAACTGGGCTGGCCGGCGGAGCAGTTGCAGGCGCTGCAGGAGGACATCGAAGCCGTGAAGAAGGCCACCGCGGCCGAGATGCCCGCAGGGGCCGACAGGCTCAGTTGCGAAGGCGCGCGGCGCACGCTCGCCCACCTCGGCGAGGTGGGCCGCTCGGGCGAGATGGCGGCCGGCCTGAGCGCCTTCAGCCGGTGTTGCGCAGCCCCGCCGCCACCCCGTTGATCGAAATGTGGATGCCGCGCTGCACCCGCTCCATCCCCGGGTCGCCTTCACGCCCCTGGCGGTAGCGCCGCATCAGCTCCACCTGCAGGTGGTTGATCGGGTCGATGTACGGGAAGCGGTGCTCGATGGACCGCGACAGCGCCGGGTTCGCGGCCAAGCGCTGCGGCTGGCCGGTGATGAGTGCGAGCGCATCGTTGGTACGCTGCCACTCGTCGCGAATGAGCGAAAAGATGCGCCGGCCCAGGCGCCGGTCGTCCACCAGCTCGACGTAGCGCTGCGCGATGGCCAGGTCCGTCTTGGCGATCACCATGTCCAGGTTGGACAGCAGCGTGCGAAAGAACGGCCACTGGCGGTGCATGCGGCGCAGCAGCGCGAGGCGCTCGTTGCGCGTCTTCGCATCGGCCAGGAACTGCTCGATGGCAGAGCCGAAGCCGCACCAGCCCGGCAGCGCCACCCGGCACTGGCCCCAGCTGAAGCTCCAGGGAATGGCGCGCAGGTCCTCGATGGCGCGCGAGGCCTTGCGTGAGGCCGGGCGTGAACCGATGTGCAGCTCCGCGATCTCGCGGATGGGTGTGGCGCTGAAGAAGTAATCGGTGAACCCAGGCGTCTCGTACACCAGCTTGCGGTAGGCGGCGTAGCTCGCCTCGCTGATCTGCGCGGCGGCCTCCAAGAAGGCCCGCGGCGCGCTCTTGGTGGGATGCAGCAGCGTGGCCTCGAGCGTGGCAGCCACGAGCGTTTCCAGGTTGCGCCGGCCGATCTCCGGGTGGGCGTACTTGGAGGCGATGACCTCGCCCTGCTCCGTGAGCCGGATCTGGCCGTTCACGGTGCCCGGCGGTTGCGCGAGGATGGCCTCGTAGCTCGGTCCGCCCCCGCGGCCCACGGTGCCGCCGCGCCCATGGAACAGCCGCAGCGTGAGCCCATGCTCGCGGCTCAGCCCGGCGAACAGCTCCACCAGCGCGATCTCGGCACGGTACAGCTCCCAGTTGCTGGTGAAGGTGCCGCCGTCCTTGTTGCTGTCGCTGTAGCCGAGCATCACGTCCTGCTCGCGGCCCGAGCGGACCATCATCTGCGCGATACCCGGCAAGGCATAGAAGGCGCGCATGATGGCCGCCGCCTGCCGCAAATCACCGATGGTCTCGAACAGCGGCACCACGATGAGATCGGTCTCGGCCGCGTCGTCCAGCGTTCCGCGCAGGATGCCCACCTCCTTGAGCAGCAGCAGCACCTCCAGCAGGTCGCTCACGTCCTCGGTGTGCGAGATGATGTAGTGGCGCAGCGCCTGGCGCCCGTAGCGCTGCAGCATCTGCTGCGCCGCCTCGAACACCGCCAGCTCGCTTTGCGTGAGCTCACCGTAGCCGGCCGCGCGCACGCGCAACGGCCGCGCATCGTCGAGCAGGCGCAGCAGCAGCTCGCGCCGCTCGTCCTCGGGGAGCGCGCAGTAGTCGGGAGCGATCCTCGCCACCCGGAGCAGCTCGGCCACCACCTCCTCGTGCTTGTCGGAGCTTTGCCGTAGGTCCACGGTGGCCAGATGGAAGCCGAAGACCTGCACTGCGCGCATGAGTGGCCTCAACCTCGGCCGCGCCAACGCCTCGGCATGGTGCGACACGAGCGAGGCGTCGATCACGCGCAAATCCGCCAGCAGCTCGCCGGCCGTGCGGTACGGCGCCTGCGGGGCCACGGCGTGCCGAAGGGCCTCGGTCCCGGTGAACTCGTGCAGCGTGGCGGCCAGCCGCGCATACATCCCGATCAAGGCACGGCGATACAGCTCGTCCTCGCGGTGCAGGCTGTGGTCGGGCGAGGCGGCCGCCAGCGCGCGCATCTCGGGCGTCACGGGAGCCAGCATGGCCGACACCGAGAGCTCCGCACCCAGTTCGTGGATCTCGGTGAGGTAGAAGCGCAGCACCGTCTCCGCTTGCCGGGCCAGCGCCATGCGCAGCGTGTCGGCGGTGACGTAGGGGTTGCCGTCGCGATCGCCCCCAATCCACTGGCCCATGCGGAGGAAGCTCGCGATCTCGTGACCCGGGAGGGCGGCCTCGATCTCCGCATACAGCCGCGGGATCTGGCGCAGGAAAGTCGTGTGGTAGTACGACAGCGCGTTCTCGATCTCGTCGGCCACCGTGAGCCGGGCGGTACGCAGCATGCGCGTTTGCCACAGCTGCGTGACACGCGCACGGATCATTGCTTCGTTCTCCGCGCGGTCGCGCTCGGTGGCCAGCATCTCTCGGGCTTCTACCAGCTGCGCGATCGCTCGCTCCGCATCGAGGATGCTCCTGCGCTGCACTTCCGTCGGGTGGGCAGTGAGCACCGGCGAGATGTAGGCCTTTTGCAGTGTTTCGGCCACCTCGGTGGCGCGAATGCCCGCCTCGGCCAGCCGCTCCAGCGTGAGCACCAGCGAGCCTTCCTGCAGGTGCCCCTGTCGCTCGTGGTGGGAACGCCGCCGCACGTGATGGCGGTCCTCCGCGATGTTGGCCAGGTGCGAGAAATAGCTGAAGGCGCGGATTACGCTGACCGTCTGGTCACCCGAAAGGTTCTTCAGCAGCCGGTCGAGTGCACGGCCCGCCTGGGTGTCGCGCTTGAGCCGATAGGCAACCGACAGCTGCCGCACGCGCTCGATGAGCTCGAAGGCCGCCGGGCCCTCCTGCTCGCGGATGACGTCGCCGAGGATGCGGCCTAGCAGCCGGATGTCCTCCATCAACGGGCGATTCTTCTCGGCGGCGTCTCGGACTTGGCGGGTTCGCGGCATGACTGACGACGTGATGGGGTGGCGGATTCTAGGATCCGGGTCTCCTGCAGACCGCCTGCTAGCATGCCCGCATGACCCCACCGATCATCATTGCCACGAGGGAGAGCCGGCTCGCCCTGTGGCAGGCCCATCACGTACGCGAACTGCTCTTGCAGCGCTTCGGCGCCACGGTCGAGCTGCTCGGCATGACCACCCGTGGCGACCAGATCCTCGACCGCACGCTGGCCAAGGTGGGTGGCAAGGGGTTGTTCGTCAAGGAACTCGAGAACGCACTGGAGCAAGGCCGCGCGCACCTTGCCGTGCACTCGCTCAAGGACGTACCCATGGACCTGCCGCCCGGCTTCGAGCTGGCCGCGGTGCTCGAACGCGAGGATCCGCGCGACGCCTTCGTCTCCAATATCGCAGCGTCGCTTGGCGAGCTGCCGCGGGGCGCCAAGGTGGGCACGTCCAGCCTGCGCCGGGTGGTGCAACTGCGTGCGCTGCGACCCGACCTGCACATCGAGCCGCTGCGCGGCAACCTCGACACGCGGCTGCGCAAGCTCGACGAAGGCCAGTGCGATGCCATCGTGCTCGCCGCAGCGGGCCTCAAGCGGCTGGGGCTCGCCGGGCGCATCCGTGCCCTGTTCGAGCCCGAGCAGATGCTGCCGTGCGCCGGCCAGGGCGCGCTGGGCCTGGAAGTACGCACAGAGAACCGTCCCCTGCACGACATGCTGGCGACATTGGCGCACCCGCCCACCACACTGGCTGTGCAGGCCGAACGCGCCGTATCGCGGGCCCTCGGGGGCAGCTGCAGCATGCCGCTGGCGGCCTACGCCGCATGGCAGGGTGGCACGCTCGTGCTGCGCGCCGCGTTAGGACACCCCGAGCGTCGCGATGCGGCAGTGCTGCACGCCCGCGCTGAAGCCGAGGTGACCCGTGTCGAGCAGGCCCGTGAACTGGGCGAACGCGCCGCAGCCACGCTGCGCGAACAGGGCGCCGCCGATTACCTGGTTTCCACGCGGGTGCACTGAGGCCCGCTTTCCGCCTTCAGCGGGCCACGCCTGTCGTCACCCCGAATGCCCTCCACGCCCCTGCGTGTCATCGTGACCCGGCCTGCCACACAGGCGGCCGAGTGGGTGCGCTCGCTCGCCATGCACGGCATCGACGCTCTCGCGCTACCGCTCATCGACATCGCGCCACCGGCCGACACCTCTGCCGTGCATGCCGCCTGGCACACGTTGGGGTGCAGGCGCCTGGTCGTGTTCGTGAGCCCCAACGCAGCGCAGTGGTTCTTCGACCTGCGACCGCCGGGCGTGCCATGGCCCGCCGGCCCATGGGCCGGTTCAGTCGGGCCGGGCACGACGCAGGCACTGCGGCGACTGGGCGTGCCGGCAGCCACCGTGCGCGAGCCCGCCGCCGATGCGCCGCAGTTCGATTCCGAAGCCCTGTGGTGTCAGCTCCAGCATGAGACGTGGGTGGGTGCATCCGTCCTCGTCGTGCGGGGCGGCGGGGGCCGCGAATGGCTGGCCGACACGCTGCGCTCGCATGGCGCGGAAGTGAGTTTCGTGTCGGCATATCGGCGCATCGCACCCAACCTGTCGGGCCCGTGCCGACGCCATCTCGACGACGCCTTGGCGCAGCCGCGAGCGCACCTTTGGTTCTTCAGCAGCTCCGAAGCGATCGACCACCTGCTGCACGCCTGCCCCGGTGCGCGCTGGAACGACGCCAGGGCGCTAGCCACACACCCGCGCATTGCACGGCGTGCGCGCGAGGCCGGCTTCGGCTTGGTGCACGAGACCCGCCCCACCCTGAACGCCGTGGTGGCCTGCATACAATCCCTCGCATCGTGAGCGAAGCCCCCACCGAAGTCGTTTCCGCATCCCCGGCCACACGTGAAGACGGCAAGAAGCCTCTTCTGTCCCGGGTCATCCATCCGATGCGGCCCGCGTGGGTGCTGGCCGCCATGCTCTTCCTGGTCGCGATCACTGCCTTGCTCATGGCATGGTCGGCCCAGAGGCGCGTGAACACACTGCAGAAGGAACTCGTCAAGCGCCAGCAGGAAAGCCACGAGCAAGCGGTGGAAGCTCGCGCCCTGGCACGCCAGGCGCAAGAGGGCATGCAGGAGGCAGCCGCCAAGGTCGCCGCCGTGGAGGCCCGGGTGGGCGAAGCCTGGGTGCAACGCGGGCAGCTTGAATACCTCATCGATTCGCTCTCGCGCTCGCGCGACGAGAACGTCCTTGCCGACATCGAGGCAGCCCTGCGCGTAGCCATGCAGCAGACCAGCATCACCGGCGCCTCCGAGCCGCTGGTGGCCGCGTTGCGGCAGGCCGACGAGCGGCTGGCGCGCCACAACGCCTCTCGCCTGGAGGGCATACGCCACGCGATCGCCCGCGACCTCGACCGCGCCAAAGCCGCGGGCGTGGTCGATGTACCGTCCCTGAGCCCCAAGCTCGACGAGGCCGTCCGGCTGGTCGACGAACTGCCGCTCGTGTCAGCACTGCAGCCCCGGCGCCCGCTGCCCGCTGCCCGGGCCGCGTCGGCGTCCGCAGGCATGCCCGCAACCCCGGCGCCGGCCGGCGCCCGGTGGGATTGGCGATCGCTGTGGTCGGATGCCGGCGAGCGTGCGTGGTCCGAGGTGAAATCGCTCGTGCGCGTCACCCGCATCGAGCACCCCGAAGCCATGCTCATCGCCCCAGACCAGGCCTACTTCCTGCGAGAGAACCTCAAGCTGCGCCTGCTCAATGCACGGCTGGCCCTGCTCAGCCGGCAGTACGAGACCGCCCAGGCCGACCTGCAGATGGCGCTGTCCACGCTGGATCGCTATTTCGATCATTCGTCGCGTCGCTACGCCCTGGCCACCGAACTCATGAAGCAGGTGAGCACGCAGTCGCGACAGGTGGCACTGCCCCGGCCCGACGACACGCTGGCCGCACTGGCCGTCGCATCGGCCGGTGGCCGCTGAGGGCTTGGCGGCATGCGCGCGATCATTTGGTTCCTGCTGCTGTTCGCCGTGGCCGTGGTGACTGCCACCACCTTCGGCGCCAACGACGGCATCGTCAGCATCTACTGGGGCGACTGGCGGCTCGACACCTCGCTCAACCTCTTCCTCATCATGCTGGCGCTCACCTGCCTGGCGCTGCTGTCTACGTTTCAGGCCCTGCGCTCGCTGGTCGAGCTGCCGCAGCGCGCGCACGAGTGGCGCGTGGCACGGCGGGACCGCAGCGCGCAAGCGGCGCTGCGCAATGCACTGGCGCAGTATTTCGGCGGCCGCTACACCCGGGCGCAGAGCGCCGCGCGGCGTGCGCTGGCCATCCAGGCCGACACGCCGGATCTCGCGCAGGACAACGAGTTCACCATGCTCGGCCACTTGCTGGCCGCGGACAGCGCACACCGCCTGCAAGACCGCGCCAAGCGCGACGAGTCGCTGCAGCGAGCCCTCGAACTGGCGCGCACGAGCTTCGCCGCGCGCTCGACCGAGGAAGGCGCGCGCCTGCTCGCTGCGGAATGGGCACTCGACGATCGCGATGCAGCGCGTGCGCTGGAACTGCTGGCCGAACTGCCGCCCGGCGTGGCGCGCCGCACGCACGCGCTGCGGCTGAAGCTGCAAGCCACGCGCCTCGGCAACCAACACCTGGAGGCGCTGAAGACCGCGCGCCTACTCGCGAAACACCAGGCGTTTTCAAAGGTCGCCGCCCGGGGCCTGCTGCGTACGCTCGCCGCCGAGGCCATGGCCACTGCGCGCGACCCCGAACAGCTGCGTCGCGTGTGGCTGCAGTTCGACAGCGCCGATCGGCGCGACCCTTGCGTGGCTGCCGATGCCGCCGAACGCGCCGCAGAGCTCGGCGCACCGGAAGATGCACGCATGTTGCTGCGGCCGTTCTGGGATGGCATTGGCGAGCTGAGCGCAGACGAGCGTGCCGCCATTGCCAAGGGCCTTGTGGCCGCAGCAAGCGGCATTGGACCGGACTGGATCCCGCGCATCGAAGCAGCTTCAAAGGCATTCCCCCGTGAAGCCGCCATTGCACATGCTGCGGGGACGGCACTCGCCGAATGCCGCCTATGGGGCAAAGCGCGACAGTTGCTGGACGTCGCCGTGGCGGATGCGACGCTGCCCCCTGCACAGCGTCGACGGGCCCTGCTCACGCTGGCCCACATCGCAGAGGAAGAGCGCGACACCGACCGGGTGACACGCCATTACGCCGCAGCCGCGCGGCTTCTTGATTAGCTTGAGAAAAAATACTGCTATACTGCAAGGCTTACGCGGCTGTAGCTCAGTTGGATAGAGTACTTGGCTACGAACCAAGGGGTCGTGGGTTCGAATCCTGCCAGCCGCACCAGAACATCGTTCTAGAACAACGGGTTAGCTCCAGAAGGGCTAGCCCGTTTTTCTTTGCTGCGCGACTTTTGCGCGACTCCCGCGCAACCTGCTGATGCCTACTACCCGTTGACCACGCGCAGGAGCGTGGTGCGGTCGCGCGTCTCGTTGGCCTTGTTGGCCGCCACCACCAGCCGCGCAATCGTGGCGGTGACGTAGTGCTGCGGCATGCCGGCGATGGCGTGCCCCAGCAGCAAGGCCCGGTCCTCTTCTGCCACGCCGGCGTCCCGCAGCCGCTGGCCGAAGGTGTGCCGCAGATCGTGCACGCGGACACGTTCGAGCCCGGCGGTCCGCCTGGCTTTCTGGAACCCGTTGTTGGTGATCGTGTCGATCGGCCCGTACGGCATGACCGGCTCCTCGTCGATGTTCTTCACGCGTTCCCGACGCCAGACGAACACGAATTCGTCGTGCTGCCCGGGGCACTCCTCGACGATCCGCCACGCGACATCGTTCAGCACCAGCACGAGAGGTCGCTGACTCTTGAAGACCGCTGCGGGGACCACGAAGACACTGCGCCTCCTGCTTGCACTCCCTCAGGTACTTCTGAGCAGCAGCTGCGAACAGCTGCTCATCGCCCTTTCGAAGTTCATCTTCGCGCTTCGCGATCAGCGCCTCGATGTCGATGTCCTTCGCGGTCCAGCTCTTGTCGGTGGTCGCGAGCTGGTGGCGATTGGCATACGGCGAATCGGGACCGACATAGAACGCCGGCTCGCGCACCAAGCCGGCCTTCCCCAGCCACTCGGTGCACATTTGGCAGACGGTCTGCGCAGTGTGCTGGGCCAGGACCCCAGGAGGACCTCGCTGGGCTCGAATCGGGGTCCGGCTGCAGGAGAACCCCGAAGCGTCTCCCAGACCAGAACGGATACCCTTGCAATCCGCTAGCGTTTTTCACACAGGAGATCCACGTGGCTGTCACGAAGACCGAGGTGGTCAGCGCCCGAGTCCCCCCCGATGTCAAGGCGGCGCTGTCCGCAGCAGCCGAGGTCGAGAGGCGCAGTGTCGCGTCCATGCTGGAGGTGATGGTGCTCAGCTACTGTCGTGATCACGGCATCGCTCCCCAGCCGGTCAAGGCGACCGGCCGACGCCATGCCACGACATCTCGCAAGTAGCGCCAGCCTCAGGCCCAAGACTGCAAATGCTCGGCGACAAGCCATCGAACTTCGGACATCTCAAGGCGCACGATCAGCAGCTCGTGCGCCTCGGGATGCTTGCCGAGCGCTACTTTGCCGACGATCCGAACACCTGCCTCTTGAAGCTCCGACAGCTGGCCGAACTGCTCGCGCAGCTCGCGGCGTCGAACGTGGGAGTCTTCACGTCGCCCGACGAGAAGCAGGTCGATCTGGTCCGGCGATTGCAAGACCAGGGCATCGTTCCACGCGAAGTCGGGACGTTGTTCACTGAGATTCGCAAGGCAGGCAACGATGCCAACCATCGCTTGGGCGGCAACCATCGCATCGCGTTGCTGAGCCTGCGGATCACCTGGCAACTCGGCGTGTGGTTCCATCGGACCTTCAAGGATCCGGCCTTCAAGTCAGGACCGTTCCAACCGCCAGCGCCACCCGCAAACGAAAGCGGGGAGCTCAAGGCCGAGCTCGATGCACTTCGCGCCGAGCTGGCTCAGTACCGCGCCGCGCATCAAAGTGCTGCGCAAGTGCTCGACCAGATCCAAGCGAAGGCTAAGCAGGCCGAGGACGACCGGACCTTCTGGGAAACCATGGCTGCCGAGGCCGAATCGGCAAAGGCAGAACTCCTGAAACGGCTGGACGTGCTTCAGGCCCAAGCTGCTGCCGAGCCGCCCCAGGTCATTGCCAAGTACGTGGCAGCGGCGAACTCGGCGGCCGCTGTCATCCAGATCAGCGAAAGCGACACCCGCCAGCTGATCGACGAGCAGCTTGCCGCCGCGGGCTGGACGGTGGACTCGGCTCGGCTCACGTTTGCCAAGGGGGCCCGGCCACAACGCGGTCAGAACCTCGCCATTGCCGAATGGCCCACCGAGACCGGACCTGCCGACTACGCGTTGTTCATCGGCCTCACGCCAGTGGCGATCGTGGAAGCCAAGCGCAAGAACATCGATGTGTCGGCCGCATTGCAGCAGGCCAAGCGCTACAGCCGTGGCTTCAGGGCATCGCCCGAGGTCGTGCTTCCCGGTAGCAACTTCGGTGCGAACGCAGAGTTTCGAGTTCCCTTCGTCTTCTCGTCCAACGGCCGCCCGTACTTGCGACAGCTGGCGCAGCAGAGCGGCGTCTGGTTTTGTGACCTGCGTCGCCCCGAGAACCTGGGCCACGCGCTCGACGGTTGGCACAGGCCGGAAGGTCTGGGCGCCCTGCTACAGCGTGACGTCGACCGCGCGCATGCCGAACTCGCCAATGCGCCGTTCGACTTCGGCTTTCCATTGCGGCCCTATCAGCAGCGGGCCATCCTTGCCACCGAGGCCAGCATCCAAGATGGGTCAGCGCGCCATCTTGCTGGCCATGGCCACCGGCACCGGCAAGACCAAGACCTGCATTGCCCTCATCTACCGCTTGCTCAAGGCTAAGCGCTTCCGCCGCATCCTGTTCCTGGTGGATCGTTCGGCCCTGGGTGAGCAGGCCGCGAACGCCTTCAAGGACACGCGGATGGAACGTCTGCAGACCTTCGCCGACATCTTTGGCATCAAGGAGCTGGACGACCAGTTGCCCGACGCCGACACCGCCGTCCACTTGGCCACGGTGCAGGGCATGGTGCAACGGGTGCTGTACCCGGGCGATGGCGAGGCGCCGCCGCCCATCGACCAGTACGACTGCATCGTCGTCGACGAATGCCACCGCGGCTACCTGCTGGACCGCGAGTTGTCGGACACCGAACTCAGCTTTCGCGGCTACGACGACTACGTCTCCAAGTACCGGCGCGTGTTGGACTACTTCGACGCGGTGAAGGTGGGCCTCACCGCCACGCCGGCGCTGCACACCGCCCAGATCTTCGGCGCGCCGGTGTTCACCTACGGGTATCGCGAGGCCGTCGTCGACGGCTACCTGGTGGATTACGAACCGCCCATCCAGCTGCACACACAGTTGTCCAGCCAGGGCATCGCCTGGAAGGCCGGCGAAGAAGTCAAGGTCTACCACACCGGCCGTCAACAGATCGATCTGTTCAAGGCGCCTGACGAGATCAAGCTCAAGGTCGACGAGTTCAACCGCAAGGTCATCACGCGGGCCTTCAACGAAGTGGTCTGCAACTATTTGGCCCAGGAGCTGGATCCGGCATCGCGCCGCAAGAGCCTGGTCTTCTGCGTCAGCGACAGCCATGCCGACATGGTGGTGGACCTGCTCAAGCAGGCCTTCGCCGCCCAGTACGGCGCCGTGGAAGACGACGCCGTCATCAAGATCACCGGCGCAGCCGACAAGCCGCTGCAGCTCATACGCCGCTTCAAGAACGAACGGTTGCCCAACGTCGCCGTGACCGTGGATCTTCTGACCACCGGCGTGGACGTGCCCGAGATCTGCAACCTGGTTTTCCTGCGCCAGGTGAACAGCCGCATCCTGTTCGACCAGATGCTGGGCCGCGCCACACGCCTGTGCGACTTCGGCGGCACCGACGTCAAGGATTCGTTCCGCGTGTTCGACGCTGTACGCATCTTCGAAGCCATCGGCGACATGACGGCCATGAAGCCCGTGGTCGTGAACCCGAAGATCAGCTTCACCCAGTTGGCCCAGGAACTGGCGACGTTGAAGGACGAATCGGCCACCGAGCTGGCGCGCGACCAGTTTCTGGCCAAGCTTCAGCGCAAGAAGCGCCACCTTTCCGACCAGCACCGGCAAGACTTCGAAGCCAAGGCCGGCATGCCCGTGCAGGCCTTCGTGCAGAAACTGAAGGCCATGTCCCTGGCCGAAGTGGCCGCCTGGTTCATGCAGAACCCGGAGCTCGGCGAGCTGCTGGACCGCCGCAATGACGGCCCCGAGCGCGAGATGTACGTGTCGGAGCATGCCGACAGCTTCGAACGTGCCGAGCGCGGCTACGGCAAGGCCCAGAAGCCGGATGACTACCTTCGTGCATTCAGCGAGTTCATCAAGACTCAGGGCAACCAGATTCCCGCGTTGGTGACGGTGCTGACGCGCCCGCGCGAGCTGACGCGTGCGCAGCTGCGCGAACTGGTGCTGGCCCTGGACCGCGCCGGCTTCACCGAAACCAACCTGGCCTCGGCCTGGCGCGAGCTGACCAACCAGGACATCGCCGCGCGCATCGTCGGCTACATCCGCCAAGCCGCCATCGGCGACGCGCTGGTGCCCTACGCCGAGCGGGTGGACCGCGCGCTTCAGAACCTGCTGGCGCATCCACCGGGCGGCAAACCTTGGAGCACACCGCAACGCGACTGGCTCAAGCGCATCGCGGCGCAGACCAAGGCCAACGTGCTGGTGGACCGCGCCGCGCTCGACGACCCCGATCTCATCTTCAAGCGCGAAGGCGGCGGTTTCAGCCGCCTCGACAAGGTCTTCAATGGACAACTCCAGCCCGTGCTGGAAGCTTTCAACGACGCGCTGTGGGCATCGCCGCCCGAATCTGCCAAGCGCTGACTTCTTCTGACTCTGCACCCCATGAACCACACTGCCGCACTCGACATCGGCGCCAAGCTCTGGTCGCTGTGCCATGTATTGCGCGACGACGGCGTCACCTATCACCAGTACCTGAGCGAGCTGACCTACCTGCTGTTCCTGAAAATGATGAAGGAGACCGGCCAGGAAGACCGGCTCAAAGTCTGGAAGCGCCCGAAGAAGTCCGAGCCGCCGGTCGAGCAACCCGGCACTCGCTGGGACGACCTGCTCAACGCCTCGGCCCCGGAGCGGCTGGACCTCTATAAGGAGATGCTGCTCGACTACGGCCTGCACGGCCGCGGCGCGGTGCAGGAGATCTACGCCAACGCCAACACCTTCATCACCAAGCCCGCCACGCTGAGCAAGCTGGTCACCGACATCGACGGGCTGGACTGGTACAGCGTCGATCGCGACGACCTGGGCGACCTGTACGAAGACCTGCTGGAGCGCAACGCCGGCGAGAAGAAGAGCGGTGCCGGCCAGTACTTCACTCCGCGCGCGCTGATCGACAGCATCGTGGCGGTGATGAAGCCGCAGTTGGGCGACGTGATCCAGGATCCGGCGGCCGGCACCTGCGGCTTCCTGATCGCGGCCAACAACTACCTGCGCCAGCACAACGACTTCGACAGCCTCAGCGACGAGGCGCAGCGCAAGTACCGGCACCACACATTCCACGGCATGGAGCTGGTGCAGGACACGCACCGGCTGGCGTTGATGAACATGCTGTTGCACGGCATCGAAGGCGGCGTGACCTATGGCGACACACTCGGCGAAGAAGGCACACGGCTACCCTTGGCCACGCTGATTCTCAGCAACCCTCCGTTCGGCACCAAGAAAGGCGGCGGCACACCCACCCGGACAGACCTGGTCTACGTCACCAGCAACAAGCAGTTCGCCTTTCTGCAGCACATCTATCGCGCGCTGAAGCCGGGCGGCCGGGCCGCCGTGGTGTTGCCCGACAACGTGCTGTTCGAAAGCAACATCGGCACCGACATCCGCCGCGACCTGATGGACAAGTGCAACCTGCACACCATCCTGCGCCTGCCCACCGGCATCTTCTACGCCCAGGGCGTGAAGACCAACGTGCTGTTCTTCACCCGCGGCGAAGCCGACAAGGGCAACACCAAGGAAGTGTGGGTGTACGACATGCGCGCCAACATGCCGCAGTTTGGCAAGCGCACGCCCTTCACCCGCGACTACTTCCGCACGCCGCCTGACGCACCGGCCAGCCAGCCGCGCGACAAGTTCGAAGACGTGTTCGGCGACGACCCCTGCGGCGGGCCTGCCGCATTGGCCGCGCGCCAGGACACCGGCGCCACCGGCCGCTGGCGCCGCTACACCCGCGAACAGATCGCGCAACGCGCAGACAACCTCGACATCAGCTGGCTCAAGGATGACACCGCGGAAACTGCGGACGCTCAGCGCGACGACCCGGCCATGGTGGCCCGGCTGCTGCAGCGTGAGCTGGGCGACGCCATGGCCGAGTTGCGAGCCTTGCTGGAAGAACTGGGCGAAGACCCCGATGCGGCGCTGGATGACTTGCCGTTGGACGAGCCGCAGGCGGATGAGGCTGGGGCATGAACGAGTTGACGACATCCGGGACGGGCACCCCGCCGGAGAGCCTGCACGCCGAGCTGCGCGCGCTGATCGCGGCCAGTCGCCAGCGCCTGGCCGGCGCGGTGAACGCCGAGCTGACCCGGCTGTACTGGACTGTCGGCCAGCGCCTGGCCTCCGAAGTGCTGGGGGGCGAGCGCGCCGGCTACGGCGCCCGCTTGCTCGACCAACTGGGCCAGCAACTGTCGCAAGAATTCGGACGGGGCTTCGAGTCGCGCAACCTGCGCCGCATGGTGAAGTTTGCGCAGGCCTTTCCCGACGCGGCGATTGTGTCGACGCTGTCGACACAATTGAGCTGGAGCCACCTGGTGGCCATCGTGGCGCTCAAGACGCCGCAGGCCCGCGCCTTCTATGCCCGGCGCACCGCGCAAGAAGGCTGGAGCGTGCGGGAACTGAGCCACCAGATCGACCGCAAGGCCTTCGAGCGCACGGAGATCGCCGCCTCCCAGTCGCCCGCGCTGCCGGCAACGCCTGCTCAGGTCTTCAAGGACCCGTACTTCCTGGACTTCCTGGGCTTGCGCCAAGGCCATGACGAAGCCGACCTCGAAGCCGCCATCCTGCGCCAGCTGGAAGCCTTCATCCTGGAGCTGGGGCGCGGCTTTGCCTTCGTCGAACGGCAAAAGCGCCTGGTGATCGACGGCGAGGACTTCTACCTCGATCTGCTGTTCTTCCACCGCCGACTGCGCCGCCTCGTGGCCATCGAACTCAAGCTCGGCCGCTTCAAGGCCGCGCACAAGGGTCAGATGGAGCTGTACCTCAAGTGGCCGGATAAGCACGAACGCCAGGCGGGCGAGGAGGCGCCCATCGGCCTGATCCTGTGCGCCGAATCCAGCCGCGAGCAGGTGGAGCTGCTGCAGATGCACAAGGACGGCATCACCGTGGCCGAGTACTGGACGGAGCTGCCGCCGAAGGCGGAGTTGGAGCGGCAGCTGCATGCGGCGCTGGTGGAGGCGCGGGAGAGGTTGGCGCGACGAGGGGTGTTGTTGGAGGGCGGAGATGAGTGAGTTCGAGATCACGCCGGAAAGCTTGCCGTCATCTTGGGTCGTCACACACCTGGGCGCAGTTGTCGACTATGGCAAGACCGAGAAAGCCGAGCCTTCGGAAATTCCCGGCAATGCCTGGGTGCTGGAACTGGAAGACATCGAGAAGGACAGCTCGCGCATCCTGGACCGATTCACGCAATCCCAACGCCAGTCCCGAAGCACCAAGAACCGATTCAATGCCGGGGATGTGCTGTACGGCAAGTTGCGCCCCTACCTCAACAAGGTGGTCATCGCCGACAAGCCGGGCTTCTGCACCACTGAGATCGTGCCCTTGCCGGCGAGCCCAGCGCTAGACAATCGCTACCTCTTCCACTGGCTCAAACATCCCGCGTTCCTGAAGTACGTGGAGGCCGCGAGTCATGGCATGAACATGCCGCGTCTTGGCACAGAAGCGGGTAGGTCGGCGCCACTCGTCGTGGCACCACGAAATGAGCAAACCCGCATCGCCGACCAACTCGACACCCTGCTGGCCCGCATCCAAGCCTGCAATGACCGCCTGCATGCCATTCCGGCGTTGCTAAAGTGGTTTCGGCAGGCGGTGCTTGACGCCGCCACGACTGGCGCTCTGACTGACCAGTGGCGTAATGAGCGAGATGAACCTCAATGGGAACACTCATTGATAGGAGACTGCGGCACAGTGACCGGAGGACTGACAAAGAACTCCAAACGGAACGATGCTCCTTTGAGAAAGCCGTATCTACGGGTTGCCAACGTTCAGTCGGCCTTTCTCGACTTGTCTGATGTCGCGCAGATCGGTCTCACCGCCTCAGAGTATGAGAAGACAAGGCTTCAGATTGGCGATCTGCTGATCGTGGAAGGCAATGGCAGCATCGATCAAGTAGGCAGAGTCGCGATTTGGAGCGACGAACTCGACGAGTGCGTTCATCAGAATCACCTCATTCGATGGCGAGGACGAGGCCCACTCCCCAAGTGGGTGCTGATCTGGCTGCTTTCGACAATCGGCCGATCTGCGCTCATGGAACGGGCCAGCACGACAACCAATCCACCGAACTTAGCAGTTAAAATGCCTGCAAGTTATTGATTTTGTTGAGGA
>CBINKC010000068.1:0-23304 GCA_966251135.1 uncultured Burkholderiaceae bacterium
CTGAGCGTCTGAGCGTCTGAGCGTCTGAGCGTCTGAGCGTCTGAGCGTCTGAGCGCTCGGCCTGGCGTCGGTGCCCACTCCGCGGTGCGCATTGCGCGCCGCGGTCCGCCGAGGTCGGAAACGTCCCACATGGCCGCGGGAAGCGCTCCGGCAGCCCACGGCTCGCGGCATCGCCAGACTTCTTGCGCGTTGCCTGCGCAGCAGGAAGGAGCGCGCCCAATGAGCCCCTGCCACCCCCTACGCTCGGCCGGCCTGTCGGCCACCATCACCGCCGCGCTGAGCGCCTGCATCAGCACCGGCTCACCCATCGATCCGGCCACTCTCGGCCCCGACCCCCGCTTGCCGGCGCCGCAGGAAAGCCTGTTCCCGACCGTCGAGATCGCCGAGGCCAAAGGCTGGCCGCAGGGCAGCGCGCCATCGGCGCCGGCCGGGGTGGCGGTCACCCGTTTCGCCACCGGCTTGCAGCACCCCCGCTGGCTGCACGTGCTGCCCAACGGCGACGTGCTCGTGGCCGAGACGGATGCGCCCGTCAGGCCCGAGGAGGGTAAGGGCATCAAGGGCCGAGTCATGTCCAGCCTGATCAAGAAGGCCGGTTCGGGCACGCGCAGCGCGAACCGCATCACCTTGCTGCGCGACGTCGACGGCGACGGCGTGGCCGAGACGCGCGACGTGTTCCTCGACGGCCTGAATTCGCCCTTCGGCATGGCTCTGGTCGGCACCGACTTCTACGTGGCCAACACCGACGCGGTGATGCGCTTTCCGTACCAGCCGGGCCACACGCGCATCACGGCCTCGGGCACCAAGCTCACCGACCTGCCGGCCGGACCGCGCAACCACCACTGGACCAAGTCCCTGATCGCCAGCCCTGACGGCACGCGCCTGTACGCCACTGTCGGCTCGAACAGCAACGTCGCCGAGAACGGCATAGCCGAGGAGGAAGGGCGCGCCGCCATCTGGGAGATCGAACTGCCGAGCGGCCGCAAGCGGCTCTTTGCCACCGGCCTGCGCAACCCCAACGGCATGGCCTGGGAGCCCTCGACCGGCACGCTGTGGACGGTCGTGAACGAGCGCGACGAGCTCGGCAACGACCTGGTGCCCGACTTCCTCACTTCGGTGAAGGACGGCGCCTTCTACGGCTGGCCCTACAGCTGGTTCGGCGGCCACGTCGACGACCGGGTGCAGCCGCCGCGGCCGGACCTGGTGAAGCAAGCGGTCCAGCCCGACTACTCGCTGGGCGCCCACGTGGCGGCCCTGGGCCTCGCCTACGCCGATCAGACCGCCCTGCCCCCGCCTTACGCGCGTGGCATGTTCATCGGTGAGCACGGCTCATGGAACCGCAAGCCGCCCAGCGGCTACAAGGTGGTGTTCGTGCCTTTTGCAAACGGCAAACCGTCGGGCCTGCCGATCGACGTGCTGACCGGCTTCCTGGGGCCACAGGGCGAGGCGCGCGGCCGGCCCGTGGGCGTGGCGCTCGACCGTACCGGCGCACTCCTCGTCGCTGATGACGTCGGCAACACGGTGTGGCGAGTCCGCGGCCGCCCTGCCGCGAACCGATGACGCCGCGGCTTGCGCGCACGGGGGCCACCCACCCCCGCGGCCGGGTATGGTGTACCCCGTTCTCACGCACAAGGCCGCCTCGCAGTGGCAACATCGACCCATGGCCATGCGCCCCGTCTCGATCGAAGACTTTGCCCCAGGCGAGCTGTGGCTCGGCTCCATGCCCGGGCGCTTCGAGCGCTATGCCGAATTCGCGGCCGAGGCGCGCCGCCGCAAGCTGGCGGTGATCGTTTGCCTGGCCTCCCCGGAAGAAGTGGCCTCGCTGTCACCGAGCTATTGGCAGGCGGTCGGCGAAGGCTCGCTGGAATGCCGCTGGATCAACCTGCCCATGCAGAACTTCGGGTTACCGCAGGACGTGCCGGCCTTTCGCGCGGGCATCGCCCAGGCCGCGGCCGCGCTGGTGGCTGGCCAGTCGGTGATGATCCACTGCGCCGCCGGCATCGGACGCACGGGCTGCGCGGCCGCGTGCGTACTCAAGCAGCTGGGCCTGAGCGCCGACGAGGCCGTGGAGCGCGTGCGCGATGCCGGCTCCAACCCCGAGACCGCCGTGCAATCCGGGCTCGTGGAGCAGTTTTGACGGCACGGGTGGTGTACGCGGACGAGGCGCTCATCGCACTCGACAAGCCCGCCGGCCTGCTCGCGGTGCCCGGCCGCGGGCCCGACAAGCAGGACTGTCTGGCCGTGCGCGTGCAAACCCTCTACCCCGATGCCCGCGTGGTGCACCGGCTCGACATGGCCACGTCGGGCCTGCTGCTGATGGCGCGCGGCCCCCATGCGCAACGGCAGCTCGGCATGGCATTCGCCCAACGGTGCGTGCACAAGCGCTACGTGGCCGTGGTCGAAGGCGTGGTGCCCCATGCCGAGGGCGAGATCGACCTCCCGCTGGCCCCCGATTGGCCGCAGCGCCCACGCCAGCGCGTGGACCCCACCCATGGCAAACCCTCGCTCACCCGCTATCGGGTGCTGTCGGTCGATCACACCCTGCGCCGCACCCGGCTGTGCCTGGAGCCCGTTACCGTGCGCTCGCACCAGCTGCGCGTGCAACTGCTGGCCATCGGGCACCGCATCGTGGGCGACACGCTGTATGGCGCCGCACCGCACGAGCGGCTGCTGCTGCATGCCAGCGAGCTGGCGCTGGAGCACCCGGTGAGCGGTGCGACGGTGCGGCTGCAGAGCGAGGCGCCGTTCTGAGCGCCCCCAGGGCCGGGCTGCGCCCAGCCCGCCCCCCCCGCGGGCGACAAGGAACCTTGGGGCGGCCCGACGTTTCCATGAGAGCGGCCCCGGGCCGGGTTGCCCCCCGTGGGTTTTCGGGAAAGCCGGAGCGGCTCGGCGTCTCATCGCTTCCGGGTTTCCCAAATTGGGCGACCCGTCGACCCGCGTTACTCGTAGGCTCGCAACACCCGATAGCCCGACGACGGCGCCGGCTCCGACTCCACGAGCACATAGCCTTGCACCGGCCAGACGATGGCTGCGCCCGGCGCAGGTCGTTGCGCGTGAGCCGCCCGGCGCGCCAGTGTGACGTGCGGCCTCAGCCCCTCGCGAGCCGGGTTCAGCTGCAAACGCCGAAGCACATCGTGCAGCGCGGCATGCAAGACCTTCAGGGCCTCGGGAACGCTGGCAGGGCTGAGCACTGCGATCCCGCCGTGCCACAGCTGGTCGCGGTCCAGCTGCAGCTCGAAAGGCTCCACCGGCACCACCAGCTCCCGAGCCAGCTCGGGCAGCCGCTCGCGAGGCACCTGCCCCAGGAAGTGCAGCGTCATGTGCAGCTTGTCGCGACGCACCGGCGACGAGCCGCGCGGCCATCGCCACTGCCCCTGATGCTGCGCGAGTGCCTCGCGCACCGGCTCGCCGGGCCATAGCGCCACGAAGAGCCGCGCGCTCGCCACGCCTGGTGCCATCGCGCTCTGAACATCGAGGTTCATCGCGCGATTGTCATGACCCCAGTTCAGCGCCCGGCCGGCAGCGCGCGGGCGAGCCCGCGCACAAACGCCGCCGCGGCCTGGCGGCGGCCGAGTTCGTTCAGATGACCGCCGTCGTGCGTGTACGGCTGCGCCAGCGTATAGACCGTCTTTCCGCCGCGATCGAAGCCGGCACGCGCCCCGTTGGGCAGCGTCGACTCGATCATCGCCAGGTCGAAGAGTTGACCGCCACCGAAGCGCGAGCGCAGCTGGTCGTTGTAGTCGTTGCGCCGCACGTTGTCGGCGTCCTCCCACGTCTCGCGACCCAGCCAGCGCTTCAGCGTGGTCTTCCAGCCGGGCGGATCCGCACGCAAAGGCACGCTGACGTGCAGCAGCCGCACATCGGGCCGCGAGGACTGCAACGCGTCCATGCGCGCCGCATACCGCTGCAGCAGGCCGGTTTGCCCCTTGGCGCCCTGCTCCAAGTCCTCGTAGCAGAACTTGAGCACGGCCAGGTCGTAGGCGGGGCGATCCGCTCTCGTCAGCAGCCCGGCGAAAGCCTCGACCTTCGAATCCGGATCGCCGTTGCGGCCCACCTCGGCATGGAACAGGCCCGGTCCGGCTTCCGGCGGCACCCCATCGATCCGCCGGATCTGCAGCGGCACCCCAGCCTCCTTGGCCAGATCCTGCACGCCGGCCAGGATGTCGCGGCCCACCGACTGGTGGGCAAACAGGATTCGCGCCTGGCTGATCGCCTGCAAGTCCGCCTTCAGCGCCGCCATGTCCACCTTCACCTCCTCCTGCGGTCCCGGCGAGCATGCCGCGAGGCCGGCGGCGGCCATGACCACCACCCACCACAGCGTCGACAGGAACTTCATGCGCCCTCCACGGCAGCCTCGCCGTCAGGGCGCTTGCGCCACCCCACCACCCGGCCCGGATTGCCCGCCACGATGGCATACGGCGCCACCGACTTGCTCACCACCGACCCGGCGGAAACCACCGCGCCGCGTCCGATCCTGACACCGGGCATCACGAACACGTTCGCGGCGAGCCAGACATCGTCTTCGATGAACACCGGCTTGCTCTCCCACCCCTGCAGCAACCACGGCGTGTCCGGATCCTCGAAGCGATGGTTGACCGACCACACCTTCACATCAGGCCCGAACCCCACCCAGTCCCCGATGGTCACGCCGCCGCCGCCGGTAATGAAGACGTCGGGCCCGAAGTGGCAGTGCGAGCCGATGCGCACTTTCTGCGGCATCGTCACGCGCAGACCCGTGTGCACGGTCGTGTTCGCGCCCATTTCGCCCAGGAACGCAGGCAGCAGCCGGGCGCGCATCCAGACCCCGATGCGAAACGGCATGGCGCACAGCGCCGCCAGGGCGATCGCCTTCACCTCCGTGCGCAGGCTCCAGGCCATCGCCTTCAACCTCGACCGCGGCGGTGACTCCTGCTCCGCACAGCGGTCGGCATCGCTCACCATGTCAGCTCCTCCACGGGGGCGACCAACATCGGCGGCAGGTGCTGGTATCGCGTCGTCGATCGCTTGGTGTCGATGTCGCGGAACACGTGCTCGACTCGCTCCACGGTGAGGCCCGTGGCCGCCGCCACCTCGACGACCGGGATGTCATGGTTCTTCGCGTACAGGCACAAGTCGAACTGCTCGTACGGCAGGCTGAAGTAGAACTCGTCCTGTCCTTGCGGCAGCGAGTACGTGTCGGTGGTCGGCCTGCGACCGCAGATTTCCGCGGGCAGGCCCATCCAGGCTGCCAGCTCGTAGACCTGGCTCTTGTACAGATGCGCGATCGGCTTGACATCGGCCGCGCCGTCGCCCTGCTTCACGAAGAAGCCCTGGTCGTATTCCAGCCGGTTCGGCGTGCCGGCAACGGCATAGTGCAGGCGATCGGCCCAGTGGTACTCGACCATCTTGCGCACGCGCTGCTTGAAGTTGGTGGCCGCCACGATGGCGAGATAGGCGTCCAGCGGAAGGCGCTCGCGCACTTCCTTCCCCTCGGGCGAGCGAGCCACCACCGAGTAGAAGTTGATCCCCTCGTGTTCGGGACCCGGCAGCACGATCTTGAACTTCCAGGCGTCGCTGAAACCCGGAATCACCTGCGCCACCGCCGCATTGCGGCGCTCGTAGCACTTCAGCGCCGCCAGGGCCGGCGCGATGTCCTCCACCTCGCGGCGGATCCCCAGGTGGCGCGCGAGACCGCTGCCCAAGGCCAGCGATTCAGGATCGGAATCCGCCTCCGGCATGCACAGCCCGAAGACCCGATCCGGCCCGAGGGCGCGCACGGCCAGCGCGGCGGTGACCGAGCTGTCGATGCCGCCAGACAGCCCCACCACGATGCCCTTTCGGCGGATTTCCCGCAGTTGCCGGCGCATGGCCTGGGCGATGCGGTCGACTTCCGCGGCGCAATCCAGGCGCAGCGCATCCTTGTTGAATGGCATGAGCAGAACTCCTTCTACGTTGCGATGGCCCGCCCTTCGTCAGGTCAAGCCTTGCTTGCTGATCTTTCCGGTCGACGTCCTGGGCAGCTCCGCGACGAACGCCACATGCTTGGGCACCATGAACCGCTCCAGCCGGCGCTGGCAGTGCAGGATGATCTCGCGCTCTGTGAGCATGGCGCCTTCGCGCAGCGCGACAAAGGCCTTGATCGCACGGCCCAGCATCTCGTCGGGCACCCCGATCACCGCAGCCTCTTTCACGTCCTCCAGCTCATACAGCACGTTCTCCACCTCGCGCGGGCCCACCCGCTCCCCGGCGGTCTTGATGATGTCGTCGCGCCGCGAGATGAAGTACAGGTGGCCGTCCTCGTCACGGCGGAAGAGGTCGCCAGTGCGCAGCTCGCGCTCATATGGGTAGCGTCCCGGCCGCAGTGCGCGGGCGGTGTCCTCGGGGCGCTTCCAGTACCCCGCCATCACATGCGCGCCGCGCACGATCAGCTCGCCCGGTACGCCCGCCTCCACGATGGGACGGCCCTCGTCGTCCTCGATCCATGCCTCGGTGCCCGGGATGGCGACGCCGACCGAAGCCGGCTTGCGGTCGATCAGCTCCGGCGGCAGGCAGGTGCCTCGCTTGCATTCGGTCAGCCCGTACATCGAGTAGAGCTTGGCCTGCGGCATGAGCTCGCGCAGGCGGCGGACATGATGTTCGGGCAGCGCCTGAGCGGTGTTGGTGAGGTAACGCACCGAAGAAAAGTCGTGCTGCTCCAGGTCCTTCAGATTGAGCAGGATCGCACTGATGGTCGGCACGATGGGCAGCCCGGTCACCCTCTCCTTGTGCACCAGCTCGATGTAGCGGTACGGATAGGCGAGCTGCTTTTCGAGAACCAGGGTTCCACCGAAAGCGAATGCCATCAGCACCTGGTACAGCCCGTAGTTGAAGGCCAACGGCAGCGGGCTCAGGATCACGTCATCCGGCACGTTGTGCAGCAACCCGGTGATGGCCGACACGGCCGTCCTCATGTTGAGGTGCGTGAGCATCACCCCCTTGGGCTGGCCCGTGGATCCCGAGGTGTAAATGAGGCTGGCCAGGTCCAGGTTGATGTTGGGATTGCGCGGCAGGTGCGTCGGCTGCGCAGCGGCGAGTTCAGCGGCCACGTGCACTGCCTTGCCCGATGCGCGCAACGCATCCTCCCCCGGCCGCTGCGCCACCCGGCCGTCAGGGTCGGCCAACAGGACATGCCGCAGCGACGCGCAGCCGTGCAGATGGCTCGCAACCGCTTCGTACAGCCGCGTCGTCGTGACCAGGATGCTGGCCTCGGCGTCGTTGAGGATGAACGCCAGCTTGTCGCCCTTGGTCTGCGGGTTCACGACCACGAACATGCCCGCCGCCTTCATGGCCGCATAGATGGCCTGCACCGCCTCGACGGAGTTGTCGAGAAAGATCACCACCCGCTGCTGCCGCTGCAGACCGAGCTCCTGCAGCCCGTGCGCCAGGGCGTTGGCGCCGTGGTCCATCTGCGCGTAGCTCACTCGCCGCTCGCCGCACACCAAGGCGACCTTCTCAGGGTGACGCTGCGCGCCGCCGTGAAGAGTGAGGTCAAGCAGCATGCTGCTTGCGCAAGACGAACTGCACCAGCCGATCCACCGAATCCAGGTTCTCCGGGAGCATCTCGCGGTCGTGCACCTTCATCCCGAAGGTCTGCTCCAGGAACATCACGACCTCCAGCACGCCGGTCGAGTCGATCGTGCCGGTTTCCAGCAAAGACTCGTCGTCCCCGAGCATGGCGCTTGCGTCACCCATCAACAGGTCGTTCTGGACGAACTGCCGGATTTCACTGCGTAACTGGGCTTCCTTGTGCATGGTGACGCTCCCGGAGGGTGCTTGTGAAGTTATCGACGAACAGGTGATTCAAGAGCTGCAGAGAGGCCACCGTGGCCAGGGCCATCTCGTCGCGCTCGCCCAGGCCCGCTCCTTGGGGCCCGGCCTTGGCCATCAGCTTCGCGATGGCGTCGGGGTTCGCGAGACCCGCGTGCCGCAGCGCTTCGGGGCGCAGCAGCGAGGCCGCGAGATGATCCGATGGGCTGTTCAGGCAGTCTGAGATCGGTGACCGATAGGGCTGCTTGGGCCGCGCGGCGATGGCGGGCGGCAGGATGTTTTCGAAGGCACGCTTGAGGATGTACTTCTCGTCCAGCACGTGGATCTTGAACTTGGGGGGAATACGTGCCGCCAGCTCGATCACGCGATGGTCGAGGAACGGCACGCGACCTTCCACGGAATTGCCCATCATCACCCGGTCGCCTTGGGAGCTCAGCAGGTAGCCCGACATGAACAGGCTCATCTCGAGGTACTGGGCGCGGCATAGCGGGTGCCACCGCTCACGGCCAGGGTCGAGATAGGCCTCCAGTTCCGCCATCATGGCCTCGTCGCCCTGCATCCGGGAGCGGAAGTCGGGCGCAAACACCCGCTTGATCTGCGACGTGTTGTGCCAGCGCCGGCGGTGCGAGTAGTACGGGTCGCGGGTGTCCTCGAGGCCGGGACGGAAGAACATGCGCCAGAACGCCTCGGCTTTGCCGTCACGCTCGATGTAGGGGTACAGGCGCGACAGCAACGCCGGCCGCCAAGGGGACGCCGGTTGACGCGCCCAGAAGCGGCGCACCTTGTCCTCGCGGAAGATGTTGTAGCCGCCAAACAGCTCGTCGGCGCCCTCGCCGGTCAGCACGACCTTGATGCCGTTGTCGCGTACCAGCCGCGACAGGCGCAGCAGGGGCGCCGGTGCCGTGCGCATCATGGGCCGCTCGCCATACCAGACCACATCCCCCAGGGCGCGGCCGATATCGGCGCCCGTCACCTCCACGGACCGATGGCGGGTCTGCAGGTGGCGCACCATCTGCTCCTGGAACGCACGCTCATCGAAGCGGGCGTCGGCAAAGCCGACGGAGAAGGTGGTGAGATCGTGGATGTGATGGCGCTGGACCAGCGCCGTCAGGATGGACGAGTCCAGGCCACCGCTGAGGTAGGCCGCCACCGGCACGTCGGAGCGCAGTTGCAGCCGCACGGCATCGTGCAGCAGGGTCTGCAGCTCCTGCTTCCAGTGCTCCAGCGTGCGTTCCTCATAGTCGTGCTCGCCGGGGAACTCATGGCGCCAGTACGTGCGCAACGTACGCTGCCCGTTCTCGTCAAGCACCAGCATGCGGCCCGGTGGCAGCTCCTCGACGCCCATGAACGGGGTACGCGGCGGCACACTGACCCAGAAGCTGGCGATCTGGCCCACGGCCACCGGATCGATCTCCGGCCTCAGTGCACCGTGCGCAAAAAGCGCCTTCATCTCCGAGCCGAAGAGCACGGTGCCGTCCGCGAGGGTGGCATGGAACAGCGGGCGTATGCCCACCCGGTCGCGCACCAGCACCAGGCGGCGCTGCGCCGCATCCCAGAGCACGATCGCGAACTGACCATTCAGGTCGTCAACGAAGTCGAGTCCCTTTTCCTCATACAGATGGACCAGGGTCTCGGTGTCGCTGCGCGTGCGGAATCGGTGGCCGCGCTTCTCGAGGTCCGCGCGCAATTCCAGGTAGTTGAAGATCTCGCCGTTGAAGGCAACCCAGACGCTGCCGTCCTCGTTGCACAGCGGCTGCCGCCCGCCATCGAGGTCGATGATCGCGAGACGGCGGTGCCCCAGGGCGATGCCAGGGGCTTCGTAATAGCCCTCGTCGTCAGGGCCGCGATGTGCAAGCGCACGCGTCATGCGACGCAAAACGGCACCATCCACGGGGCACTTGCCGAGATGCCGGAATCCCGCAACGCCACACATGGTCGGGAGAATTATCGGTAGTGGTGCAATGAGTATAGGAGTCAGTGACCAACCGCTAACCGAATGAAACTCCCGTATTTGAGTGATACCCCTCGTGTCGAGGGACTTGGCTGGTGCGATTCACGCAGCACGACGCCGCATCAGCCGATTCCGCTGGGCCAGCAAGGCGAGCAACGAGTGCGGGCCATGCGAAGTGAGGGAGAGCCGCATGACGCAAGTGCGGACAACGACGGGCCCTCGCTAGTCAAAGCTAGGGGACACACCTAGTGCAGTGTTTCGCACTGATCAGCACTCATGGAGCCGCGGCTTCGCCCCCGTTGGCAGCGTTGCAAATCCTCGCGAAGCCACTGGGCATCGCTGCGGTTTGTGCCTTGCCCCGAGGGCGAATCCGCTGACCCATAAGCGCCGCTCAGTGCGAAACACTGCACTAGAACCACGCGTCACCGCGCGCCCGACTTCCTCCGCTTCCTCGCCTTCTTCACTGGTGGCCCGCCGCTCAGGGCGGTGGTCCAGAAATCAAGGGCCTCCTTGGTGCCGCGCGTCATCATCGTCGTCGCCTGCCGGCGCGCGTGTGCCGTGGCACGGACGCGAGCGGCGCCGGCAATGGCGTTGGCACCGCTCAGCCACATGCTCAACCACGGGTTCTTCTTCGTCCATGGGTTGCTCATCCGTGTTCTCCAATGCTTCGGCAGTGTTGGGCCCACCGCGTCGGGCAATCGACGTGCCCCGCCTTTGCGAAGAGCCTCGGCCGTGCCTGGCTTCGCTGCTCAGCATGGATCCCGCCACGCAGGGGAAGCCGTGGCCGGTGCGCGCTATCCGAGCGAAGCGCCCTTGATCTGGGCATAGAGCACATCACCCGGCGCCAGCCCGAGCGCATTGCAGCTCTTGCGCGTGATGCGCGCGAGGAGCCGGGCATTGCCGGCAACGAGTCGCAGCAGTGCCATGTGGCCATCGGCCTGCATGGATTCCAGGCGCACCGGCACCACGTTGACGCTGTTTGCCCCGACAGGGGGCTCGCGCAGGACAGTCACGTCGCGCGCCAGCACCCTGAGGCGCGTGGGGCTGCCCACCCTCGCCTCGCCCGCTGCCATCCATAGCGAACCGCCACCGAACTCGACGCGCACGATGCCGTAGAAGGCATCCAACTCGGCCACTTGCGCATGGAGGAGCACACCTGTGTCTTCGGCATGGGGAGCAGCAGCCCAGTCGAGCAGCGCAAGCACTTGGTCCGGGGCGCCCGCCTGCTCCACGCGCCCCGACTTCATGACCACCAGTCGATCCGCCCAGCGAGGCAGGCCGGTCGTCGATCGCGTGGCGCAGACGATGCCTATCCCGAGTTCGAGGCGCAGGCGTTCGACGTGGTGCAGGATCTCGGCCGTCACCTCGGGCACGGCGCATGCGTAGTCCAGCAGCAGCACGCGCGGCCGCGAGACCAGCGCACAGGCCAGCGCCGCGCGTACACGTTCGCCTTGCGCGAGCGTTTCAGGGCGGCGGGCCATCACGTGCCGCAGGGCGAGCAATTCGACCAGCGCGTGAGCCTCGCGCAACGGCAGCCCGGTGCGCCTGCAGGCGTCGACGAGGTTACCCGCCACGTCGAGGTGCGCCACGAGCCCGACGTCCTGATTCACATAGCCCAGCGGCCGGCGCAGGGCGGGAACGAAGCGGCCAGTGGCGTCGTCCTGCCAAATCTCGTCACCGCAGGTGACGCGCCCGCTCGCACGCTCCAGTCCGGCCAGGGCGCGCAGCAATGTGGTCTTGCCGCAGCCTCCAGGCCCCAGCAAGACCGTGGCGCCGCACCAGGGCAACTCCAGCGACACATCGAGCCGGAACGCGGGGCGCGTGAGATGAAGGCGTGCAGTGATCATCCTGGGGCATGCAGCAAGGTCCGGACCACGGCACAGGCCCCGGGGGGACGATCAGACGCCGTGCGCCGACAATGCATGCCACATGGAGCCCGACGGTTCAGCCTGCACACCCCACGCGATACGCATCGAGCCAATCGGCCGCACAGTGAGCGCCGACGCCGGGCAAACGCTGCTCGATGCCGCGCGTGCCGGCGGCGTGCAGCTGCCCAGTTCATGCCGCAATGGCACCTGCCGCGCCTGCATGGCGCGCGTGGTGGAGGGCAAGGTCCGCTACCGCATCGAATGGCCGGGGCTCCTCGCCGAGGAGAAGGCCGAAGGCTGGGTGCTGCCCTGCGTGGCGCTGCCCGCCTCGGACCTCGTGCTACTGCAGCCGCGCGCCATCGAAGAAGGCTGATGCCGCCGGGTGTGCTTCATTCGCGCTGAAGCAAGCCCGTCTCCAGGAAACGCACCGGGCCGCCTTAAGCCTTTCAGCGCTGCGAGGACGCCTCCGCGAGCGCTTCGCCATACATGCCCGCATCGCGGATGTACCGCTCGGCGTGTGCACGAAGATGGGCTGCCCGCTCGCCCGGCAGTGTCTTCTTGAGCTGCGCCGGGTTGCCCACGATGAGCGAACCGGGGGGGAACCGCTCGCCCTGCAGCACCACCGCGCCCGCGCCCACGATGCTGCCACGCCCGATGTCGGCGCGGTCGAGGATCACGGCGCCGATCCCGATGAGGCAGCAATCGCCGATGGAGCAGCCGTGCAGCTTGGCGCCGTGCCCGACGGTCACATAGTCGCCGAGCGTGAGCGGACACCCTGGCGAGCCGTGCAGCACGGCCTGATCCTGGATGTTGCTGCCCCGGCCGACGCGGATCGGCACGTTGTCGGCCCGGACCACGGCGCCGAACCAGACGCTGCTGCGCTCCCCGAGCATGACATCGCCGATGATCGTGGCGTTGTCGGCCACGAACACGCCATCGGCGATGCGCGGAATCATGGCCCCGAGGCGCAGGATGGCCATGGCGCCTACCTACCTGACAGCCCGGCCGTCAGGCGCGAGCGAGACCAGGTCCACGTAGCGGGAACCTACGCGGGCGGCGGTCGAGTACTCGACCGTGAGCCCGCCGATGTTGATCATCCCCAGCGACTCCATCGCCTCCTTGACGCCTTGGCGCGTGAGCGCCTTGGCGCGCTTGAGTCCCTCGACCAGAACGGCAGCACTGACCCAGCCCTCGATGCTCGAATAGTTGACGTTGATCTTCTCTGGCGCTGCAGCGGCCGCCATCGTGAAGTCACGGGTGATGGCCAGCGACTTGTTGTCGGGCGGGGGCATGACCTGCACGAAGGGGTTGCCGGCCACGGCACCCTTGACCATGCCGTACTGCTCGCCCATGTCGGCGACGCTGAGCTGCGCCACGACCGGCCGCAGTTCGCGTGAGGCGCGGGTGCGCTTTTCCAGCGCAGCGAGGAACCCGGCGCATGCGCTCGGGTTGCACAGCGCGATCACCCCGTTGGGGCGCTTGGCCAGCACCTTGTGTACCTCGGCGTCGAACGTCTTGGCCGTGCGCGCGAAGACGACCGTGTCCAGGATGGTGACGTTCTTGTACTTCGGGTCTTTCACCTGCTCGGCGATGTAGGCGGCCAGCGGCTTGCCGAAACTGTCGTCCTGGGCCAGCACGACCAGCTTCTGGCTGCCCGCCGCGAAGTAGCCCAAGAGGCCATCGACCTCGGTGCGGTAGCTGGCGCGCACCGGGAACACCCAGCGACTGTCGCGTACGGCGTCGGACCCGTTGACGGGCGCCACCAGCGGCAGCTTCTCGCGTTCGACCACCTTGATCACCGCACGCGTGGGGTCGCTGCCCCGCACGCCGAAGAGCGCGACCACCGACGGATTCGACACCAGTTGTTCGGCGTTCTTCTCGGCCGCGGCGGTGACATAGCCGTCGTCGAGGGTGATGAGCCTGATGTGCCGGCCGTTGATACCACCCTTGGCGTTGATGGTGTCGAACAACAACCGCGCGCCCGCGGTGAAGTCGCCCATCTGCTTGGCGGTCGCACCCGTCAAGCCGGCCGTCTGGCCGATGACGATTTCATCTGCCGCGGCCGCACAGCCGAGAGTGCCGAGCAGCATCGAGGCCGCAAGTACGCGAATCATTCGGAGCATCACGACTCCTTCCCAACGATCAGTTTTTTTGTCATCAAGTAAACAGCAGCCGGATTGCGGCCACCACCAGCACGAGCACCACCACACGCTTCAGCCAGTCGACTCTGATGTGCCTGGCCAGGCGCACGCCAATCGCTGAACATGCCACACCGGCACCCAGCAACACGGCCATGCCTGCGGCGCTCAGTGGCCCCGGTTTGCCCGGGCCGGCCACGACGACGGAGGCGGCGAACCCCAGGATCGACAGCCCCCCCACCGCCACGCCCGTGACGTTGGCCGCGGCCAGCGCGTCGCGCAGGGCCTTGCGCGGCCCGTGCAGCATGTACACCGTGGTGTAGGCGCCGCCTCCGATGCCGATCGCGGTCGACGCGGCACCGACCAGCGCGCCCCATCCGGTATCGACCGAGCGGCTCAAGGTTCGCGACTCGCTGGCCTCCTTGCGCGGCCACAGGATGGCTGCAGCCAAGGTCAGCTGCAGGGATCCCACGAGCGCCGGGCTGATGCTGTGCTGGGCGCGGGCCACCAGCCATGCCACGACCGGCGTGGCGGCGAGCACGCCGATGAGAAAGTGCTTGGAGGTATCGACGAGCGCTGCACGCTCCTGTGGCGTACGGAGCAGCCATTGCTGGTGGACCGCCGCCATGGAGTTGCAGAAGACCGCGAACCAAGACACGACGATGGCGTCATGCAGGGCGGCCGGGCCGTAGATGGCGACGATGACGGGCACGATGACGGTGCCCCCGCCCAGGCCCGCCACCCCCGCGACGAGGCCGCTGGTCGCGCCGGCCACAAGCAGCGTGAGGTATTCCAAAGCTCTCCCTTGATGTTCTTTTCGGCCATCGTCGAACGGCGGCCAACCATAGCCTCGTGGTTGGGTGCGGATGGGATAGGGACCAGACCCGAGAGGCAGTGCAAAAGTTGCGCGCAGTCTGACTTTGTTTCAGACGCGCCACAGTGTCTTTATGTAACCGGTGCGACATCCGCACGGCTTCGGGTGGCCTACTTACCCGGCTCATAGCCCGGAGACAAACCGTCACATATGACGTAGTTCACGGATTCCACACACCGGGCGGGAGTACCGCTTTGTTACGTTTAACGTAGGCACCACCGTTGCGGGAATCGCAAAGGCACGCGCATCGGACGGGAACATCAACCGCCCGGCATGTGAGCCGGCTCTTCCCTCGGCCCTGAGCCCGCCTTGTGGGTTTCGAGTGGACGATCGGCGCGTGCCGCCTGGTTCCTTTGCAGGCCGTGCTCCAGCTCCGCGTTCAGCTCCGCGCCGAGCAGCACGGCATAACCAGAGAGCAGGAACCACATGAGCAGGATGACGCCCGCGCCCATGGAGCCGTAGGTCTTGTTGTAGTTGGCCAGGTTCTCCACATACCAGGAGAAGAACAGGGAGCCCGCCAGCCACAGCAGGATGGCCAACGCCGCCCCTGCGTCCCGCCAGGACCAGCGCGCCCGGGGCCGGCACGGCCCGTAGCGGTACAAAACCAGCAGCCCCAGCCAAACCATGACGGCCACGATGGGCCAACGCGCATAGGCCACGACATCGCGCAGCAGCGGACCCAGATGCAGGAAGTCGAGGACCGCGGGCAGTACCACCACTGCCGCGATGGAAACGATGCCGCCACCGATGGCGGCCAGGGTGAGCAGCAGCGCAAGCGCCGTGCGCTTGAAGAAGCCGCGCCGCTCGTCCTCGTCGTAGGCAACGTTCAGTGCGTTCATGAGGGTGCGGATGCCGGCGGAGGTACTCCACAAGGCCAGCGCGAGTGCGCCTGCGGCGCCCAGCCCGAGTGCGTCGGGGTCCGACCGCGCGAGGTCTTCGAGCTGACCGGCCAGCAGCTGTACCGCCTGCGGCGGCAGCACGCCTTCCATCGCCGCGACCTGTGCGCTCACCTGCTGGGGATCGAGCACCAGGCCGTAGATGGCCACCATGGCCCCGAGCGCGGGAAAGACCGCCAGCAGGCCGTAGAACGCGACGCCTGCGGCGATGATGGGCAAGTGGTCTTCGGCGATACGCGCCTGCATATCCCTCACAAAGGCGAGATGGCGCCGGAATGCCGAGGCGACGCTCATGGGGGAAACGGCAAGACGGACGACGCCAGGGACACCAGCCATGCCCGATGTGCTTCGCTCACTGCCAGCCCTCGTAATGCCGCTGCACGCGTACCAGCTGGTCCTCCGACAGCCGGGTATGCCTTTCATAGGGCGGGCTTTGGCGCACGGCCTCGCGGGACACCTTGACCTTCACGTGGCGGGCGTTCCAGTCAATATCGGCGATCGACTCCGGTGACAGCAGCACGAGCCGGCCGGGCAACCAGTTCTGCGTGTCGGCGACCACGAAGCGGATCTGCCAGCTGCGGTCATCGAACAGGAAATCCTCGATGTGGCCGATGTCGCCGTCGGTGGCCTCGATGTGGTAGCCGCGGACCTCGTCGCTGCTGCGCAGATGCGGATCCGCCGCCTCCCGGCGCACCTGCACACGCTCGGCAGCCGCCGCATCGCGACCGCCGAACGCGTCGGCCGTCATGGGATATTCCGCGCGACCCCACAGCCCCGAACCCGCCCAGTAGTACGGATAGCCGTAGTAGTCGTAGTACGACGTCTCCTGCTGGCGCGACACTGGCCGGTCGGTCTCGATGTCCGGCGCCTCCTCGACCTGCCGCCGCGTGAGCGAGAGCTTGAGCTCGCCCTGTTCGGCATCGAGCCGTTCCACGGAATGCGGCGAGATCAGCACCCTGCGGCCCGACAACCAGCCGCCCGTATCCGCCACCACATGGCGGATGACCCAGCGATCGTCGTCGAAGTACACCTCGCGCGCGTGGCCGATGCCACCATCTCGGGTGGCCAGCTTCCATCCATTCAATTGCCTGGCACTGTGGAGCATGGCGTTCTCCTTGCATGACTGCTCACCCTCTCGGGCACATCACGTGCCCGAGCCGCACGCGCAGAATTCGCCGCAGGCGCCACTACGAGCAGCAGCGCGGTGTAGGAACGACAGTCTCACTCTCAGGCCTGCAGAGATCGCTCGGCGCGATCTCCGGCGGCATGGCCGCCCCCATCCAGCGCCAGCCGTGCCGTCGCCTGTGACAGGTGCGTGAGCGCTGCGGGAAGTTACCGAGCATGCCGCTGCTGCCGTCGTGCAGCATTTCCTCGGAGAAAAGGCCCAGCTCGTTGGCGCATTGCACGGCATGCCGGTAGCTGCGCCACGCCATGTCGAGCCGGCCCTGGCGCGCCAGGCATTCGACCAGCCGGAAGGTGCAGGGCAGGAACACCCCTTCCCGGTCCGGCAGCCCGTCGGCACAGTCATAGCGCCGCAGCAGGCCTCCGAATTCCAGCTCGCGGCAGATCCAGTCGGTGGTGCGCAGCATGCGCGGGTCGTCGTAAGCGAGGTAGCCGAAGTGCGGCAGCAGCAGCAACGAGGCATCGGGCCGCGCTTGGCCATAGGCCCGTTGGTACACGCCGAGCGCTGGGGTCTTGCCGGCGCACAGCCGCACTTGCGCATGCAACGCGGTGTCCTTGCGGCTCAGTTCCAGCGGGTGGCTGCAGCGGATCAGCAGGCCCTTGTTGCTGCCACCGACCAGCGCGGTGGACTCGCAGTCACTGATGAGGGCGTAGTCCTCGATCGGCGGATACGGTCGGGCATCGAAGGGCAGCGGCTGTTTCATACGCTCGTGAGGAAGTCTTGCTCCTACGCGAGCCGACGGCATGCCCGGGGAGCACGGGCCTTGCGCCGGACGCCATGCCGAGGTGCGGCGGGTCTGCCCGCCTTGAGGCAGACCGCGGCGCACCATGGATCGGGCTGCGGGATGGATTTGACGACGCTCAAGATGCTCTGTCGCTCGCCCGCTTACCGTGAACCGGCACGGCCATGGGACACGCCGTGAAGGAGGACATCATGCAAATCAACGTGGGATCGGTGGATCGTGGATTGCGCATCGGCGCGGGAGCATTGCTGATCGGCCTGGCGGCGGCCGGCGTGGCCGGCGCATGGGGCTACATCGGCGTGATGCCGCTCGCCACCGGCGTCTTGCGGTTCTGCCCGGCCTACAAGATCTTCGGCTTCAGCACCTGCCCCGTGGCCAAGCGCTGACGCAGGTGTGCCCATGGCCGACAACACGTTCGAGATCGAGCTGACCCAGGAAGCCGACTATCGCTTCGAAGCGCACTTCGACAACCCGGCGCTCCAGCCCCTCCTGACCGACGAGCCGCCGCCGCTGGGCAACGATGCGGGGCCCAATCCGTCCCGGCTGCTCGCGGTGGCCGTGGCCAACTGTTTGGCGGCCAGCCTGCTGTTTGCGCTGCGCAAGTTCAGGAACAACGCCGAACCGCTGCGGGCCGTCGCCCAGGTGTCGATGGCGCGCAATGCGCAGAGCCGCCTGCGCATCGCGCGCATCGCCGTCGATCTGCACCTCGGCGCTGCGGCGGCATCCCTCAGGTCACTGGACCGTGTGCTCGGCCAGTTCGAGGACTTTTGTGTCGTGACGCAGAGCGTACGTGCTGGCATCGCGGTGGACGTGCGGGTGCTGGATCGGGACGGGACCGTGCTGAAGGAGCCCTGCGCCGACGACGTAGCCGCGGAGGCCTGAAGTGAAGGTGCGACCGGCCCGCCCCATCCCGCGGCGGCGGCCACGCGACCGGACTTGATGAATCTCAAGCGGGCACGCTCCCGAAGTGCGATCTTCCTCGCCACGGGTTAGGGCGATTCAGCCCGCACGAGAACGAGGCTTAGGTGGACGGCGGCTGGTGCGAATGAACGCTTTGCGATCCTCGGCGCGGCGTTCCAGCTGGCGCGCGATGCTGCCGCACACGAGGTCGCACAGCGCATAGACCGATTCGTCGGCGATGCGGTAGTACACCGCAGTGCCGCGGCTCTCGCGCGCCACCAGGCCGTGCTGCATGAGCATGGAGAGGTGCCGGGAGATGTTGGCCGAGGTGTAGCCGCAGGCCTGGGCCAGCTCGCCCACGTTGCGCTCCCCCGAGCGCAGCAGGTTGAGGATCTGCAGGCGCGTGGGTTCGGACAGCGCCTGGAAATACGAGGCCACCTGGTCGAGGGCCTCGGGGGGCAAGCCTTCCATGGCAGGGCAGGAGATGGATGTGGGTGGCGGATCATGCCTCATCGGAGGATCTACCAAATCACCTTGCTCATTCACATGATTGCCTATTTAACTATGTAGTTACCAACGACTATACTAGCTGCCATCAAGCTCCTCAACGGGACAGACGAATGGATCTGAAGCCGATGCACACCCTGGTGACGTCTGCGCTGCTGGCCGCGATGGCGGCCTGGGCGGTGCCGGCGGACGACAGGGCGCCCACGCTGGCGAGCGTGGCGGTGGCCTCCAGCGCACAGGCGCAAGCCGCCGGCCACGACGGCGTCGTCGAGGCGGTGCGTCAAACGGTGGTCGCCGCCCAGGTGCCCGGTGCCGTGGTCGCGCTGCGGGTGAAGGCGGGCGCCCCTGTCAAGGCCGGGCAAGTGCTGCTTCGGCTGGATGCTCGCGCCGCCGAGCAGGAGGCGGGGGCGGCCGCGGCGCAGGTGCAGGCCGCGCGCGCCACGCAAGAGGCGGCCGCCAAGGAATTCGAGCGCCAGAAGCAGCTCTTCCAGAAGAACTACATCAGCCAGGCGGCGCTGGATCGCGCCGAGGCGCAATACAAGTCCACTCACGCCCAGGCCGCCGCGCTGCTGGCCGCTGCCGGGGCGGCGCGCACGCAGTCCGGCTTCTACGTGGTCAAGGCACCTTACGACGCCATCGTCTCCGAGGTGTCGGTGGTGCTGGGCGACATGGCGATGCCCGGCCGCCCGCTGCTCACCTTGTACGACCCCGCCGCGTTGCGCATCACCGCCGCCGTGCCACAGGCGGCCGCCCTGCGGCTTGGCGGCACGCCCGGCGCGGCCTTGCAGGCCGAGCTGCCCGGCGTGGCGGCCACACGGATCACGCCGGTGCGCTGGCAGGTGCTGCCCGCCATGGACCCCGCCACCCACACGGTCCAGGTGCGGCTCGACCTGCCGCCCGGAACTGCCGCGGCGCCGGGCATGTTCGGTCGCGTGTGGCTCCCGGGCAGGTCGGGCGACACGCCGCGGCTGTCGGTCCCCGCGCGGGCCGTGGTCCGGCGCGCCGAGCTCACCGGTGTGTACGTGCTGGGCGACGACGGCCGCCCGCTGCTGCGCCAGGTGCGCCTCGGGCCCGTGAGCGGCGACCAGGTGGAAGTGCTGTCGGGCCTGCGCGCCGGTGAGCGCGTGGCGCTCGATCCGCAGGCTGCGGCGAGGGTGCGGTAATGGGCATCTCAGGCCGCATTGCAGGCTACTTCCAGAGCGCACAGATCACGCCGCTGCTCGCCCTGGTGGCGCTGCTGCTGGGCATGTTCGCGGTGCTGGTCACGCCGCGCGAGGAAGAGCCACAGATCAACGTGACCATGGCCAACGTGCTGATCCCCTTCCCCGGGGCCTCGGTGCGCGATGTGGAGCAGATGGTCGCCACGCCGGCCGAGCAGGTGCTGTCGCAGATTGCCGGCACCGAGCACGTGATGAGCGTGTCGCGCCCGGGCATGGCGATCATCACCGTGCAGTTCGAGGTGGGCGTGCCGCGCACCGAGGCGTTGGTGCGTCTGTACGACACGGTGAACGCCAACGCCGACTGGCTGCCGCGCGGCTTGGGCGTGGGCGAGCCCCTCATCAAGCCCAAGGGCATCGACGACGTGCCCATCGTCACGCTCACGCTGCACACGAAAGACCCATCCAGTGGCGCGTTCGACCTGGAGCGCGTGGCGCACACACTGGAGGCGGAGATCAAGCGCGTGCCCGGCACGCGCGAGGTCACCACCCTAGGCGGCCCGGGCCGCGCGGTGCGCGTCGAGATCGATCCGGCCCGCCTGGCCGGCGCTGGCCTCACGGTGGCCGAGCTGCGCCAGGCGCTGCAATCGGCTCACCTCGGCGCGCCGGTGGGCGACCTGCTGGGCGGCGACCGTGCGGTGGCGCTCGAAGCCGGACCGTACCTCAGCAATGCCCGCGAAGTGGGCGAGCTGGTGGTGAGCGTGCGCCAGGGTCGGCCGGTGTTCCTGCAAGACGTGGCCCAGGTGGTCGATGGCCCCCTGCCCGCTGCGCGCTACGTGTGGCACGGCACCGCCGGCTCGCAAGGCGGCGAGTATCCGGCCGTCACCCTCGCCATCACCAAGAAGCCCGGCGAGAACGCCATCAGCGTGGCCGATGCGGTGATCGAGCGCGTGCAAGACCTGCGCAACACGCTCATCCCTCAGGGGGTGGAGGTGACCGAGGCACGCAACTACGGCACCACGGCCAACGACAAGGCGATGAAGCTGATCCAGAAGCTGCTGTTCGCCACGGAGTCGGTGGTCGCGCTGGTGTTCATCGCGCTCGGCCGGCGCGAAGCAGCCATCTTGGGCAGCGCGGTGATCCTCACGCTCACCGTCACGCTGTTCGCCTCGTGGGCGTGGGGCTTCACGCTCAACCGCGTGTCGCTGTTCGCACTCATCTTCTCGATCGGCATCCTGGTCGACGACGCCATCGTGGTGGTGGAGAACATCCACCGCCACATGGTGCTGCACCCCGACAGATCGCTCGCCCAGCTCATCCCCGGCGCGGTCGATGAAGTCGGCGGCCCCACCATCCTGGCCACGCTCACCGTGATCGCGGCGCTGCTGCCGATGGCTTTCGTGAGCGGGCTGATGGGCCCCTACATGAGCCCGATCCCGATCAACGCGAGCATGGGCATGCTGCTGTCGCTGGCCATCGCCTTCGTCGTCACGCCGTGGCTTTCGCTGCTGTGGATGAAGCACACCGGCGGCCATGGTGGACACGGCGCGCCGAAGGGCCTGGCCGCGAAGATCGGCCCCTTCTTCGAGCGCGTGTTCCGCCCGCTGCTCGACGAGCGCCGCGGCGGGCGCAACCGCGCCCTTCTGGGCCTGGCCGTGGCCGCGCTGATCGCGGTATCGCTCGCGCTGCCGGTGCTCGGCCTGGTCGTGCTCAAGATGCTGCCCTTCGACAACAAGTCGGAGTTCCAGGTGGTGGTCGACATGCCCGCCGGCACGCCGGTGGAGCGCACGGCCGCGGTGCTGCGCGAGATGGGCGCCTACCTGGCGCGCCAGCCGGAAGTCACGCACTACCAGGCCTATGCCGGCACGGCCGCGCCGATCAACTTCAACGGCCTGGTGCGCCAGTACTACCTGCGTGCCGGCGGCGAGGTCGGCGACCTGCAGGTCAACCTGGTCGACAGCCACCATCGCAGCGCGCAGAGCCACGCCATTGCCACGCGCATGCGAGCGCCCCTGCAGGACATCGGCAGGCGCCACGGCGCCAACGTGAAGGTGGCGGAAGTGCCGCCCGGCCCGCCGGTGCTGGCACCCATCGTCGCCGAGGTGTACGGCCCGCAGGCCGACGGCCGCCGCGAGGTGGCGCAGGCCGTGCGCAAGGTGTTCGAGCAGACGCCCGGCGTGGTCGATGTGGACGACTCCGGCATTGCCGACGCACCGCGCAAGCTGCTGCTGGTCGATCGCCGCAAGGCCGCCCTGCTCGGGGTGCCGCAGGCGGCCATCGTGAGCACGCTGCGCGCGGGCCTGGCCGGCGAGGCCACCGCCTACCTGCACGACCAGAGCAAGTACCCGGCGGCCGCCACCCTCCAGCTGCCCGCCGAGAGCCACGGCGACCTCGATACGCTGCTGCAGCTCGGCGTGCGCGGCGCGGCGGGGCAGATCGTGCCCATCCGCGAACTCGTCACGGTGAGCGACACCTTGCGCGAGCAGCCGCTCCATCACAAGGACGGCATGCCGGTGCACTTCGTCGTGGGCGACATGGCCGGCGCCGTGGACAGCCCGCTGTACGGCATGTTCAAGATGCGCAGCGCGCTCGCCGCCATCCAGACACCCGGCGGCGGCACCCTGGGCGAAACCTTCGTCCGCCAGCCCGCCGATGCGTGGCGCGACTACGCGCTCAAGTGGGACGGCGAATGGCAGATCACTTACGAGACCTTCCGGGACATGGGTGCCGCCTACGCGGTGGGGCTGATCCTGATCTACCTGCTGGTGGTGGCGCAATTCGGCTCGTATCTCACCCCGCTCATCATCATGGCGCCCATCCCGCTCACCGTGGTGGGCGTGATGCCGGGCCATGCGCTGCTAGGCGCGCAGTTCACCGCCACCAGCATGATCGGCATGATCGCCCTGGCCGGAATCATCGTGCGCAACTCCATCCTGCTGGTCGACTTCATCCGGCTGCAGGTGGACCAGGGCATGCCGCTGAAGGAAGCCGTGGTGCACTCGGCCGCCACGCGCGCCCAGCCCATCGTGCTCACCGCGCTGGCCGCGATGCTGGGCGCCTTCTTCATCCTCGACGACCCCATCTTCAATGGGCTCGCCATCTCGCTGATCTTCGGCATCTTCGTGAGCACCGTGCTCACGCTGGTGGTGATCCCGCTGCTGTACTTCGTGGCCTACCGGCACCAGCCGGTGGCCGCCGTGCCTTCCCCCTCGACGCCTGAAGGAGCAACCGCATGAACCCTCGCACTCACACTCACCTTCGTTCGCTGCCCCCCGAGGGTGCGTCCCTTGTGGCAGCCCGGCGGGA
>CBINKC010000069.1:0-22836 GCA_966251135.1 uncultured Burkholderiaceae bacterium
TCCCGTTCGCCCTGAGCTTGTCGAAGGGCCTGCAGGACCGTGGCGGGGCTTCGACGAGGCTCAGCCCGAACGGGGCGGGGTGTGGAACCTGCCCCAACGTGTTGCCCCGTCCCGTTCGCCCTGAGCTTGTCGAAGGGCCTGCAGGACTGTGGCGGGGCTTCGACGAGGCTCAGCCCGAACGGGCAGGGGTGTGTGGAACCTGCCCAACGCGTCCCGTTCGCCGGCTCCTCCTTCACCTCGGTCGCCCACTCCGCCGCGCCAGCGCCTGCCCGTACAGCGAGAGGTAATCCCGAGCTGCATGGTCCCAGGAGAAATCCTGCGCCATGGCGGTGCGCATCACCTCACGCCAGGCATGCGGCTGGCGATAAAGCGCAAGCAGGCGCTCTACCGCGCGTTCCAGAGCCCCCGACGTGGCGGCGTCGAACGCGAAGCCCGTGGCGCGGCTTTCGCGCAGGGCTTCGACGCTCGCATCCACCACCGTGTCAGCCAGACCCCCCACCCGCCTCACCACCGGCAAGGTGCCATAGCGCAAACCGTAGAGCTGCGTGAGCCCGCAGGGCTCGAAGCGCGAGGGCACGAGGATCGCGTCGGCGCCCGCGATCACGCGGTGCGCCAGCGCTTCGTCGTAGACCACGCAGGCCGCCACCTGGCCCGCGTGGGCCTGGGCCGCTTCCCTCGCGGCGCGTTCCAGCCCGGCATCGCCCGTGCCCACGATCACCAACTGCACGCCGCGCGACACCAGCGAGGCCAGCGCCCCCAGCACCAGGTCCAGGCCCTTCTGCGAGGTGAGCCGGCTCACCACCCCCAGCAGCGGTGCGTGGGGCTTGGCAGCCAGTCCCATCTCGGCCTGCAGCGCCTGCTTGCATGCGGCCTTGCCCTCCAGCCGCAAGGCGTCGTAGCGCGCGGGCAGGGCGACATCGTGTGCGGGGTCCCACACCTCGGAATCCACGCCGTTGAGGATGCCCGAGACCACGGCCTGCCGGCTGCGGATCACGCCGTCGAGCCCGAAGCCGAACTCCGGCGTCGCAATCTCTCGCGCATAGGTCGGGCTCACGGTGGTGATCCGGTCGGCAAACTTCAAGCCGCCCTTCATGAACGACAGCTGGCCATGGAATTCGAGCCCGGTGGAGTCCCGCGTGCGGGCGGGCAAGCCCAGCGGGTCGAAATCGGACATCGGGAACAGGCCTTGGTAGGCAAGGTTGTGCACCGTGAACACGGACAAGGCCGAGGTGCCCGGATGCACCTCGGCATAGGCACACGCCAGCGCCGCGTGCCAGTCGTGCGCGTGCAGCACGTCGGGTTCCCAGCCTTCGTCCAGCTCACCCGCGGCCAGGTGCGCGGCCGTCCAGCCCAGCAGGGCGAAGCGCTGCAGGTTGTCCGGCCAGTCGGCGCCGCGCTCGTCTTGATAGGGGCCACCGCCGCGGCGATACAGCCACGGCGACTCGATCACATACGCCGGCACGCCGCAGCCGGGCAGGTGGCCCCGGCGCAACGTGATGCGCGCGGCGCCGAACAAGGGCCCGACGCGGCAGACCTCGGCCGCAGGAGAGAGCGCCTCGATGATGGGCGGCAGGCCGGGCAGCAGCAGCCTTGTGTCCGCGCCCGCACGCGTCAGTGCCGGCGGCAAGGCGGCGGCCACATCGGCCAAGCCACCGGTCTTGACCAGCGGGAAGACCTCTGCCGCGACATGCAGCAGCTTCAGGCCCGATGCGGCAGCCGGTGCGCTCAAGCCAGCGCCCCGAGCATGTCGCGGGTCACGAGGGTGATTCCGTTCTCGCTGCGGTAGAAGCGCCGCGCGTCGGCGGCCGGATCCTCGCCGATGACCATGTCGTCGGGAATCACGCACCCGCGGTCGACCACTGCGCGCGTGACCCGGGCGCGGCGGCCCACTTGCACGCCGGGCAGCACCACCGACCAGCTCACCTTCGAGTGCGAATGCACCCGCACGGTGGAGAAGAGCACCGAGCGAAACACCTCGCCCGAGACGATGCAGCCACCCGACACCAGCGACTCGACGGCCGTGCCGCGCCGGTCGGGCTGGTTGTGGACGAACTTGGCCGGTGGCAGCTGCGGTTGGTAGGTCCAGATGGGCCAGTGCGTGTCGTACAGGTCGAGCATCGGCACGGTGGCGGTGAGGTCGATGTTCGCGTCCCAGTAGGCGTCGATGGTGCCCACGTCGCGCCAGTAGGGGTGGTCATTGGGGTGCGTGCGCACGCAGCTCATGCTGAAGGGGTGAGCCAGCGCATGGCCTTGCTTCACGAGGTGCGGGAGGATGTTCTTGCCGAAGTCGTGGCTGGAAGCCGTGTCTTCCATGTCCCGCGCCAGCTCGTCGCGCAGGAAGGCGCCGTCGAAGATGTAGATCCCCATGCTGGCCAGGGACAGGCGCGCGTTGTCGGGCATGGGCGGCGGGTCGCGCGGCTTCTCGATGAAGTCGATGATGCGGCGCTGCGAGTCGATGTGCATCACGCCGAAGTCGCTGGCCTGCTCGCGCGGCACCGCGATGCAGCCCACCGTGCACGGAAAACCACGGGCCACGTGGTCGGCCAGCATCAGCGCATAGTTCATCTTGTAGACGTGGTCGCCGGCCAGCACGATCACGTAGTCGGCCCGATAGCCTTCGATGATGTCCTGGTTCTGCCACACGGCATCGGCGGTGCCGCGGTACCAGTGCTCCTCGTCCATGCGCTGCTGCGCCGGCAGCAGGTCGACGAACTCGTTCATCTCGCTCTTGAGGAACGCCCAGCCACGTTGCAAATGCCGTAACAGGCTGTGCGATTTGTACTGCGTGATCACGCCGATGCGGCGTATCCCGGAGTTCAAACAGTTGGACAACGCGAAGTCGACGATGCGGAACTTGCCGCCGAAATACACCGCGGGCTTGGCGCGCCGGTCGGTCAGGTGCTTGAGCCGGCTGCCGCGTCCCCCCGCCAGCACCAACGCCACGGCGCGCTTGGGCAGGTCCAGGTTGCGGGCCAGTTCCGTATGCGGCATGACGGACTCCTGTGCAGCATCTGCGTCATAGTGCTCGATGCATGCGGCGTCCGCAAGGCGACGGCGTTGACTCCCCCTGCGACGCCCTAGACACTTTCCCGCTTCCCAGGCACGTCGACATGCCACGTAGTTCCAGCACGCACAACAGTAGTTTTGCCAAAGCAGTCATGAATTCGCACGCGCCCACCGGCCTCGGCCTCGACCACGAGCTGCTCACCAACGTGGGTGTCGCCCCGGAAGAGGCCACCGCGGCCGACCTGATGCGTGCAGTGGCCCAGGCGCCTCGCCAGCAGCTCGCCGAGCGCTGGGTCGAGACGCAGGCCGCGGAGCGCCGCGCGCGTGCGCGCCGCGTGTATTACCTCTCGATGGAGTTCCTCATCGGGCGCAGCCTGGGCAATGCACTGGCCGCGCTCGACCTGCGCGGCGAGGCTGCCGCCGCGGTCGCCGCACACGCGCGGCGCCTGGAGGAGGTGGAGGAACAGGAGGCCGATGCCGCGCTGGGCAACGGCGGCCTGGGCCGGCTGGCCGCCTGCTTCCTCGACTCCATGGCGACGCTGGGGCTGCCCTCGTTCGGCTACGGGATCCGCTACGAGTACGGCATGTTCGCCCAGGACATCGTGCACGGGCGGCAGGTCGAGCACCCCGACCCCTGGCTGGCCGACGGCACTCCCTGGGAGTTCCCGCGAGCGGGCATCAGCGTGCCGGTGCGCTTCGGCGGCTGGGTCGAGCAAGTCGGCGACAAGGCCGTATGGCGGCCCGCGGGCGAGGTCTGCGCCAAGGCCTGCGACATGGTCATTCCCGGACACGGCACACGCAAGGTGAGCACGCTGCGGCTGTGGAAGGCCACGGCGCCGGCGCACATCGACCTGCATGCTTTCAACAGCGGCGACTATGCGCGCGCCGCCGAGGTGAAGAACCAGTTCGAGAACATTTCCTGGGTGCTCTACCCCAACGACAGCACGCCCGCGGGGCGCGAGCTGCGGCTGCGGCAGGAGTACTTCTTCGTCGCCGCCTCCGTGGCCGACATCCTGGAGCGCCACGTCGTCGAGCATGGAAGCTTCGACAACCTGGCCGACCAGGTGGCCATCCACCTGAACGACACGCACCCGGCGATCGGCGTGGCCGAGCTCATGCGGGTGCTGACCGACGAGCACGGCATGCCCTGGGCCGACGCCTGGGCGCAGGCGCGCCGCGTGTTCTCGTACACCAACCACACGCTGATGCCCGAGGCGTTGGAGACCTGGCCGGTGGCGCTGGTGCAGCACGTGCGGCCGCGCCACAAGCAGATCATCCTGCGCATCAACCACGAGCTGCTCACCGAGGCGGCGCAGCACCGGCCGGGCGACGACGGCTTCCTGCGCCGCCTGTCGCTGATCGACGAAACCGGCGAACGGCGGGTGCGCATGGCGCACCTGTGCATCGTGGGCAGCCACAAGGTCAATGGCGTGTCGGCGCTGCACTCGAAACTGCTGGTGCAAACCATCTTTGCCGACTTCGCCGCGCTGTGGCCGGAGCGTTTCACCAACGTGACGAACGGCGTCACGCCGCGCCGCTGGCTGGCGCAGGCCAACCCGGGCCTGGCCGATCTGCTCGATCGCACGCTGGGCGCGAGCTGGCGGCTGCACCTCGACCGCCTGCACGACCTGGGGCAGTACGCCGACGACCCCGCGTTCTGCCGCGCGTTCATGGCGGTGAAGCGGGCCAACAAGGAGCGCCTGGCCGGCTACGTGAAGCGTGAGCTGCACATCGAGATCGATCCGGCAAGCCTGTTCGATGTGCAGGTGAAGCGCTTCCACGAGTACAAGCGCCAACTGCTCAACCTGCTGCAGGTGATCGGCCGCTACCACGCGATGCTGGCGCAGCCGCATCTCGATTGGGTGCCGCGCACGGTGATCTTCGCCGGCAAGGCCGCATCGTCGTATCACATGGCCAAGCTGATCATCCACCTCATCCACGACGTGGGGGCGGTGATCAATGCCGACAGTCGCGTGGGCGGGCGGCTGAAGGTGGTGTTCGTGCCGAACTACGGCGTGTCGGTGGCCGAGACGATCATGCCGGGGGCCGACCTTTCGGAGCAGATTTCCACCGCGGGCACAGAAGCCTCGGGCACGGGCAACATGAAGCTCGCGCTCAACGGCGCGCTCACCATCGGCACGGAGGATGGCGCCAACATCGAGATCCGGGAGCAGGTGGGCGCCGAGAACATGTTCATCTTCGGCCACACCGCCGATGAGATCGCTGCGCTCAACCGCGGGGGCTACCAGCCGCTGCGCATCTACGAGAGCCACGCTGGCCTCGCCGCGGTGCTCGATGCCATCTCGAGCGGCCACTTCTCGCACGACGAGCCGCACCGCTACCGCGCCGTGGTGGATGCGTTGTTGTCGGGCGGCGATCACTACAAGCTGCTGGCCGACTACGACGCCTACGTGGCGGCGCATGCGCGCGCCGACGCGCTGTACCGCGATCCCATGCGGTGGGCCCGCCGGGCCATCGCCAACGTGGCCGGCATGGGGGCGTTCTCCTCGGATCGTTCGATCCAGGAGTACGCCACGCGGATATGGAGGGTGTGAGCGCGCCTCACACTGCACCAGGTCGGCGACATACGCCGTCCGCTACCTGCGCATCTATCGAGGGTGCCGGCGCCTCGCATCGCCGTGCGGGGAAGGGGGTCGCTTCAGCAGTTTGGCGCGGCCTGGCTCGTGGCCGACCCCTCGCGTAGCATCGGCGGGCACGAGTGCAGTGTTTCAATCTGTGCCGCACGGACCGGAACACTGCGCAGGGGGATCTCTAGTGCTCTGCGCGGGACAAAGCGTCATGAAGACCGCAGCACGGGTCGCCTGCCGTTGTTGCGCCGCTTGCGCAGGGGCCCACCCTGAGCTGCGCGGCGCGCCTAGTCAGGCGACCCGTGCTGCGGTCTTCGAACCATCGGCTCGCTTCGGACAGGTCGCTGACGCGTTGTCCCGCGCAGAGCACTAGGCTGCGCCACGTGAGAAGGTTCGACCTCGTACACATGAGATGGATCGCCCTCGGCCTGCTGGCCGGGGCCGCCGGCCTGTACATGGTGGCCACGGCGTTGGAGGTACGGCATCCGGCCTGGGGTTACGTGGCCGCCTTCAGCGAAGCCGCGATGGTGGGCGCGATCGCCGACTGGTTCGCGGTGGTGGCGCTGTTTCGCCACCCGCTGGGGCTGCCTATCCCGCACACGGCCATCATTCCCAGCAACAAGGACCGCATCGGCGAGAACCTCGCCGCCTTCATCTGCGAGCACTTCCTGAGCACGCCTCAGGTGCTCGCCAAGCTCAAGGAGTTCGATGCCGGCGCGCGCACTGCGCGCTGGCTGGCCGATGCCCGCCATGCCGAGCAACTGGCGCAGCACGCGGGCGCTGCAGTGCGCTATGCGCTGGGCGCGCTCGACGACGAACGCGTGCGGCGCTTCTTCCGCACCACTGTGCTGTCCGAACTGTCTCGTGCGGACATCTCCACGCTGGGCTCCCAGGTGCTGGATGTGCTCACCCTCGACCGCCGGCACCACGAGCTGCTCGACGCCGTACTGAGCAAGCTTGCGGTGCTGCTCGACAGCGAGCCGCTGCAGGCCCAGGTGGCCGAGGCCGTGGCCGGCGAGGTCAAGTACCTGCGATTCCTCGGCCTCGACACCGTGGCCGGCCGTTACGCCACGGCCAAGATGGTGGCCGGCATCACGCGCCTCATCGGCGAGATGGCGGGCGACCCCGCGCATCCGCTGCGCCTGCAGTTCGACGAGGTGATGGCGTCGTACGTGCAGCGCCTCAAGGACGACCCCGTGCTGCGTGAGCGCGTGGAGTCGGCCAAGCAGGACCTGCTCTCCAGCCCCACGCTGGCCGCCTACCTGCAAGGCGTGTGGGCCAGCGTGGTGGAGTGGATGCGCGGCGACCTGGATCGGCCCGAGTCCAAGCTGCGCGCGCGGGCGGCCGAGGCCATCCGCCTGCTGGGCGAGCGTCTGCAGGCCGATCCCGGCATGCAGGCGTGGGTGAACGAGCAGCTCGTGGCGGCCGCACCGCGTTGGATCGAGCGCTACCGCGAGGACATCCGCGCCTACATCGTGGCGCGCGTGCGCGAATGGAACGCCGAAGAGATGACCGGTGAGTTGGAGCGCAACATCGGGCGCGACCTGCAGTTCATCCGCGTCAACGGCACGGTCGTGGGCGGTTTGGTCGGCCTGGGCATCCACGCGGTCACGCAGCTCATGCGTTGAACAGTCGAAGCGGGGAGGGCGCGCCAGCGCGCGACCCTGGGGGCGGGTGCGCTGCTTGCCCGCGCAGCGGTGCATGTACTCGTGCACCACGTCCCCTTCCCTTGGAGGCGCTCATGAGCGACAAGACCATCCTGCAGCACATCACCGAGCTCGTCGAGGAAGAGCAGCGACTGCGCAACGACACCCAGCGGCTGGGTGACCACATCGAGCGCATCCGGCACATCGCGCAGGAACTCGACCAGTGCTGGGACCTGCTGCGCCAGCGCCGCGCCAAGCGCGAGTTCGGCGAAGACCCGGACACTGCCCGCCCGCGTGATGTCGACACGGTGGAGAAGTACCGATAAGTGCGGGAAAAACCGCGTCTTTGCCGCCCTGGCGTCGTTGCAAATCCTCGCGATACCTGCGGGTATCGGCTGCGGTTTGCGCCTAGCCAGGACGACAAATCCATCGGTTCTCTTAAGTTCCACGTAGTCAAACACTGCACTGGCATGGCGCGCTTGTGCGCATGAAGATCGCGACCTTCAAGGTCAACGGCATCAACGCCCGCTTGCCGCGCCTGCTGGAGTGGCTGGGCGAGGCACGGCCTGACGTGGCGTGCCTGCAGGAGCTGCGCGCCGCGGACGAGCTCTTCCCCGAGATCTCGCTGCGCAGGGCAGGCTATGCCGCCGTGTGGCGCGGCCAGCCCGCCTTCAACGGCGTGGCCATCCTCGCCCGAGGCGAGCCGCCGCGATGCATGCGCGACACCCTTCCCGGCGACCCCTCGGACACGCAGGCGCGCTATATCGAGGCCTCGGTGGAAGGGCTGAAGGTGGCCTCGCTGTGCGTGCCCGCCGGCAACCCGCGGTCTGGGCCGAAGTTCGCCTACAAGCGCAGCTGGCTGGAGCGGCTCATCCGCCACGGCGCGTCGCTTCATGCCACGGAAACTGCCGCCGTCCTTGCGGGCGACTTCGGCATCGCTCCCGCGGACGTGGACATCCACGACCCCGGCGCCTGGCGCCACGATGCCATGCTGCAGCCGGAGATCCGCGATGCGTATTCCCGGCTGCTGGGCCAGGGTTGGCGCGATGCACTGCGCGCCGCACACCCGCACGAGCGCCTCTACACCTGGTGGGACTATGCGCACGAGAGCTGGGCGCGCGATGCGGGGCGGCGCATCGACCACCTGCTGCTCAGTTCGCCCCTCGCCGTTCAGCTGGCCGAGGCCGGGGTGGACCGCCACGTGCGGGGCCGGCCGGGCGCGAGCGACCATGCGCCGGCTTGGGTCGTGCTGCGTTAGCCAGCGTTAGCCCCGCACGCGCCGCTCCGCCTCCTCGCGGATGTGCGCCGGCAGCCTCGACAGCAGCCAGCGGATGGCGAAGGGGATGATGATGAGGTCGTCCACGACGCCCAGCAGCGGGATCGTGTCGGGCAGCAGGTCCACCGGCGACAGCAGGTACAGCACCAGCAGCGCGGTGCCCACCTTCAACCACGCTGGCGCCGCCGGGTGCCGCAGCGCGAACCACAGCCGGCGCGCGTCGCCGCGCACCAGCCGCCACAAGACCACTACGCGCTTCCACATGTCTTCGGTCTCCTGCACGGTTGCCGCCCGCATGGGCGACAGGATGATCCGGATTGGGTGCCGACGGTGGCGATGGCAAGGGGGTGCGCCTACCCCTTCTTCTTTTGCCGCAGCGGCAGCCTCAGGGTGAAGACGGTGCCGCCCTCCGCGGCGCTGCGCGCTTCCACGCCACCGCCGTGCAGCGCGGCGAGCTCCTTGACCACCGCCAGTCCCACCCCCAAGCCGTCTGCGTTCGATGCCGTCGTGGTGGCCCGGGTGAACAGCTCGAAGATGTGGGGCAGCACGTCATCGGGGATGCCGACGCCGTCGTCCTGCACGTGGACGATCGCCGTTTCGCCTTCCACGGTGGCCGACAGCGAGAGATGGCCTTCCTCCGGGGTGAACTTGTTGGCGTTGGACAGCAGGTTGAGCAGCATCTGCTGCAGCCGGGCCGGGTCGGCCTCGATCGTGATCGGCACGTCGGGCAGCACCACCGCCAGGTGCTGGCGCTTGGCGCTCACCGCGGCCTGCATGGACGAGGCGGCGAGCTGCAGCGCATCCTGCAGCACCAGGGGCTGCGGCAGGATGCGGGCGCGATGGGCATCGGCGCGCGTGGCCTCGGCCAGGTCGTCGAGCAGGCGCACGAGCACGGTCACCTGCCGCTCCAGCACCTCGCACGGCCGCTCCACGGCGGTGCCGCCCAGTCGCTGCATCGTGTAGCCAGCGGTCCGGATGGCCGCCAGCGGATTGCGCAACTCATGTCCGAGCCGCACCATGAACTCCGTGCGGCGCCCCAGTTCGCCCGTGAGCGCCTCGGCTCGGTTGGCCAGCGCATCCAGCCGTGTGCGCATATCGGTGCGGTCACGCACGATCTTGCAGTAGCCCACCACCGCGCCGTGTTCGTTCTTCACCGGCTGCATGATGCCGCTGGCCCAGAAGCGCACATCGCTCTTGCGCAGCTGCCAGCGGTCGTCCTCGGCGCGCCCGGTGGCGCGTGCCACTTCGCGTTCCTGCCGGTCCAGCCCGGCGTCACGGTCCTCGGGGGTGAACAGCATCGCGAGCGGCTGTCCTCGCGCCTCGGAGGCGGTGTAGCCGAACACCGGTTCCGCCGCCCCGAGCCAATCGACGATCTGCCCTTGGGGATCGATCAGCACGATCGCATAGTCGCGGGTCGTTTCCAGCACGTGCTGGAGCCAGGCCATGGAATCGCGTGGGGGCATCGGGCGGGGCGGCGGCGTCGCTGATCTGGCAGGCAAGGCATGCCATTGTGCGGGCTGCCGGTTGCCGCTTGCTGCCACAAGACCCGGCCCGGCTCATGGGCTCGGGCCCGGGCTCGGGCCGTCAGGCCGGGTGGCGAAGCCTGAACACCGCCACTGCATCCACCAGGCGCTTGGCTTGTTGGCTCAGGCTGTCGGCCGCGGCGGCCGATTCCTCCACCAACGCCGCGTTCTGCTGAGTGACCTGGTCGAGCAGGTTCACCGCACCACTGACCTGGACGACGCCCGCCGTCTGCTCGTCCGTGGCCGAGCTGATCTCGCCCAGCAGGTCGTTGACCCGCCGGACCTGGGCCACGATTTGTTCCATGGTGGTGCCGGCTTCGGCCACCAGATGGCTGCCCGCCTCGACCTTCTGGCTGCTGTCGGCGATCAGCCCCTTGATTTCCTTGGCGGCCTGTGCGCTGCGCTGCGCGAGCACACGCACCTCGCCGGCCACCACGGCAAAGCCCCGACCCTGCTCGCCGGCGCGCGCCGCCTCCACGGCGGCGTTGAGCGCGAGGATGTTGGTCTGGAACGCGATGCCGTCGATGACCGCGGTGATATCGGTGATGCGACGGCTGGCTTGCGAAATCTCGCCCATGGTCTCCACCACGCGGGCCACGGCCTGGCCGCCCTGCGTGGCCACGTCGCGTGCCGCGGTGGCCACCTGGCTGGCCGTGCGGGCCGTGTCGGCGTTGCTCTTGACCGTGCCGGTCATCTGCTCGAGCGATGCGGCCGTCTGCTGGAGGCTGCCGGCCTGTTCCTCCGTGCGGTGCGACAGGTCTGCATTGCCGGTCGAGATCTGCTGTGTGCCGGTGGCGATGCTGTCGCTGCTTTGCCGCACGGTGGCCACGATGCCGCAGAGGTTGTCGTTCATGGTCTTGAGTGCGGCCAGCAGCTGGCCGGTCTCGTCGCGCCGGGTGATCTCGATGTGCGAGCTCAGGTCGCCCGCTGCTACCGTTTCGGCGATGCGCACCGCCGCGGCGATGGGCCCGGTGATCGAGCGCGTGATGCGCCATGCAAAGACCGCGCTCACCAGGATGCTGACGGCCCATACCGCGAGCAGCCACTGCACGGAGGACTGGGCCGTCTGTTCGACCAGGCGCGAGCCGGCCTCGGCGCGCTTGTTCAGCTCGTCGTTGATGTGCCGGGCGGCCGCTTCCGCCTCATGGAACATCGCCTTGGCCTCGCCCATCGCCTTGTTGGCGGCGAGCGTGTTCTCGAACGCTCCCGAGGTCGCTTTCGCGCTGACTCTCGCGAACACCTCGTCGTAGCCTTGCAGGCGCGCGGCGAGCGTGTCCAGGGGCTCTGCGATGCCCAGGGGCTGGGCAAGCTCGCGCAGCCGTGCAATGTGATTGTTCAGGGCCGATCGGACCTCCCGCCAGCCCTCGAGGTACTTCTGCTGAGCTTCGGTGTTTCCGATATTGATGAGCGTGTCCTTCTCGTCACGGCGCAACTGCAGCATCTCTTCGCGCAGCGACGCCATGATGTCGGCGGCCGCGTACTCCATGCGGATGAAGGATGTGCTCGCCGACGACAGCCGGCTCACGCCGGTGTAGCCGACCGCGCCAAGCACCGTGCCCAGCAGGAGCAGGCCGAAGACCAGGCACGCCATGCGCGTGCGGATGGAAAGGTCGCGAAGAGAGTTCAGGGCAGCCCCCATATGAGAGTCCATCTCGAGGGCGCGAAGGGGCACGCCTCCCAGCGGTCCCTGCGCCCCCCATCTCGCTAGGCGGTGACCGCCTGCGCACTTGCTGCTGCTTTATGGGCGCGATGTTGCGAGGCAGTCCGCAAGCAGGGAATGCGAATTCCGCACAAAACGTAAACGTTCGTGCACGGCATCGCACGGCGGGGGCCCGTGGTGTGGCGTATTGCTCGATCGGCATGGGGCCGGCGAGCTGTGAGCCCCGGTCGCCGTGGTGGACGCAGGGCAGTCGGCGAGGCGTTCAGCTGTGGGGTATCGATGCCAGCGACACCGGCCGGCGCGAGCGGGCCTGTTCGCTCGAGAGCACCAGCCAGCACCACCATGACTGCGGGTGGCCTTCGGGTGCCTCGGGCGTCTTCTCGATGCCGGTCACAAGCAGGGCATCGCCGCCCACGCGAGTGACGCGGACGCCGCTCAGCGTGACCTGGGGGGCCGGCTCGTGGACCAGGTCGGAGCGCCAAAGGCGGGCCAGCTCGTTGGGCAACTGGCCGAGCCGCGCCTGCGCGGGGCCTTGCATCACGGTGTCCACGGTGAGGTAGCCCCGTATCGGGGTGGTGGCCCGCAGCTCCTCGGTGGGCCGCTTGACGCCGTTGCGGCGCAGGGGAATGACATCGACCAGCATGGTGGGCGCATTGTGTCGATGCGCGCCCGCGTCTCCAACAGGTCCATCTCCCTCGTTTGCGGGGGCGGAATGCCCGGCCGCTTCAGGCGTGCTGTGCCTGAGCGTGTGCCTGTTCGGCCTGCTGTGGCATCGGCAGGAGGATCAGCTGCTCCATGAGGGCCCTGCGCTGTGCCTTTTGTGCCTCGGTACCTTGGTTGGACAGCACCGACTCGGCCACTTCGTAGGCGTACAGCGCGAAGGCGCGTGCCCGCGCTTCGGAGATGGGAAAGCCCAATGCCGAGAACACCTGGGCTTGGTAGGAAATCCGGCGCTCGTCGACCTCGTCCACGGCCTGTCGCGCCATCGCATCGCGCCGCGCCCATCCGCGGATGGCCAGCTCGATGCTGGCTGCGCGGCGTGCGCTCCTGCCGCGAAAGGGCAGCGAAATGAGTTCCTTGATCAGCATCCGGGGATCGGAGTGCCGGTTGTCGAAGCGCGTGATGATCTGCTCCGTCGCCGCGTCGCGCCATGCGTTCAGCATGCTGCGCAGCAGGTCATCGCGGTCCTTGAAGTGCCAGTAGAAGCTGCCCCTCGTGACCCCGAGCTGGCGCGCCAGCGCGTCCACGCGCACGGCATCGACGCCGTGGTCGATCAGCAGCTCCGTGGCGCTCGCGATCCAATCGCCCGGCGTGAGCGGGCCACGTGAGTCGCCTGAGTCGGCGTCGCGCCGCGGGGGCCGCAAGGGGGCCGAAACCTTCCTGTTCATGGCTAGCCGGGAGTGTGCAACAAATGATGTGGCTTGACCATACGGTGGTGTATGTCCTCTAGGTGAAATCCCGGTCTTTTCCCTAGAAATTGATCGAACACAATGCACGCCGTGCACATACACATGTGTATGGAGTAACCGGAGACCGAGGGGCCCTGGGATGGACGTGCAGTTCCTTGACGATCCGCGCTGGCTCGCGCCGCCACGCACTGAGCGCACGGATCTCGGTGGCGGTGCCTTCCTCTTGCGCTCGCCCGAGCCGCTGCAACCGTACGCCCGCTGTGTCGGCGCCTGGGTGGAGCACTGGGCGCTCGAAACCCCCCGGGCCGTGGCGCTGATGGAGCGCGACGCCGAGGGCGCCTGGCATCAGGTCACCTACAGCGAGTTGCGGCAGGCCGTCGGCGCCATCGGTCAGGCCCTGATCGACATGAACCTCCCGCCCGGCCGCCCGGTGGTGGTGCTGTCCGACAACTCGGTCCACCACGCGATGCTCATGCTCGCGGCCATGCATGTGGGCCGGCCGGTGTGCACGGTGTCGAGTGCCTACAGCCGGTTCACGACGGACTACACCAAGATCGCGTCGATCCTGCGCACGCTGGAGCCGGGGCTGGTCTATGCATCCGACGCCGCCGTCTACGGCCCGGCGGTGCAGGCCGCGGCCGTGGACGCCCCGGTGGTGTTCAGCACCCATGCTGGCGGCGTGGCGGGCGCGCAGCCGTTCGCTCGCCTGCTCGCCACGGCCGAAACGCCCGCGGTGCAGCAGGCCTACACGCGGATCACCCCGGACGACCACGCCAAGTACCTGCTGACCTCCGGCTCCACAGGGCACCCCAAGGTGGTGATCAACACGCACCGCATGCTGTGCGCGAACCAGCAGATGATCGTGCAGGCTTGGCGCTTCCTCGAAATCGAGAAGCCGGTCATCGTCGACTGGCTGCCCTGGAGCCACACGTTCGGCGGCAACCACAACCTCAACATGGTGCTGCGCAACGGCGGCACGCTGGTCATCGACGAAGGCCGCCCGGCGCCCGGCCTGATCGAGAAATCGGTGCGCAACCTGCGCGAGGTGCGCCCCACGCTTTACTTCAACGTGCCGCGCGGCTTGGACATGCTGCTGCCCTTTCTCGAACAGGACGAACCGCTCGCGCGCGATTTCTTCTCGCGATTGCGGCTCGTGTTCTACGCGGGCGCCGCGCTGCCGCAGGCCAGCTGGGAACGGCTGGAGGCGGTGGCGCGCCGGGTGCGCAACGAGCCCGTGTGGTTCACCACCTCCTGGGGCGCCACCGAGACCGCGCCCGCGGTGACCAGTGCCCACTGGAAGCTCGACCGCGCTGGTGTGATCGGGCTGCCGCTGCCGGGCACCGAACTGAAGTTCCTACCCAACGGCGGCAAGCTCGAGATGCGCGTGCGCGGGGTGGCGGTGTTCCCCGGCTACCGCAATGCACCCGAGCTCACGGCCGAGGCGTTCGACGAGGAGGGCTACTACAAGATCGGCGACGCGGGCTATCTGGTGAACCCCGGGCGTCCGGAGCAGGGCGTGGTCTTCGATGGTCGCGTGGCCGAAGATTTCAAGCTCACGACGGGCACCTGGGTGTCGGTGGGCACGCTGCGGGTGAGGTTGTTGTCGGCGCTGGCCCCTTATGCGCAGGACGCGGTGATCACCGGGCACGACCGCGACGAGGTGGGCGCGCTCATCTTCCCGACTCCGCAGGCCAAGGAACTCGGCCCCGAGGGGTTGGCGGCCAAGGTGAGTGTCGCCTTGAACGCGCTGCGCTGCGACGGCAGCGGCTCGTCGCACAGCCCGGCGCGCGCAATGCTGCTGGCCGAACCCCCCAACGCGGATGCCGGCGAAATCACCGACAAGGGCTACATCAACCAACGCGCAGTGCTTTCGCGCCGTGCCGCCGACGAGCAGGCCTTGTACGCGCAGCCTTCCGATCCGCGCGTGATCTTCCCCGAATCCCGATGAGATACGACCCCACTGGCGTGGCGAGCACGGCGTGCCAGGCCGGCCTGTCCATGCTGCAGATCGAGACCCGCGGCCCGGTCGTCCACCTGCGGCTGAACCGGCCCGCCAAGCGCAATGCCATCAACGACGAGCTCATCGCCCAGATCCACACCGCCTTCGTCAACCTGCCGCCCGAGGCGGGCGTGGTGGTGGTGAGCGGCGAGGGCGACCACTTCTGCGCCGGCCTCGATCTTTCCGACTTGAGTGAGCGCAGCGTGGCCGAGGGCATGCTGCATTCGCGTGCCTGGCATGCCGCCTTCGATGCGCTGCAGTTCGGCCGCGTGCCGGTCATCGCGGTGCTGCACGGAGCTGTGGTGGGCGGCGGCCTCGAACTCGCCAGCGCGGCCCATCTGCGCGTGGCCGAGACCAGCACGTTCTATGCATTGCACGAGGGGCAGCGGGGCATCTTCGTGGGCGGCGGCGGCTCGGTGCGCATTCCCCGCCTCGTGGGTGTGGCTCGCATGACCGACATGATGCTCACCGGCCGCGTGTTCGATGCCGAGGAAGGGCAGGCCATCGGCTTGTCGAACTATCTGGTGGACGACGGGTGGGGCCTGGGCAAGGCATACGAGCTGGCCGAGCGCATCGCGTCGAATGCGCCGTTGTCGAACTTCGCGATCACGCAGGCGCTGCCGCGCATCGCGGACACGGCACAGCCCCAGGGGCTCTTCATCGAGGCCCTCATGTCGGCTATTGCGCAGGGCGACAACGCGGCCAAGGAGCGCGTGCGTGCCTTTCTGGACAAGCGTGCAAGCAAGGTGGTGAAGTCATGACATCCCGCGGCCTCTTTCAGTCTTTCGATGGCGTCTGGCTGCTCGACGGCGTGCGCACGCCCATGGTCGATCACTGCGGTGCCTTCGCCCAGGTGTCACCCACCGACATGGGCATCAAGGTGGCGCGCGAGGTTCTTGCGCGCACGGGCATCGCCGCGACCGAAGTCGATTCGGTGCTGGCCGGCAGCATGGCGCCGGGCGGCTTCGACCAGTTCTACCTGCCGCGCCACATCGGCCTGTATGCGGGGGTGCCGCACGAGGTGCCGGCGCTGATGGCGCAGCGCATCTGCGGCACGGGCTTCGAGCTCTTCCGCCAGGCCGGCGAGCAGATCGCCGCCGGCGTGGCGAACCTGGTGCTGGTGGTGGGCACGGAGTCCATGACGCGACACCCGGTGGCGGCCTTCGAGCACCGCCAGGGTTTCAAGCTCGGCGCGCCGGTCGAATTCAAGGACTACCTCTGGGAGTCGTTGCACGACCCGATGCCGGGGATCACCATGATCCACACGGCCGAGAACCTGGCGCGCCGCTACGGCATCGAGCGCGAGGAGATCGACGCGTTCGCGTCACGCTCGTTCGAGCGCGCCGTGGCCGCGCAGGCCAGCGGGTGGCTCGGCGGCGAGATCGTGCCGGTGGGCCACGAGACCTTCGAGATCGAGGGCTATCACCCGCGCGGGATCCGCCTTTCCGGCAAGGCGACGATGATCGATCGCGACACCCACCCGCGGCTCTCGCCGGTGGGCGTGCTGGCCAAGCTCAAGCCCGTGTACCCGGGCGGCGTGCAGACCAGCGGCAACAGCTCCGCGCTCACCGACGGCGCCGCGGGCGCCCTCGTGGGCGGCAGCGCGGTCCAGCGCGCTTGGGGCCGCCCGGCGCTGGGCCGCATCGTCGCGGCCGCGGTGGCCGGCGTGCCGCCGGAGATCATGGGCATCGGCCCGATACCCGCCATCCGCCTGCTGCTGCAGCGCACGGGGCTGGCGCTGGCCGACATCGCCCGGATCGAAGTCAACGAGGCGCAAGGCGCACAGATTCTGGCCGTGCAGCGTGAACTGGGTCTCGATCCTGCGCGGCTCAATGTGCATGGCGGCGCCATTGCGCTGGGACACCCCCTCGCAGCCACCGGGGTGCGCCTTACGATCACCCTGGCCCGCCAGTTGCGCGAGGCGGGCGCGCGCTACGGCATCGCGTCGACCTGCATCGGCGGGGGGCAGGGCATTGCGCTGCTGGTCGAGAACCCGGCCGCTTGAACGAATCGCGTCCCCCTGCCAGCCGTCAAAAGGAGACACACCGTGACCACCCGCCGTCAGTTCGTACAGGCTACCGCCGGCTCGGCACTGCTCGCCGCGCTGGGCGTCCAGCGCGCGCTCGCCGAGGGGCTGGAACAGGTCCGGTTTCTCTACGGCTTTCCTGCCGGCAGCTCGGGCGACATCGTGGCGCGCCGCGTGGCCGAGCGCATCACCGGTTCCGCTTACGCCAAGAATGCCGCCATCGTCGAGAACAAGCCCGGTGCCGGCGGGCGCATCGCGCTCGATGTGCTGAAGCAGTCGCCCGCCGACGGCTCGACCCTGTGCCTGTCGCCCTTCTCGTGCACCGCCATCTACCCGCACGTTTACAGCAAGCTGAGCTACGACCCGGTCGACGATTTCGTGCCGGTCTCGATCGCGGCGCTCATGTTCCACGGCCTGGCCGTGGGACCGCTGGTGCCCGCCAGCGTGAAGTCGGTGAAGGACTTCCTCGCCTGGGCCAAGGCCAACCCCAAGGAGGCGAACTACGGTTCTCCCGCCGCGGGCTCCACGCCGCACTTCATCGGCGCGCTGCTCGGCATCAACAACGGGGTGGAACTCAAGCACGTGCCCTACCGCGGCTCGGTGCCCGGTGTCACCGACGTGGTCGGTGGCCAGATTGCGGCCATGGTCACGCCCAGCGGTGACTTCATCGCCAACCACAAGGCCGGCAAGCTGCGTGTGCTTGCCACCTCCGGCAGCAAGCGCTCGCCTTTCCTGCCCGACGTGCCGACCTTCGCCGAGCAGGGCTTCCCGGAGTTCACGGTCGAGGAGTGGTTTGGCTTCTACGCGCCGGCCGGCACCCCGCTGGCGGTGGTGTCGGCCGCCAACGCGGCCATCAACCAGGCGCTCAAGGACAAGGCGCTGATCGACGGGCTGGGCGTGGTGGGCCTCGTGGCCCACGGCTCCACGCCGCAGGAGATGGCGCAAAGCCAGAAGCGCGAATTCGACCGCTGGGGCCCGCTGGTGAAGAAGGTCGGGTTCACCGCCGAGTCGTGATGTTCGTGATGCGGGTGATGCGCATCATGCGATCGGGTGGCGTCGCCGCCCAAGAGGTGCCCAAGAGGAAGAGGCGGTGGGCGTCGGGGGCGATCAAGCCTCGTCGATGATCGCCACGGCCCGCGTCCACCCCGCGGACGCGCCACGGATCTTGTGCGGGAAGCAGCTGATCGTGAAGCCATGCGGTGGCAGGGCTTCGAGGTTGTGCAGCTTCTCCAGGTGGCAGTAGCCGATGTCGCGGCCGGCTTTGTGGCCCTCCCAGATCAACGAGGCGTCGCCGCTCTGCGCGTACTTCTGGGCGGTATGCACGAAGGGCGCATCCCAGCTCCAGGCATCGGTGCCCGTCACGCGCACGCCGCGTTCCAGCAGGTACATCGTGGCGTCGTAGCCCATGCCGCAGCCGGCAGACACGTAGTCGCGCTCGCCGTAGCGCGAGCCCGCCCGCGTGTTCACGACGACGATCTCCAGCGGCGAGAGCGTGTGGCCGATGCGTTCGAGTTCGGCTTGCACATCGGCGGCTGTGACCACGTGGCCGTCGGGGAAGTGGCGGAAGTCGAGCTTCACGCCGGGCTGGAAACACCACTCCAGGGGCACTTCATCGATGGCGATGGAGGGCCGCTTGTCGCCCAGCGCCGCATCCATGGTGCTGTGGAAGTGGTAGGGCGCGTCGAGGTGCGTGCCGTTGTGGGTGGTCAGCTGCACCATCTCGGCAGCCCATCCTTCGCCATCGGGCAGGTCTTCACGGCGCAGCCCTGGGAAGAAGGGCGCGATCTGCTCGAAGGTCTGCTCATGCGAGAAGTAGGTGATGCGCGGCTCCAGCCCGGGCGGGTCGGACTGCACATCGTTCTCGAGGTAGATCGACAGGTCGACGAAGCGGCGGGGCATGGGTGTCCTTTTTGTTCGCGGGTCGGCGGGGCGGCGCAGATTAGCAGGTGGCACGGTGGAGATCGGGGGTCTCGAACATTGACCCGCATCAGGCGCGGCTCTCTCTCGCCGCCTACATTGTTTTCAAGCCCCAGCGCAAGCCCGCACCTCGACACGAGCCGCTCGCCGATGACTGTCGGCCCAGGGCGTGGACAAGCCAGAGGCCGCAACTTGAAAGTGCGCCCAGGAAACGCCTGTCGACCAAGCTACGGCGGCGCTCGCGCCTCGGCCCTCAGCGTGCCATGGCCGCGAGCGCCTTCCAGCCCTCGTGAAAGAGCGGCCACCCGTCGCCCACGAGGACGGCATTGATCTCCGAATGCTCGTCGACGATCCGCCGCACCGACTCCACGGCTTGGCGGCGGTCGGCCAGCTTGGTGTCGGGCAGCAGGTTGAGTGCGCCTCCCACCTGGCCACGCACCAGGTCGCCGGTGATGAGCGTGGTCTGCTCCAGGACGAGGGCGAGCTCGCCCGGCGTCTTGCTCCCCTGCATTTCGAGCACGCGCAGGCCGGGCACCGGTTCATCGCCTTCACCCAGCCACTGGGTGCACGGCACCGGAAAGCTGTCGCGTTCGGCACGCGGCCCGAGGAGCGCGGCGCCGTAATGCTGCGCGAGGCGGGTTGCGTCTCTGGCGTGATCGGAGTTCGTGATGATGATGAGCGCGGCGCCGCCCAGCTGCGCAAGATGCGAGCGGTCGTGTTCGCTCATCGGCAGCGGGTCGATGAGCACGTTGCCCTCCGGCCGGATCCACGCCACGCTGTTGAAGTCGATGTCGCGGCTCTCGTCGAAGGACGACCAGGCATAAAGGTCAGGGCGATGCAGGCGTTTCATGGCTTCCTTTCTTCATCACGCGGCCACGGGCCTGAAGCGCTGGCGCACCAGCGCGCCGCTGCCGGCCATCAGCACGCCCACGGCGATCAGCCAGCCCAGCACCGGAATCGCGCTGACCAGCAGCAACAGCAGCAGCGCGATCGCGAGCGACGCGAAACGCCAGCCGCGCGTGGCCGCCGGCTTGCCGGCCGCCACGAGCAGCCGGTCGGCCAGCGTGGTGGCGACCACCAGGTAGCCCGCGAGCAGCACGAGCCCGTAGGCCGCCAGCAGTGTCAGGGCGAGCGGCAGGCCCACGATGGTGATGGCCAACAGGGCCACGGCCACCGGCATGGCCACCAGCACGAGGAAGCCCACGCCCAGGCTGGCGGCCGGGGCCTTCTGCAGCTGCGCCTGCGCCGCCCCGGCGAAGCCCGGGAACAGCAGCAGCCAGACGACGCCGGCAGCGAACAGGCTCAGCAGCCACAGCACGATGCCGAAGGGGCCGCTGGTGCGAGGGGGATGATCACGGCTGCGCGTGGGCTGCCGCTCAATGGCGCCGGCCACCTTGGCGCCCTCGGTCATGCGCAGTTCGTTGGGGCTGGTGTAGCGCACCGCGCCCGCGATCTGTGCGCCGGGACGCAACTCGATGTTCTTCGCCGTGATCTGCAGGTCGCCGTTGACGACGCCGTCGATCACCACCGAGCCGGCGTAGATCTTGGTGCGCCCGCCCAGGCGACCGAGCAACTGCACGTCGCCGCCGGCGATCCAGGCGGGCCCGGCGATCTCGGCGCCGCGCTCCAGCCGGACGCTGCCGCCCACGAGGTGCGCATCGCCGCCGACCGGTGCGGCGATGGTCAGGTGGCCTGCGGCAGCGCGCAAGTCCTGGCCGATGCGCGCACGCACCTCGATGTCCCCTGCGGCGAGTGCGGCGTCCTGCGCCACCGGCTGCGCGATGCGGATGCGGCCCGCGGCGGCGAGCACGTCGCCGGCCACCGGCTGCTCGATGTCGACCTTGGGGCCAGCGATCGTGACGTTGGCTGCGGCAGGCGCCGGCTCGGCGGCCTGCGCCGCGCCAACCCATACGCACCATGCCATGGCGAGCATTGAAAGCGACTTCATGGTCATGGCTCCTCCTTGCGCTGGCGGCCGCTGAGCCGCTGAAGGCCGCGGTGGTCGAACGTGGGGTGCCTGGACCGTCGATGGCGTTTTGCTGGCCCAGGCCTAGCGGGGCTTACCGTCGCGACTTGGGCGTGGCGGTGCCTTTAGGGTAGCGCTGCGCATTGGCGCGCAGCTTGTCCACCACGGCGGCATTGAGGTCGATGCCGAGCACCGAGGACAGGCGCACCAGGTAGAGCAACACGTCCGCCACTTCATCGCGGACGGCTTGTGCGGACGCAGGATCACGCATCACATGGCGCGACTCGTCTTCCGTCAGCCACTGGAAGATCTCGACCAGTTCCCCCACCTCGCCGGTGAGCGCCATCGCCAGGTTCTTCGGGGAGTGGTACGGATTCCAGTCGCGCTCGTCGGCGAATACTTGCAAGGCGTCCTCGAGTGCCGACACGTCGATGAGGGGGCGTTTGTCCATGGTGTGAGGTTTAGAGGCGGCACGGCCAACGGCGAGGCGCCCTGGCCGCGAGGTGCAACATGTACCACAGCACCTGGCCAACAAGAACGCACGCATCCTGTGGGCCGTGATGACGCGCGGCGAGGCTTTTGACGCCAAGCATCTGGGTGTCAAGCCTGCGGGCGCATGAACATGCCCCAGCACTGACAACCATTCGACAACCAGCTTCCTTGCAGGACGTGAAAAGGGTTAGGCCGTACTTGCCAATGCCAGCGCGACGAATACCCACATGGTGATGAGAACGAAGTTGCTGACCGCGAACGCGGCGAAGCGATGCATGAGCAAGCGCGAAGACAGGCCGCCAGGGGTTGCGGCCGCTGCTTCGAAGAGCAGCAGCTACGAGCGACCGCGCCAGAAACCTGGCTTGCGGCTCTGGTGCGCGAGCGCGAGTACACGCACACCAGCCGTGTTGATGTAGTAGACGACGCTGTAGGGAAAACGGCGCAATGGAAGCCGACGAATCTGACCGTGCCAAATGGCACCAAGGTGCGGTTGCTCGGCAAGCAGCGCTGCTGTGCGCTCGAACTCCGAGATGAATGCCTGCCCGAGCTTGGCGTTGGCCTCGCGCGCATAGAAAAGAGCGCCTTCGACGAGTTCCTGCTCAGCTTCGGGTGCGAGAGAAACCTTCACGAGAGAGCTTGCCGGGCACGCTGAATGGCAAGCTCAAGTGGAACCAGTTCGATGTGACCTGCCTCGACCTTGGCCAGCCGGCGCTCGACCTCCGCGACCCAAGCCTGCTCCACCTCGCCGTTTGCGCCAAGGCTGGCAAGCAGATGGTCCGCGAGCAAAGCCCGCTCTTCGGGAGGTAGCTTGAGCGCCTGGGCTTCGAGGTTGGCGAACTGAGTGGACATGGGAGAACTCCGAAACTGGCCTGCTCAATGTTAGTGCTTCGGTGCACGAGGGGCCCAACGTTCGAGCTGAGCGGACCCGGTGGGGTTGGTGCTTGGGCCGTGAGCCGGATGATGACACTGGCCGTCTTGCGGCCCAAGTGGCTTGCCGGTGGAACAACGACGTGGCGGCGATCTGCGAAACCGCGTCCAGGCCGACGATGCGTATCCAGCCGACCGGACCTGCCATGGCGCGAACCGCCATGGCAGGTTGAAGCACCCGCGCGCACATGAACTGAATGATGTTCCCGTAGACGTGCTCTCGTAGATGCATCACACAGGTCAGACCGGCAGCAGGTGAACTCGGTAACCCTGGTGTCGCGCCCTATGGCGACGACGGCGAATGGAATGGAGTCCTGCTGAGCGGTTGGTATCTGGGCCCGCACCGACACCGAGTGCAACAAGGCCGCCTGTAGATGTGCAGTCTGTTCTCTGTGGCATGC
>CBINKC010000070.1:0-22656 GCA_966251135.1 uncultured Burkholderiaceae bacterium
CCAGGAAGCCATCAAGCACGGCGTGCGCAAGATCAACATCGACACCGACATCCGGCTCGCAATGACCGGCGCCATCCGCAAGTTTTTCGCCGAGAACCCGGAGAAGTTCGACCCGCGCGAATACCTGAAGCCCGCGCGCGAAGCGGCCAAGCAGATCTGCAAGGAGCGCTATCAGCAGTTCGGCTGCGAAGGCCAGGCGGCCAAGCTCAAGCCCGAGCCGCTCGCGTTGGTCGCCCAGCGCTATGCCAAGGGCGAGCTGGCGCAGCAGGTCACCGCGTAAGCGTTCCTGCCACCCGCAAGAACAGAAAGGGCGCCACGTGGCGCCCTTTTTCATGGCACCCGGCTTACTACAATCGCCCCTCCACCTCGGGAGGGCGCCCCTCTTGGCGCCGCACACAGATGACGTCGGCCTTGCTGCACTCCTCCATCACCTCGCTGCCGCTGCTGGCTCGCGGCAAGGTCCGTGACAACTACGCGGTCGGCTCCGACCGATTGCTCATGGTGGCCACCGACCGGCTGAGCGCGTTCGATGTGGTCATGGGCGAGCCCATCCCGGGCAAGGGCGAGTTGCTGACCCAGATGGCCCTGTTCTGGTTCAACCGGCTCTCGCACATCGTCCCCAACCACCTCACCGGCGAAGACCCGGAGAGCGTGGTGCAGCCCGGAGAGCGCGAGCAGGTGCGCGGACGCTCGATGCTGGTCAAGCGCCTCAAGGGCCTGCCGGTCGAAGCTGTGGTGCGCGGCTACCTGGCCGGCAGCGGCTGGGCCGAATATCGCCAGAGCCAATCGGTGTGCGCAGTGGCGCTGCCCGCCGGCCTGAAGAACGCGAGCCGGCTGCCGGCGCCCATCTTCACCCCGGCGACAAAGGCCGAGATGGGCGCTCACGATGAGAACATCTCCTACGAACGGATGTGCGAGATCGTGGGCCCGGAACTCGCGGCCCAGGTGCGCGATGTCTCGATCCGCCTCTACACCGCCGCGGCCGAGTTCGCGCTGACCAAGGGCATCATCATCGCCGACACGAAGTTCGAGTTCGGGCTGGACGACGACGGTCAACTGATGCTCATGGACGAGGTGCTCACACCCGATTCCTCCCGCTTCTGGCCGGTGGAGGACTACGACACGGCCCACCGTGAAGGCCGCAACCCGCCCAGCTTCGACAAGCAGTTCGTGCGTGACTGGCTGGAGCAGGCCCAGGTGGACGGCAAGCCCTGGGCCAAGACGCCGCCGGCCCCTGTCCTGCCGGCCAGCGTGATCGAAAAGACGGCCGCCAAGTACCGCGAAGCGCTTGAGCGCCTGACGTCGTGAAGCTGCCAAAGTCGCGCCTGCTGTCGCGGATCGATGCCGCCCTGGCGCGTACCCGCCATCCGATCGAGGGGGCCTGCTTGCGAGCGGAGCGCGCGGGTTTCCTCGCGAGGCTGGGTCATTTCGAACGGGCCAAGGCCGACATCGCGGCCCTGCACGCGCAGTTCGATGCAAACCCTCACCCTGCCGTCAGCGCGTGGCTGGCACTGACGGAAGGCTGGCTGCTGCACTACACCAACCTGAGCGAAGGTGCGCGCGACAAGATGAAGCGTGCCCAGGCGCTGAGCGCGGCGGCCGGCCTGCTGCCCGTGCACGCGCTCAGCTCCGCCTGGCTGGCACAGATGGATTACCAGGCCGACGACATCGGCGAGATGCTGCGCAATGTCTCGCTTGCCCTGAAGAACGCCGGGCCCGACGAGCATGGGGCCCGCTCGCGCGCCTGCATGGTGATCGCCCTGGGCTATCACTTCTGCGAGCGCATGGACCTGGCTCAGCCTTGGTACGCCCGCGCCCGCGAGCACGCCACGCAAGACGGCGACGAAACGACGCTGAGTGCGCTCAACTACAACATCAGTTCCCACCGCGCCCACCAGGCCCTGCAGGCGGCCGTGTTCGGCGGCGACGCGCTGGGGGATGCGCGCCAGGCTACCGTAGGCTACGAAAGCAGCCTGAACCTCGACGAGTGGATCGGCGCGCAATCGCTCCACGCGGTGGTGCCAGTACAGCGAGCTTCGCTCGCGTCGGTGCAGGGCCAGTACGCGCAGGCGATCGCGCTGTACGACCGGCACATGGACGATGCGCGACAGCAAGGCTTGGCCCGGATGGCGCCCGTCTGGCTGGCCGACATGGCATGGTGCCGTTGGCATGTGGACGACCCAGCGGGAGCACGGTGCGCGGCACAGGACGCCGCCTCGGCCATCGATGACAGCATGCACTTGGACGACCGCGCCACGGCGCATGGCCGCCTGGCGCAAGTGTGGCGCCTGCTGGGCGAGCAGGCATCGGCCGACCTGCATGCCACGCAGGCCAGCGAGCACCGGGAGCGGCACCGCGATCTCCAGCGCACGATGCTGGAGCAGATGTCCGACGCGCAGCTCGACCCCTGACCGCCTATCGTGCACGGGGCTCCGAGCCCCGTGACGGCCACGGCCCGTCAGAACAAGGCCATGCTCAGCTTGCGCCGGTACTGGTCGACCACCGGGTCGGAGGGTGCGGCAGCGGCGATCTTGCCGGCCACTTCGAGTGTGCCCTTGGGCGCGGCGGCCGCCTCCGCCTTGGCGTGCGCGGGTTTGCTCATCAGCTCCAGGATGGCGACGTAGTTCTTGCGCGCAGCCTCGTCGTTCCAGGTCTTGTCGCGCATGATGATCTCCAGAAGCTCATCCATCGCCTGCGTGAAACGCTGCGCGGCGAAGTGCGCCTGGGCGAGCTCGAAGCGCGCCTCGAAGTCGCGCTTGTTCGCGGCAACGGCCGCAGCCAGCAGCTCGGCAGGCCGCGCGCTGCGCGCCCTCTCGCAGGCCGCCAGCCAGTGGCCGCAGGCAGCAAGCCGCGCATCGAGCAGGACCGCTTGGCCTGCGACCGGCTCATAGGCCTGCCGGGCTTCTTCGAGCCGGCCGGCCGCGAGCAGGGCGCGCAGGTAGTCATAGCGCGCCGCATCGTTGCTCGGGCTGATCGCCACGGCCTCCCGCAGCCGCTCCAACGCGCTTTCGGTGTCGCCCTCGGCGAGCATTTCCTCGGCCTGTTGGTGCTCCTCGCCGGCGGCCACTTCCTCCGCGCTGGGCACGTGCTTGTCGAGGAACTTGCGCACCTCGCCCTCCGGAAGCGCACCGACGAAGCCATCGACTGGCTGGCCGCCCTTGAACAGCACGCAAAACGGAATCGAACGCACACCGAACATCTGAGATAGCTGCCCGGCGATCTCCGGCTGCTCGTCGGAATTGAGCTTGGCAAGCTTGAAGCGGCCGGCGTAGGCGACCTCCAGCTTCTCGAGCACAGGGCCCAGCGTCTTGCACGGCCCGCACCACGGTGCCCAGATGTCGAGCAGCACGGGCTGCTGCAAGGAGGCGTGGATGAGCTCGGCTTCGAAGTTCTGCAGGGAGATGTCGATCATGGAAGGTGGTCGCTCCGCCTCGGGGCGCCATGGCTGCGCCGCCTACAATGCGTGGTTCTTTCAAGCACCCGGAGCGAGCGTTGAGCAGCGCCCCTGTCGTGGTCGGTGTCGTAATGGGTTCCAGCAGTGACTGGGAAACCCTGCGCACCGCGACCGAGATTCTCGCCGAGTTCGGTATCCCTTTCGAAGCCCGTGTCGTCTCGGCGCACCGCATGCCGGATGACATGTTCGCCTATGCCGAAGCCGCGGCGGGGCGGGGGCTGAAGGCCATCATCGCAGGCGCCGGCGGAGCGGCCCACCTGCCGGGCATGCTGGCGGCCAAGACCACCGTGCCGGTGCTGGGCGTGCCCGTGGCGAGCCGCCATCTGCAGGGCGTCGACTCGCTGCACTCCATCGTGCAAATGCCCAAGGGCATCCCGGTAGCCACCTTCGCCATCGGCACTTCGGGCGCAGGCAATGCCGCCTTGTTCGCGGTGGCCATGCTGGCCAATGAAGACGCGGCGCTGCGCCAGCGGCTCGAAGCGTGGCGCGCCCGCCAGACAGAAGCGGCGCGCGCCATGACGGCGGAACTCAAATGATCCTGCCCGGCGCAACCCTTGGCGTCGTGGGCGGCGGCCAGCTGGGCCGGATGTTCGTGCATGCCGCCCAGAGCATGGGCTACTTCACTGCCGTCCTGGACGCCGACCCCGGCAGCCCGGCCGGGCTGATCGCCCATCACCATCTGCGCGCGGGCTACCTCGACGACCAGGCGCTGGCCCAGCTCGCCCAACGCTGCGACGCCATCACGACCGAGTTCGAGAACGTGCCCGCCGCGGCGCTGCAGTCGCTGTCTCTGAACCGGCTGGTGGCGCCGGGCGCCGATGCCGTGGCCGTGTGCCAGGACCGACTGGCAGAGAAGAAGCACTTTGCGGCGTGCGGCGTGGCCTGCACCCCACACGCAGCCATCGAGTCGGCCGAACAGCTGGCGGGTGTGCCCGAAGCGCTGCTGCCCGGCATCCTCAAGACCACACGCATGGGTTACGACGGCAAGGGCCAGCTGCGCGTGACCACCCGCGAGCAGCTCTCGGCCGCCTGGGAATCGCTGAAGCGCGCGCCCTGCGTACTGGAGCAGATGCTGCCGCTGGCCTACGAGGTGAGCGTCATCGTCGCGCGCGGGGCCGACGGCCAGCGTGTGCATTTCCCGCTGCAGCAGAACCTGCACCGTGACGGCATCCTCGCCGTCACGCAGGTGCCGTCGCCGGATCTCACGCCCGAGGTGCAGCAGCAGGCGATCGACGCCGCCGAGCGGATCGTCGACGGGTTGCGGTACGTGGGCGTGCTGTGCGTGGAGTTCTTCGTGCTGACCGACGGCCGCGTGCTGGCCAACGAAATGGCGCCGCGCCCGCACAACTCCGGCCACTACACCATCGATGCCTGCGACGTATCGCAGTTCGACCTGCAGGTGCGCACGCTCACGGGCATGCCACTGGTGGCGCCCCGGCTGCACTCGGCCGCCGTGATGCTCAACCTGCTGGGCGACCTCTGGTTCCGGCACGGTGAGCGCGAGACCGAACCACCGTGGGCCCAAGTGCTGGCACTGCCGGGCATCCATTTGCACCTGTACGGCAAGACGGCCGCACGGCCTGGCCGCAAGATGGGGCACCTCACCGTGACCGCGGAAACCGCACCGCGCGCCCGCGAGGTGGCGCAGCAGGCCGCTGCGCTGCTCGGTCTGGCGCCATTCTGAGGGGTCGCAAACGGTGGTCCTTGAAGGTTTGGATGCCGGCGCCATCGCCCGCGCGGCTGCAGCACTGGCAGCCGGCGAGCTGGTCGCCTTTCCCACCGAGACCGTGTATGGGCTGGGTGCCCGCGCCGACGACGACAGCGCCGTGGCGAAGATCTACGCGGCCAAAGGCCGGCCGGGCGATCATCCGTTGATCGTGCACGTGGCCGACGCCGACGCGGTGCGGCAGTTCGCGGTCCATGTGCCGCCTGTCGCCGTGCGGCTGGTGGCGGCATTCTGGCCGGGGCCGCTCACCATCATCGTGCCGCGCGCCGAGGGCCAGGCCGCAGCCGCCGCCGGTGGGCACGCGACCATCGGCCTGCGCTGTCCCTCGCACCCCGTGGCCCGGGCACTGCTGGAGGCGGCCCGTGCGGCAGGGGTGCCGGGGGTGGCGGCACCGAGCGCGAATCGGTTCGGGCGCATCAGCCCCACGCGCGCCGAGCACGTGGCGACGGAGTTCGACCCGGCCATGCTCGTGCTCGACGGCGGTGCATGCCCCGTGGGCATCGAATCCACCATCGTCGACTGCTCGCGCGGCCGGCCGGTGCTGCTGCGCCCCGGGGTGCTGACGCGCTCGCAAATCGAAGCCGCCGCGGGCGAGCCGCTGGCCGAGCGCGACGAGGAGGCCCCCAAGGCCTCGGGCACATTGGACGCGCACTACGCGCCCCGGGCTCCCCTGCGTCTGATGAGCACCGAGCAGCTGCAGGCCGCGCTCCAGGTTCTCGGACCCACACCCCTGAAGCTGGGCGTATATTCGACCACCCCGCCGAGAGGCGCCGGGGCGGGTGTTCGGCATCGTGTGATGCCGGCGCGGGCCATCGATGCGGCCCACGAGTTGTTTTCCGTGCTGCGCGAGTTCGATGCCGAAGGCGTGCAGCTCATCTGGGTCGAGGAACCGCCGGCCACCCCCGAGTGGGAAGGCGTGCGGGACCGGCTGCGACGCGCCGCGGCTGCCTGAGCCTCGAAGCCTCACTTCTTCCTGTGCTGGAGATCGAATGATGTCGTGGGACAACCGTTGGCGTTCATGCTTGGGCCGTGTGACGGCGGCAATGACCTGCGCCCTGCTTCTGGCCTCGTGCGGCGGGGGCGATCAAGTGGACCCGTTCGTGCCGGCACGGATTCTGGCGTTTGGCGACGAGCACAGCGTGATCGAGGAATCGAACGGCATCGGCCGCAAATACACCATCAATTTCCTGGCCGCTGCCACGGACGCAGAGCAAAACCCGACCGTCGATTGCACGCAGTTGCCGATCTGGACCCAGGTTGTGGCCAGTCACTACGGCCTGCCCTTCCCGGAGTGCCAGGGCACGGCCGCCACCGCTCCCAGCCAGATCCTGGCCAAACCCAATGCTCGTGTGGCCATCGGTGACGACAACGTGGCAAACCAGATCGGCATGTTCCTGACCAACAACGGCAACAGTTTCACGGATGGCGATCTCGTCACGGTGATGGCCGGCCTGCATGACATCGTGTCTCTCCAAGGGCAGATCAACACCAGCTATACGCTGAACGACGCCAAGGCCGACGCCCAGGCCGCGGGCGCCGCGCTGGCCGCTCAGGTCAACCGCATCGCCAACGCGGGCGGCAAGGTGATCATCGCCACCGTGCCTCGCGTGGGCTACACACCGCAGGGCCGTGCCAGTGCCACCCTTGCAGCTCAGCTCAACGATCTCACCGACCAGTTCAACGAAGCCCTGCGGATCAACCTCGTCAACGACGGCCGCCGCATCGGCCTGGTACTCGCTGACCAAAACATCCGTACCGTGGTCGAGGCAGCAAGCATCAACGTGACCGAACCTGCCTGCAACGACACAACGCTCAGCGACGTGAAAACCTGCACCTCGCAGACCCTGGTTCCAAGCGCCACCGCCACCACCCACCTCTGGGCCGACCAGTTGCACCTGAGTCCCGTCGGCCACGCGAACATCGGCTCTCTGGCCGTCGCGCGCGCCACTGGAAACCCCTTCTGACGACCCCACCGCGGCGACCGCGAGCCTCTTGGCTTGGGTCAACGCCGGACCGCTCCAAGTCGACTCACCTCCTCGAGGGGCGGAAACATCAGACCTTCCCTGGGGGCGCTCTCGATTGCACTAAGGCACTTAGCGGGGTTTCCCCGCCCCTGCCCTTGTAAGTCCTGCCCTATAGTCGGCCCCGAAAATGAACGAACGTTCGTTTTTTGCAACCACAAAATGCCAAGGGGTCCTATGAGAAACATCAGATCCTGGGGTCTGGCCACGCTTGCTGCGCTGTTGCTGGCCGCCTGCGGCGGCGGTGATCCCGACGTTCCAGGCAGCGGCGCGCCCTCGGGCGCGCCCACCACTGCCGGTAGCTTCACGGCCGTCGTGGCCTTCGGTGACAGCCTGAGCGACGTGGGCACCTACGCGCCCGCTACCTCACTGGCCGGCAACAACACGGCGCCGTATCTCGGGGGCAAGTTCACCACGAACCTCGACACGGCCTCGGCGATCTGGGTGGAAAACCTCGCCACCTCCCTGGGCCTGCTGATCACCCCCGCGCAGGTGGGCTTCGCGGGCAGCTCCGTTGACTGCCCTGTGGCTCTGGCCAACGCGGCCCTGGCGAGTACCTGTACCGGCTACGCACAGGGCGGCTCGCGCGTGACCGACGCCAACGGCATCGGCAAGAGCGGCGGCGCGCTGACCGTGCCGGTGGCGGCCCAGATCGCCGATCACCTCGAACGCTTCACCGCCTTCAAAGACACCGACCTGGTCCTCGTGTGGGCTGGCAGCAACGACGTGTTGGTGCAGTTCGATGCGTTCACGATCACCGCAGCGCAGGTCCAGGCCGCCGTGGCCGGTGGCACCATGACCGTGGACGAGGCGAACAGCACGCTCTTCCAGGCGCAGACCGCCGCCCAGGCCGAGGTGAAAGAAGCCGCGCTGGAACTGACCACCTACGTGCGCACGCAGATCCTTGCCAACGGAGGCAAGTATGTGGCGGTCATCAACCTGCCCGACATTGGCGACACCCCCCTCGGCCTCAGCATTCCGGCCTCGGCGCGCACGGTGCTCACCGACCTGTCGCGCCTGTTCAACCTTTGGCTGAACGATGGGCTGACGGGGCAGCCGGTGCGCATCATCGATTTCTTTACGCTGTACAAGGAAACGAGCACGGCACTGAAGGCACAGGGCTACAACACGACGACCGCGGCCTGCGATGCCGACAAGATCAGCGCCGTCACAGGCGGGGCGGTCACCGACGGCTCTTCGCTGTTCTGCAACGCCACGCCTGGCGCGCCCTACAACGGGCTGCGCTCCGATGCCAATGTGGACACCTGGCTGTTCGCTGACCGCATCCACCCGACCATTGCAGGCCACAAGGCCATCAGCGACTTGTTCACCGAGCAGCTGCGTTCCTTCGGCTGGGTGCAGTGAGACGACCGCGACGAGGAGGGATCCCTATGAACCGCAAGTTGACTTCCTTTGCAGCGGCACTGGCCGCCGTGCTGTGCACCGGCACGGCCGCGGCACAAACCCAGCTCATCAAGCTGGGCGTGACGCGCTACACCACCCATTCACAAACCAACGGCGTCACGGGCATAGGTGTACCGCCAGGCGCCGATGCCGAGACAGGTGACGCCACCACGGCGATCCTGGTGTACGAGCGGCTCGTGAATCCCAACCTCGGCATCGAGTTGGTGGTGGGCATTCCGCCGCGCATCAAGGCACGAGCGACGGGCTCGGTCGCCTTCCTGGGCGACGACATCCTCTCGGCCAAGGTACTGACCCCATCGCTGCTGGCCAACTACCACTTCGGCGCACCGGGCGACACGTGGCGGCCCTATGTGGGCGCGGGAATCAACTACACGCGCTTCGAAAGCATCCGTTCCCGGCTGGCCGAACACGTGGAGATGAGCGACTCGCTCGGCTGGGTGGTGCAGACCGGCGTCGACTACGCGCTGGACAAGCACTGGAGCCTGTTCGCGAGCGTGGCGGCGATCAAGGTGAAGAGCAAGCTCGTCGCTTCGGGATCGACCGTGCTCCAGACCACCATCAACTTCCGACCCGTGGTCTACAACGCCGGGGTGGGCTACTGGTTCTGAGCGCCGCCCCGCCCCGCGGGCGTCACGGAAACTTGGGGCGGCCGGGCGTCGACTGACGAGCGGGCCGGCCCTCGTCCGCCGTCCACTGCACCAGAGCTTCGAGCGCCGCGCGCGCCTTGCCTGCCACCGGGTGGTTGATCACTGCGACCAGCACGTAGCGCCGGCCACTGTTCGACAACACATAGCCTGCCACGCCGGCCACATCCCGCAGCGATCCGCTCTTGAGGTGGGCGCGCCCCAGGTGCGTCTTGGTGTTCAGCATGGTGCCGTCGAGCCCGATCACCGGCAGCGAGCTCATGAATTCGGGCATGGTGGAATGGGCATAGGCATGCTGCAGCAGCCGCGCCAGCAGCGCAGCGCTGGTTCGCGACTGGCGCGACAGGCCCGAGCCGTTGTCGATGAGCGTTCCGGCTGCGTCGTGACCGAAACTCGCGGTCAGCCAATCGGTCACCACTTGGCGTGCCGCCTCGGGCGAGCCTAGCCCGTGCATGGCGTAGGCCAGCGAGAGGAACAGCTGCTGCGCCATGACGTTGTTGCTGAACTTGTTGATGTCGCGCACGACCTCCGCCAGCGGCGGCGACACAAGCGTGAAAGCCGGCGCGGCCGACGGAGGTGCCGCGCCCTCGCGCACCGTGCCCGTGAGGCGCCCACCCATCTCGTGCCAAAGGCCTGCAAGCAGCCGCGCGTTGTAGGTCGAGGGATCGATGTAGGCCAGGGGCCACTGCCGCTCGCCGCACGTCCCCGGGTAGCTGCCGGCGAAGCGCAATCGCGCCGCGTCGGTGAAATCTGCCTCCAGCATGCCGCGCCAGTCCTCGCATGGGCCGGTGGTCAGCGGCACGGAAGCATCGGGCCGCAGGCCCTCCAACGGCGGATCGACGGTCAATGCCGCAATGCCGCGCGTGAGATCGGGGATGAAGGTCAGCAGCAGCGAGCCGTAGTTCAGCAGCAGGGCATCGGGCTGCACGTTGTAGGGGCGCAGGGGCTCGCCATCGAAATCGGCCGCGCCCGATGCGGCGGGCGCAAAGGCACTGCGATCGAGCACGACGTCGCCCCGTATCTCGCGCACACCCAGTTGCTGCACACGGCGCAACATCATCCACACGCGTTCGAGCACGAGCTTGGGATCGCCGCTGCCCTTGATAACCAGGTTGCCCTCCAGCACGCCGTCCTTCACCGCGCCGTCGAGCCAGACGGGTGTGTTCCACGTCCAGGCCGGTCCCAGCAGATCGAGCGCCGCGCTGGTGGTAATGAGCTTCATGATCGAAGCAGGGTTCACCGGCCGCTTGGCCTGCCAGGCGAGCAGCGGCGAGCGGCGGCCCACTTCTTGCACTACCACGACCAGGGCCTCGCGCGGCACCTGTGCGCGCCGCAATGCCTGGACGACCTCGCGCGGCAGGGAGCGTGGCGCCGCGACGGCGTCCGGCATGAAACACGGTGCTGCGCACAGCACCGCCACCGAGGCCCACAACCGACACATGACACGCATCGAAGAATGATCGCACGCACTGCCGGACACTCGGAACGCCCCGGACGCTCGCCTAAACTTGCCGGATGAGCACCCTGCTGGCCTTCGACACGGCAACCGAGCGCATGAGCGTCGCGCTTGCAGTCCGGGGCGAAGTGCGTGTGCACGAGGCGGCCGGCGGCGCGCAGGCGTCGGCGGCACTGATCCCCGCCATCCTCGGACTGCTGGCCGACGCGGGCCTGCGCCTCGCGCACGTCGATGCCATCGCGTTCGGCCGTGGCCCCGGCGCCTTCACCGGCTTGCGCACCGCATGCGCGGTGGCCCAGGGCTTGGCAATCGGCGCCGGCAAGCCGGTGCTGCCACTGGACACGCTGCTCGCCGTGGCCGAAGACGCCCGCGCGCAAAGCGAACGTCTGCACGTGTGGGTCGCCATGGATGCGCGCATGGACGAGATCTATGCCGCTCACTACGCCTTCGAGGCCGGGCGCTGGACGACCCTGGTCGCCCCGATGCTCACCACGCCCGAGACCCTCGTCATGCGCTGGCAGGAGGAGCCGCCCGAGGTCGTGGCCGGCTCCGCGCTCCAGACCGCGCTGCGCTGGCTCGGCGAGGCCGGCTCCGCGCTCGACGCATTCGGCCCACGGCTACTCACCGGAACCGCTGTGCGGTTGCCACAGGCCATGCCCCGAGCACATGCGCTGGTGCCCCTGGCCCAGGCCCTCTGGCAGGCCGGCGCCGCGGTTGACCCTGCGCTGGCCCTACCGCTCTACGTGCGCGACAAGGTGGCGCAGACCACCGCCGAGCGCGAGGCACTGCGCGCTTCCCGCGAAGCTGCTGCCGCGGAGGCCCGACGGTGAATGCCCTGCTGCACCATGACAGTGGGTGAGCTGAACGCCGTAACGGCCATCGAGGCGTCAGCCTACGACTTTCCTTGGACGCGCGGCAACTTCATCGACTCGCTCGCCGCAGGGTACCTGGCGCGAGTCCTGCGTGATGCCGGCGCCGAGGTCATAGGGTATTTCATCGCAATGAAGGGCGTGGACGAGATGCACCTGCTCAACCTCACCGTCGCACCGGCGGCACAGGGGCGGGGCCACGGCCGAAGCATGTTGGATGCGCTTGTCGCCCTGTGCCGCACCATGCATGCCCGGCAGCTTTGGTTGGAGGTGCGCGAGAGCAACGAGCGGGCGCGGAGCCTGTACACCCGCTACGGATTTCGCCACATCGGCGTGCGTCGCGCCTACTACCCCGCGCTCCACGGCCGTCGCGAAGACGCCGATGTGATGAGCCTGGATGTCCCCGGAGTCCTCGATGCGCTGGAGTGAGCGCCAGGTGGCCATGCTGGGGGAAATGGGCATCCGGCTGTGGACGCCCCGCGCTGCGGCGCCAGACGAGCCGGTGTCCAGTGAAGTGCTCGTCGAGGCCGCCGTGCCGATCCCTGCTTCGGTTCCTCCGGCCGCGGCACGCCCCGCCGCGCGTGGCTCAGCCATCCCGCAGTCCAAGCCGCCGAGTGCCCAGCCCGAGGGCGCCACCGCCGTGCTGCGCAACCGGCCGGCTGGGATCGAGGCCATGGACTGGGAGTCGCTGCGTGAGACCGTGGCCGCCTGCACGGCTTGCAAGCTGTGCCGCGGACGCACCCAGACGGTCTTCGGCGTGGGCCACCCCCGCGCGCACTGGATGATCGTCGGCGAGGCCCCTGGCGAGCAGGAAGACCTGCAGGGCGAGCCCTTCGTGGGCAAGTCCGGCCAACTGCTGGACAACATGCTGCGTGCACTTGGCCTCGGCCGCCGCGCGGACGCCCCCGGTGCGGACCGCGACACCGTGGGCGACCCGGCCCGGCAGGTCTACATCGCCAATACCCTCAAGTGCCGCCCTCCCGGCAACCGCAACCCGGAACCCGATGAGCTCGCGCAATGCGAGCCCTTCCTCGTGCGGCAGATCCAGCTGGTACAACCGCGCATCATCCTCGCAATGGGGCGCTTCGCCGTACAGAGCCTGCTGCGTACGAACGAACCCATTGGCCGCTTACGGGGCCGCGTCCACCGCTACCACGATGTACCCCTGGTCGTCACCTATCACCCGGCCTACCTGTTGCGCAACCTGGAGGACAAGGCACGCGCCTGGGACGACCTTTGCCTGGCCGCCGAGACGGCCGCTTCCGTGACGTGAGCCGCGCGGCCCGGCCCCTCCCCGGCGAGCAGCCTGATGTGCAGGGCGCACAGCTCGTGGACCATCCGGGCGACCTCCTGCGCCTGCTGGCCGACAACGTGCCGGCCCTCATCGCCTACTACGACGTCGACTCGTTCACCTGCCGCTTCGCCAATCAACGCTATGCGCAGACCTTCGGCTGGTCGGGTGAATCAATCCTCGGGCGGACTTTCGCCGAGGTGATCGGCCCGGGCGCCGCCGAGCAGATCCAGCCGCATGTGAATCAGGTGCTCCACGAGCTGCAACCGGCCGCCTACGAACGCATCATCGACACGCCAACAGGCCCCCGACACATCGAGGTGAACCTGGTGCCGCACGTGGCTGGCGACCGCGCGATCGGCTGCTTCGTACTCATCTCCGACATCACCAGGCACCGCCTGGCCGAAGCGGCGCTGCGCGAGTCGGAAGAGCGCCTGGCGAAGTTCATGCACGCCAGCATGGAAGGAATCGTCTTCCACAAGGATGGTGTCATCACTGACGCCAACCCGCCGGCGCTGGCGCTCATCGGTTATCCGCTGGACGAAGTGCTGGGCCGCCGCGCGCTGGATTTCATCGCGCCCGACCACATGGCCCGGGCCGTCTCGGTCATGGCTTCGGGCCAGGAGACGGCCTACGAGAGCGTGATCGTCGATTGCAAGGGGCAGCGAATTCCCGTCGAGTTCATCCTGCGCACGATGTACCGCAGCGGCGAGCGCATGCGCATGAGCATCATCCGCGACCTGCGCGACCGCCACGCGGCGCAGGCGCGCATCCATCACCTTGCCCACCACGACACGCTCACCGGCCTGCCCAACCGCGGCGCCTTCATGGAGCACCTGGATCACCTCATGGCCGGTGCACGTGGGAGCGGCAGCCAACTGGCGCTGCTGTTCATCGACCTCGATCATTTCAAGCGCGTCAACGACTCCCTGGGCCACCTGGCCGGTGACGTCCTGCTGCGCACGGTGGCCGCGCGCATCACCGCCAGCCTGCGCGACACCGATCTCGTCGCGCGCTTCGGCGGTGATGAGTTCATGGTGCTGCTGCCGGAGATGGCCCTGCGCAGCGATGTGGAAGAAGTGGCGGGCAAGCTGCTGCAATCCATCTGTGCGCCACTGCATGCCGACGGTCGGCCGATCTCGGTGAGCGCCTCGGTCGGCATCGCTGTCTTCCCAAACGACGGCGACACTCCGCAGGATCTCATCAAGCACGCCGACACTGCCATGTACATGGCGAAGTCGCGCGGCCGGGCGCACTACCGCTTCTTCGACCATGCCGTGGCGAGCTCCGCATACGAAGCTCTCGTGATGGAGGGCGAACTCGCGCACGCGCTGGAGCACAGCGAGTTCGAGCTGCACTACCAGCCGCAGGTCAGGGCACGCGACGGTCGCATGGTGGGCGCGGAGGCGCTGATCCGCTGGCATCACCCGCGACGCGGCTTGCTCCAGCCTTCAGCCTTCATCCCCGTGGCCGAGCAGCAGCGGCTGATGCTGCCCATCGGGCAGTGGGTACTGCGCGAGGCGGCCCGTGCCGCCGCTCGATGGCACGCCGAGGGCCTGGCGGTGGCGCCGGTGGCGGTCAACCTCTCGACCATGCAGTTCCGCTCGCCTGGATTCATCGAGATGGTGGCGCAGGTACTGCGTGACGAGGGCGTGGACGGCCACCTGATCGAGCTCGAACTCACCGAGCGCATGCTGATGGACGACTTGCCCGAAGTGGGCGCCAAGCTGCGCATGCTCACCGAGCTGGGCATCCGCCTGTCCGTCGATGACTTCGGCACCGGCTACTCGTCGCTCGGGCATCTCAAAGAGTTGCCGATCGACAAGATGAAGATCGACGCCTCCTTCGTGAAGGATCTGCCGGGCAACCGTGGCTCGGCGGCGATCACTCGCGCCATCATCCAGATGGCTCGCAGCCTCGGCATTACCGCCATCGCCGAAGGCGTGGAAACCGAGGCGCAGCAGGCCTTCCTCACGCTCAACGGCTGCGACGAATTCCAGGGCGAACTCATCAGCAGGCCGATGAATTCGGCAGCGTTCGAGCAGTGGGTGCGCGCTCGCGGCCTCGTCGGCCGCAGCTAGTGCTCTGCGTCAGCGTGCCCCTGGTATCCGGATCCGTCCCTTGCGGCAGACGTCACGGACATTGGCACCGCACGCCAGGGGCTGCAGATCCTTGGTCATGCACACGCGCACTTCGGCCAGCTCGGGTCCCGAACACACCACAGCGATGCTGCCACGGGCGAAGCTCGGGTTGTAGTCACGGATGGCGCGCGACACCTCCTCCGCAGTGGCCCGCCATGTGCGAGAGCCGGGTTCGAGCTGAGGCGGCAGGCGTATGGCGCGACGCGCCGTATCGGCCGTTCGGAAGTACTGCATCGGTTCCAGCCCGCTGCACGTGCCGTGCTTGCGCCACTGGTGCACGAGCAGCTTCTCGCTCGGGAAGACGTGGGCGCCCGACGCCCGGGCTTCGGGCGTGAGCCGCGCGTGTGTCGGGCAGGTGGCAGGGTAGCCTCCAGCCGCGTACTGGGGCCACAACCCGTGCAGCACGAAACCGTAGCGCCGGCCGCCGCACTGCTGGCGGTCCTCGGGATGGCGCTCGCAATACACCGGCGACCAGGACAGCGCGAGAACGTAGTAGTCGAAATGCCCGGGCATAACCGGGGCGTCCAGGGAACGCGGGCGAGCCAGCGCTGCCGTCGCGTCGAGCCCCAGCAGCGCGACGAGGATGAGGATTCGGATCGAGGACATGAAGAGGGGCGAAAGTCCAACGGCCGGCACTGTAGCGGCTCGCGAAACAGCCCTGTCAAAACACGCCCAGCTTGTCGCCGGAGTCAAAGATGGTCCGAGTGAGCTGCGTCAGCTGACCCGGCACGTCCTGCGATGGTGGCGAGCTCGCCTTGGCACTCCACAGCAGCTTGCCGCTCGACACGTCCGTAAGCCGCGTGCTAGCCGAGTAGCCCGTCGTGATCTGGCCGCCGCCAATGGGGACCGACACACCCACGCCACCGCCGGCATGGCTGCCCACGCTGAAGCCTCCGATGCCGACCGACATGCCGGGACTGACATGGGTGCCGTAGGGGACAAGCTGCTGCACGAGCACGGCTCGGGCTCCCGCCGCCCGGGCCGCGTCCACATGACCCGCATCTCCTTGCGACTGGCGCGAAACTGGTTCGGCGGCGATAAGCGGCATGGCGCCTCGCGCCACGAGTTCCGCCGACACCCGCTCCTCGCACATCTGGCGTATCACGGTCTCGCGCGCTTCGCAAACGACGAGCACGCGTGCGTCACGCAAGCCACCCGCTGGGCGCCCGGGGGCCGCCCACTCAGCATCGAGTCGGATCGATGCACATGCGCCCAACAGCGACACCGCCCCGCTCAGGGCAGCGACCCACCAGCGGCTGCGATGCCACGAGAAGGAGGTGGAGGCGAAGACATCCATCATTCCGACTCCTATGCGCGCGGACCAGGGGCGCAACGGCATCGTCAGCATAAGACGGCGAGTCGTCCCCCTGTCCACATCCTGGGCCCCACGCCCTCGGCACGCGGCACCCGGATTCCCGACGTCCATGTGAAAAAGTGGGCGCGAGGCGGCCCCAGGGCATCAAGCAGGCGGGCGCGACGTCGACACCGTTGATGTCCTTTGAGCCCTCGCCGTTGGAGCCCGACATGAACACCTCGCATTCTTCCCCCAGCATTACCGATGCCGCCAGCCTGCGGCAGCAACTTATGGCACCCGACCCTATGCAACGCGCCATGGGTCTGCATGCCCTCGAGATGGAGGTTGGTCGGTGTTCTGGCGGTACGCGGGCCGCCTTGATCCATGAGGTCGCCCGCTTCGCGGCCCGGGGGATCCCCTACTATGCGTTGGACGATCGTCACTTCCAGCACTGGGTTGGCCGCGCGGTGTCGTACTGGGAGCGGCTGCACGGCACACAAGCGCGCTAACGACCTTCAGGGGCACCCCGGTAACGGGACCCCGAGCCCCAGAAAGCAAATCGCGGTGCCATCTTGTCGATTGGCACCGCGATCTGGATGACAGCGTATCTTGTTTCAGCCCTACGGAACATTCCCTGAGCATGTCGGGACCGGTGGTCCGGACCTCGCGTAGGCACGGCGTTGGAGGCCTCCCTGGCTGCCTTGTTGCAGCGCCGCGACACGTATTGAACCAGCCGGCACCATCGACCGCTACTGCAAGCTCTTACAGGTTGCCTCCGCAGACCTTCCATGCTGCAGGTCGCAAGGTGTACTCAAGTCCGCGCTCCGGGCGCCGAAAAGCTGTGCAAAGCGCCATGAATGCCCCATCGATCGCCCTGTCCGGTATGCGTGTGGTGGAGCTCGGCCTTTCGGCATCCGCGCACAGCATCGCTAATACCAGCACTCCAGGCTTCCGGAAGCAGGTCCTGCTGAAAGAGGAACGGGAAGGCGGCGGTGTAGACGCCCGCCCAGCACGTCTGCCGACCGAAGGCGAGGCCCTGGCGGAAGACCTGGCGCTGCAGAAGAGGGCTGCTTACAGCTTCATATCGAATCTGCGGGTCATCCAGACCCATGACCGCATGGTGGGCGCCCTGCTGGACGCCGCAGCGTAGCCCACTGCGCTGCCCCGCGGGACCACCGCGGGCCGCGCCGGACCGGCGGGCTGTGCAAACGCCGCGACAATGGCGGGGCTGCAGCCCCCGTGATCCAGGTCTCGAACCGTTAGCCTGCGCGTTCCGACGGCAGGGCCGCATGCTCGCGCGGCCAGCCGGACCTGGATAGGGAGGCCAGCAAAGCCTCTGCAGCGGCCACCTCATCGGGCGTCATCTCGCGCCAGTCGCCCTCTCGCTCGCGCACCTGCGCAACGTCGACTTCGGGCGCGTAGTCAATCTCCGCCAGTTCGTCAGCACGCTGAGCCCCGGGCAGCCGCGGCGTTTCGAACAGGATCAGCGTGTCGTCACCGTTCCTTGCCGCGCCTCGGCGGCCGTCCCAGTACAGCCGGAGTCGATAAAGGGCGATGCTCATGATGTGTCTCTGCCTGAGTGTCCCGAGCAAGCGATGTGCCTGCGCCACATGTCTCACGTGACGCAGGCTATGCCCGGGCGCACAGTGGCGCCAACCTCCACTTGGGGGGTCGCCATGGGCCATGAGCTAGTGCCTCGCGCAAGACGAAGCATCAGCCACATGTTCGAACCGGGCCGACGTTTGATGCCCGCAGTACCGACCACCGGTGAATGACATCTTCGTGCGCGCCGTGCAACAACGCAGCGACGATGCATGCTGGCATCTCTATAGACGCCACTCACGTCCCACCCCAGAGGTTTTGCTCAATACTGCGAGTTGCGCGTCGCATACATCGGAGGTACGGCATGTCCCCCACCAAGATCCTCATTGCCCAGGGAGGCGGCCCCACGGCAGTCATCAACCAGTCGCTCGTAGGCGCGGTCCTCGCCGCACGTCGCTTCCGGCAGGTGGACTTCGTCTACGGCGCCCGCCATGGTGTGCGCGGCATCGTGAACGAGGACATGGTCGACCTGACCCAGGAGACAAGCGAGAACCTTGAACGCGTGGGCGCCACGCCGGCCTCGGCGCTAGGCTCCACCCGCGACAAGCCCGACGTGAAGTACTGCCAGGATATCTTCAAGGTGCTGCGCGCCCATGAGATAGGCCAGTTCTTCTACATCGGCGGCAATGACTCCTCGGATACCGTGCGCATCGTCAGCGAGGAGGCGCAGCGCGCCGGTTACCCGCTGCGTTGCATGCATATCCCCAAGACCATCGACAACGACCTGATGGGCAACGACCACACGCCGGGGTTTCCCTCGGCGGCACGCTTCGTGGTGCAGGCCTTTGCGGGCGCGAACCTCGACAACTCGGCCCTGCCCGGGGTTTACGTGGGCGTCGTAATGGGCCGTCACGCGGGCTTCCTCACGGCCGCGTCGGCCCTTGCTCGCACCTGGCCTGATGACGGCCCGCACCTCATCTACCTGCCGGAGCGCACCTTCTCCATCGAGCAGTTCCTGGCTGACGTGAAGGCGGTGTATGACCGTCTCGGCCGCTGCATCGTGGCGGTCTCTGAAGGCATCCACGACGCCTCCGGCACACCCATCGCCACACAGCTCGCGAAGAACCTCGAGCGCGATGCCCACGGCAACATCCAGTTGTCCGGTACCGGTGCCTTGGCGGACCTGCTGTGCGACGAGATCAAGGACAAGCTGAAGATCAAGCGCGTGCGAGGCGATACCTTCGGCTACTTGCAGCGCTCGTTCCTGGGCTGCGTCTCGGAGGTCGATGCCCGGGAGGCGCGGGAGGCCGGCGAGCGCGCCGTCCAGTTTGCGATGCTGGGCACGAAGGACGGCTCGGTCGCCATCCGGCGCGCCGGCGACTACGCTGTGAGTTTCGTGCTGCAGCCGCTTGAGGTCGTGGCGGCCCGCACGCGCACCATGGAAGACGAGTTAATCGCACCCAGCGGCAACGACGTAACCGACGGCTTCCGCCGTTACCTGCGACCGTTGCTGGGCGGAAGCCTGCCCGAAGTCACGCGGCTGCGCGCGCCGCAAGTCGGCAAGGTGCTCGCTGGGCGCTGATCGCCTGTGCCCGAGGATCACGTCACGGCCGCGGGCACCTTTGCCCGCGCCGTGTCCACCGCCCACGCGCCCGGTCCTGCAGCAGCAACGTAGAGGAACACGAAGCAGAACAACACGGCCGATTCACCGCCGTTGAGCAGCGGCAATTGCGGTGTGCCGCGCGACGCGTGGCCGATGAAGTAGGCGAAGGCCATCTCGCCTGAGAGCACGAAGGCGACCGGCCGCGAGTACAGACCGACCAACAGCAGCACGCCGCCGACCAACTCGAGCACGCCAGCCAGACCAATGAGCGACAACAGCTCGAGATTGTCGAACATCTCCATGTGCGGCACACCGAGCAGCTTGGCGCTGCCGTGCAACAGGAACAGGTAGGCGCTGACGATGCGCAGCAGAGCCAGCAGCTGCGGCGCCCGGGTGGACAGGAAAGGCAGGTTCGAGTTCACGTCACCACTCTCCGCGCAATGAAAGGCACCACTATCGGAAACGGCCCCGAGCAGCGTCAACCCCTCGGCATGTCGCCCTCAGTACAGCGAGGGCTCTCCCGCCGGCCGCGTCTTGAACCGCTTGTGCACCCAGAGGTACTGAGCGGGGTTGCGCCGGATCTCGGACTCGATCCAATGGTTCATGGCAACGGTGTCGACCCACGGATCAGCAGAGGGAAAGTCTGTCCATGGTTCCAGGAAGCGGACGCGGTAGCCCCGGCCGCCGGGCAGCGTCTCCGCCACGACGGGCTGAACCACCATGTCGAGGGCGCGGGCCATGCGCGATGGCGCCAGCAACGTGGCCGCCGCCACGCCGAAAAAGGGCACAAACGCGGCATCGCGCTCGCCGAAGTCCATGTCAGGCAGGTTGAAGAATGCCCAACCCTTGCGAATGGCACGGATGAGCGGCTTGGCGGAGTCGCTGCGCGGGAAGATCTCGCCGCGATCAAAGCGCAGGCGGCCGCGCCGCATGGCGGCATCCATCACCTCATCGCTCTGCTCTTGGTAGATGGAAGCGACCTGCCGCGCCTGGAACAGCTGGGTGGCGACGCCGGCCACATCGAGCGCCATGAAATGCGGCACCAGCCACATCACGGGCCGCTCGCTACGCTCGGCCAGCGTGATGTCGCCTTCCACGTGGATGAGACGCCGCAGACGCTGCTGCGAGGCATACCAAAGCAGAGAGCGTTCGACCAGGGCCCGTCCCAGCCACTCGAAGTGCTCCTGCACCAGGTCGCGCCGCTGGTCTGGGCTCAACTCGGGAAAGCACAGCTCGATGTTGCGGACGGCGATGTTGCGACGCGACGTCGCCAGCCGATAGAGCAGCCGTCCCAGGCCGCGCCCCAGGGGGGCGAGCAGCGGCAGGGGAAGCCAATGCAACAGCCAGAAGAAGGCAAGCAGAAGGCGGGGACCCAACGATCTATTCCTTGTCTTGGGCCACTGGCACCGCTGCTGCGGCCAACGCGGTGCGGCGGGGAGCCTTGTAGCGGTCATATCCCCACAAGTACTGCTGCGGACGCTGCAGGATGAGCCGCTCCATGGCCCGGTTGATGGCCGCGGCGGATTCTGCCTGAGCTTGCGGCGATTCCGGCAGCGGCTCGTCAAGGGCCGCGTAACGCACCACATAGCCACGCCCGCGCGGAAGGCGCTCGCCCCATGCGAGCAACAAGCTGGCGCCGGTCTGCTGGACGAGACGCGCGGCGAGCGTCATGGTGTAGGCCGGCTTGCCGAAGAACGGCGCCCACACCCCCATGTCCTCAGGGGGAACTTGGTCGGGCAGCAGGCCCACCGCCTCGCCGCGCCGCAGCGCGCGGATCATCTGCCTCACCCCGGCCAACGTGGCCGGAGCCGTAGCCAGGCCGGGCCGGGCGCGGGCGGTATCGATCAGCTCGCGCAGCCAAGCCTTGCGCGCTGGGCGGTACAGCACGGTGATGGGATGACCGCCGCCGTAGCACTCGGCGTAGGCCTGTGCCGTGACCTCGAAGCAGCCCATGTGCGGTGTCAGAAAGACGATGCCGCGGCCGCGCTGGCGCGCCTGCTCGACGACCTCTGCTCCCTCGACACGGACGAGGGGCAGGATGGATTGCGTGGCCGGCCGCATCCACAGTCTCGGCAACTCAGCGACCAGTCTGCCGGCCTCGGCCACCGCTTGCCGCGCGCAGCGCCGCGAAACGCCTGCCTGCGCCGCGTTCGCGTCAAACCGCGTTCGATAGGTGGGAGAGAGCAGGTAACTCAGCCATCCGAGCCCCCCCCCGATTGCATGAAGAAGCCATAAAGGCCAGCGCGACAGCCAGCGAAAGAGCATGACCATGTTTCTATAATCCGGCCATCGCCGAGTTATTGAACTACTTGCGGGGCGATGCAGAGGCCGCAGTCCAGGGCCGCTGCCGGACGATGAGTCCAAGAAATTCTGCTAAAGCGTTCGCCAGCTCCAAACCTCCAAGCCGGCAACGCATGGTGCAACCCGGTTGGAGTTTACGAGTGACGAACGACTTTCTTTTCACTTCCGAGTCCGTGTCCGAGGGCCATCCCGACAAGGTGGCCGACCAGATCTCCGACGCGATCCTCGACGCCATCTACGCTCAGGATCCCCGCTCGCGTGTAGCAGCCGAAACGCTGTGCAACACCGGTCTGGTGGTGCTCGCGGGCGAGATCACGACCAACGCCCACGTCGATTACATCCAGGTCGCGCGCGACACCATCAAGCGCATCGGCTACGACAACACCGAGTACGGCATCGACTACAAGGGCTGCGCCGTGCTCGTGGCCTACGACAAGCAGAGCAACGACATCGCCCAGGGCGTGGACCAGGCGTCCGACGACCACCTGAACACCGGCGCCGGCGACCAGGGCCTGATGTTCGGCTACGCCTGCGACGAGACGCCCGAGCTGATGCCCGCGCCCATCTACTACGCGCACCGCCTGGTCGAGCGCCAGGCGCAGCTGCGCAAGGACGGCCGCCTGCCCTTCCTGCGCCCCGACGCCAAGAGCCAGGTGACGATGCGCTATGTCGACGGCAAGCCGCACAGCATCGACACCGTGGTGCTGTCGTCGCAGCACAGCCCCGAGATGAGCGACGGCGCGAAGATGAAGCCCGAGTTCACCGAGGCGGTGATCGAGGAAATCATCAAGCCGGTGCTGCCCAAGGAGTGGCTGAAGGAAACCCGGTACCTGATCAACCCGACCGGCCGCTTCGTCATCGGCGGCCCGCAGGGCGACTGCGGCCTGAC
>CBINKC010000071.1:0-22530 GCA_966251135.1 uncultured Burkholderiaceae bacterium
GCAGGAGAGCGTAGTGCGGGAAATCCGCCTGCTGCGTTCGACGAGGCGGGGGCTGGAAACGTGACGATGGCAGATGGACTGAGGGCCACGGCGAAAGCCGTGGAACATCCACCGGAGCCTAAAGTCGGCGCGCCAGTCCTCGACCCTACTCACTCGCGTAACGCCGTTTGCCCGGGTGAAGAGAGCACCGCATGGAGCGAGGCCTGACTACATCACCCCGGCCGTCGACGCCGTGGCGCCCCGCGTGCTGCTCTTCGCGACGCCAAGGTCCCCCGTGCTCATGCGCATGGCTGCGTGCCGGCGCAGATTGACTACAAGGCTCAAGGGCATGTGCTGGAAGCGCTGAAGGACAGCAAGGCGAGGCGTAGCCCTTTGCGACTTGCTGTGGTGAAGTGCTCGCGGGCCCGCTTTAGAAGCGTCATGAGAGCCTCTTGGACTCAACGTGCTACGAGGGCGCTGTGCGGTAAACGCCCAGAGATATGACGCATAAGCACCTCTGATGTGTTTGACGATATAAATAACCAGTACTGACTTAGACTGCCCCTGAAGCTGTGCAACCGGCTGCCGTGTGGCGACGGTGAAAAACGATCTAACGTCAGGGGTCAGTTGATGTGGAATGAGTACCTAAGGTCCGTCGAAAAATCCCAAACCCTGCTCCTTAACGAGCAGTCGCGCAACTTGGAGAGCACCGGTCGCGAGGTGTTCAAGTTTGGGTTCGGCCAGTCGCCGTTCCCGCCACTGGAGGCAGCCACCGACGCCTTGCGCAGCCATGCTGGCGCGAAGGACTACACCCCCGTGCTAGGGCTGCCGGAACTGCGCCGGCAGGTTGCCGAGTTCCACCGCACGGTGGACTGCATCGAAGTGGGTGCAGATGAGGTCTTGGTAGGGACTGGCTCCAAGATCTTGATCTACGCAGTGCTTGCTGCATTCGAGCAGGCCGATGTGCTCATGGCTGCGCCGGCATGGGTGTCGTATGCCCCGCAGGCGCAACTGCTGCGCCACACGCCGATCCGTGTGCACACGAGTTACGAACAGCGCTGGCGCGTGCTCCCCGAGGCCCTGGAGGCGGCGGTGAGGGCCAAGGCCGATCGCAGCGTTCCAACGGTGCTGATCCTCAACTATCCCGGCAACCCCGACGGGCTGAGCTACACGGCCGATGAACTGCAGGCGCTGGCCGCGACCTTGCGCAAGCACCGCATTCTCGTCGTCTCCGACGAGATCTACGGCTTGCTGCACCACACGGGCGAACATGTCTCGCTGGCTCGCCACTATCCCGAGGGGACCATCGTCACCGGAGGGCTGTCCAAGTGGTGCGGCGCGGGCGGATGGCGCCTGGGTGTGGCACTGCTGCCCCAGACGCTGAAAGGTGAGTTCAAGGAAACGCTGCTCGGCATCGCGTCCGAAACTTACTCGTGTGCGGCCATTCCAGTGCAGCGCGCCGCCTGCGAGGCCTACAGCTGGACGGACGACGTGCGGAACTATCTTGCACACCAGCGCCGGCTGCTCGCGAGCATCGGCGGCTGGACGGCTGACGCGCTGATCCAGGCCGGCGTGCGCGTGCATCGACCTTCCGGCGGCTTCTATCTATTCCCGGATTTCTCGAACCATGCCGAGTTGCTGCTGCGGCGCGCCGGCATCAGGACTTCTCAGCAGCTGTGCGAGCGGCTTCTGGCCGACACCGGCGTTGTCTTGCTGCCGGGTGATGCCTTTGGCATGGCGCCGGAGCAACTGTGCGCGCGGCTAGCTTATGTGGAGTTTGACGGACGCGAGGCGCTGAAGGCCTCGCGCGAGATCGGCCTGTCCGCGCCGATCGATGATGCCGCGCGCGAGGCAATCTTCGCCAAGACGGTGCGTGGCACTCAAAAGCTCACGCGGTGGCTGGCTGCGTTCTGATGTCCAGCAAATTTCAGGGAGCAACAACGATGATCACGATTGAATCCATGGACGATTTGCCCGAGACCCCGCTTCAGGACGTCAAGCCCGCGCGGGGCCGCTTCTCCAATGGCGCGGTTGCGCCTTTGCTGGAGAAGTTCTATCCCGTGCAGCAGATCCAAATCATGCGCGACCACGGCGTGGACCAGCGCATGATGTTCGGCATCAATCCGTACTACATGGCGCTGGTCAAGGGCGAGGAGTATCGCGCGGCGTCTGGCCAGGTGCTATTGCCGGCCATGCCGCCGAGCAAGCCGCTGGAAGCCCTGGTGGTGCCCATCCTGGCCGAAGCCGATGACATGAGCGGCGAGAAGGACCCGTCGAACCAGATCCGCTACAGCCCCGAGAGCCTGAAGGGCAAGATCCTGCACAAGTACGACGAGATCGTGCTTGGCTACGCGGCACTGGCCTGCTCCGCGCACTGCCGCTACTGCTACCGGCTCGACATCTTCAATGGTTCCACGGGCAAGGGCCTGATCAAGCCCGACGACCTGAAGGCCTACATCATCGAGTACAACAGCAAGCTCGCCGAAAACGGCGGCGTGGATCCGAAGACGGGCGAGACCCGCTACCCGATCCGCGAGGTGCTTCTTTCCGGCGGCGACCCGATGGTGCTGTCGAACAAGAACCTCTACAAGTACATGGCGGCGGCCGCTGAAGCCGGGGTGCACCTGGTGCGCGTCGGCACCAAGGAAATGGCCTTCCGCCCGCAGCGCTTCGACGAAAACCTCGCGGCCACGCTGCAGTTCTTCCACCGGAGCTTTCCTGATGTGCACGTCAACTTCGTCGTGCACTTCACCCATCCCGATGAGATGCTCGAGCGCGATGCGCGCAACGCCTACATCCGCAACGAGCAGGGCTACTACCGCTGGCTCAAGCCGGTGCGCGACGCGCTGAGCGTGGTGCAGCAGCTCGACTTCGTGAGCCTTGAGAATCAGACGCCCATCATCGCCCGGGTCAATGACGATGCCGGCAGCCTGCGCATTCTGCAGGAGGAACTGCGCCGCAATGGCATCAAGCCGAAGTACCTGTTCCAGTGCCGCGAGATCGAGGGCCATACTGCTTTCGCCGTCCCAGTGGAAGAGGCTTGGGCCTTGCACAACGAGGCGCAAAGGGGCCTGTCCGACACCGCGCGCTCGCGCTTTGCCATGTCCACCGAGGCGGGCAAGCTCGAAGTGGTCGCGGTCATCGACGGGCCGTCGAAAGCCAAGTCCGGTACGCCAGTGTCGGCTTTGGCCAGCGTGTTCGGCGAAGGACTGGTGGTGCTAAAGGTCCACCGCTCGCCCTCCTCCGCAGAGACGCAGGGCGACCTCATCATTGCGCGCCGCAATCCTGATGCGCTGTGGCTGTCGGACTATGAGGACCGAATCATCTACGACGGTCGCCTGTCGGGTGACGCGAAATACAAGCGTCTCGAGCCAGCGCGCGAAGCGCCGCGCGGTTCAACTGCTGTGCAGCCCGTGCAGGAGGAGCCGTCAGCCGTGCCTGCGCTTTGACGTGCCGGTGCCGGGCAGCAGCGTCTTCATGTAGCCCGGTGCCTCGTCGTGCAGGAACTGCTTGAAGGCGACTGCCGCCGGGCTCAGCGACTTGCTGGCCCGGTGGACGACATACCAGTTGCGCACAATGGGCAAGCCTGGCGCATCCAGTAGCAGCAGGTGCCCGGTCTGGTGCTCCAGACTGACGGTGTGCAGCGAGATGAATGCCATGCCCATGCCGGCCATCACCGCCTGCTTGATCGACTCGTTGCTCGTCATCTCCTGCGCGATCAGCGGCTTCAGTCCGTGCTCGGCGAAATACTGGTCCATGGCATAGCGCGTGCCCGAGCCTGATTCACGGGCGATGAAGGGCTGGCTGGCCAACATGGCCGGTGTCAGCCGCTTCTTCCCTGCCAGCGGGTGACTTGGTGGCGCGATCACTCCGTGCGGATGCCTGGCAAACGGCTCGGCCACCACATGCACATGCGTGGGCGGCCGGCCCATGATCGCCAGATCGACCTGGTTGTTCTCTAGCTGGGTGATCACATCTTCGCGATTGGCGATCGCAACTTCCAGCTCGATCTGCGGATGTTCGCCGCGGAACTGCGCGATCAGCCGCGGCGCGAAGTAGCGTGTCGTCGTCACGATGGCGATCCTGATCTTGCCATGCTGCAGCCCCTGCAGCGCAGCGATGGCTTCGCCGGCCTCGCGTAGCGTTTGTGCCACGCGCTGCGCATAGGGCAGCAGAGTTTCACCCGCGCGCGTGAGGCTGAGGTTGCGCCCACGCTTCTCGAACAATGCCATGCCTACCGTCTCGGCCAGCTGCGACATTTGCATCGACACTGCGGGCTGGGTCAGATGCAGCACCTCGGCCGCCCGCGCAAAGCTGGAGTGCTCGGCAGCTGCCAGGAAGATCTGCAACTGGCGCAGCGTGGCGTGGCGTAGAGCGGCGTCTGGCATGGCGCGCTGGATTCTACGGAGTGGGGGCCCGGATGCGTTCAGCAAGTCGTGACGCGCGGCCATGCGCCCGATCCGGAGAAGTTCGGCTCATCCAGCATCCAGCACCACCTGATGATGGAAGCCACGGCGTCCCAGAAAGGCGGCTTCTCGGGCGCGGCGCACTTGCCGGCCGATAAAGCGGTGGGCGCTTTGCGCTAAGCCGGGTGGCTTCGGCGGGCCTGCTCGGCCGCGCGGAATTGCCTCTCACCCTTTGAGTATCACCAGCCAATCGCTTTGCACATGTCGTAGGCGGTGATCTCGCTGCCGCGGTCAGGGTCGTTGTACTCGATAAGCACGACCACATTGCTCAGACAGCCCCAGCCCGTGTAGCTGGCCGTGAAGGCGCGATCCGGGCCGGTGGCGAGCAGCGAATTCTGGAAGGTGGGGTGGTCCATGCGGTATGTCACCACCGCGACCTCGGAGCGCAAATCCTCAAGCGCGCGCTTGGGCGTGAGTGTGAAGCGGTAGATCGGACGCCCGTCCGCGCCCTTGTAGCCCAGCGGGGTGGCGGTGCCGCTGAACTGCACCTGCGACTTCGCCTTCGGCGACGCGAGGTAGGTGGCGATGCGATCGGCGTCGCCCGCGAGCACAGCCTGCTTCATGCCGATGCTGTCGGTGATGTGCTTGAGCCGGGCCTGCGCGAGGCTGCGCTCCTGCTCGGCCTGGGCGCGCTGCTCGTCGGCGATGCGGCGCTCGGCCTGCGCCTGTGCTTCGGCGCGCGCAGCGCGCTCGCCGCGCTGGATCGCGAGCGCGGCGGCGCCGGCGGCCACCACCAGCATCAGCGCCAGCGCGCCGGCCAGCACGCGGAAGCGCCGGGCGGTTTTCAGTTCCTCCGCCAGGCGGCGCCGCTCGGCTTCGCTGCGTGCCTTCTCCAGGCGCTCCTCGAGGGCACGTCGCTCGGCGGCGTCACGCGCCAGCGCGGCGGCGGCCTCGTCTTCGCGGCGCAGGCGGTCGCGGTGCTCGCGCACCACGCGCGTGAGCAGGTCATGGGTGAGCTCGATGCGCTGCGCGCCGTAGCGCTCTTCCACCCGCAGCAGTCGGCGATCGATCAGCGTCGCCAGCTGCGCCTCGCTGAGGTGGGCCGGCGTCGCGTCGTCCTTCGAGACGCTGTTGCGGTACCCCTTCTCGGTGATCAGCTCGGTGGCGATGAAGCGGCTCACCGACTCGGGCATGCCCTCGAAGCAGGCGTGGAAGTAGTCGGCCAGGATGCCTTGCTTGGCGCCGTCGAGCAGGGCGTCGTCGAAGCGCGTCTTGTGCTGTGCCTGGCGCTTGGCGTTCAGCCCATGGCAGAACAGCGACAGCAGCGCGGGCTCGACGTCGGCGCCGCGCGGGCGCGGCTCGCTGCTGTCGTCCGCTGTCGCGACCGGCTCGGCCTGCGCCGCGGCGACGAAGTCGACGATGCGGCGCGCCAAGCGCTCGTCCATCAGGTGAGGCGCCGAGGCATGCACCGCTTGCAGCGCCTGCTCGGGCGTCAGCAGCCGCAACCGCATGCGGGTGCGGCCGAGCGACGGCACCGCGGCGCGCCAGCTTTCGAGGTCGGGTAAGAAGTCCTCGCGCAGACTCACGAGGAACTTGCAACGCATCGTGCGCAGTTGCAGGCCGGCGGCGGCCTCCAGCCCGGCCGGGATGCGGTTTTCGGCGAGATCGCCGAAGTCCAGTCGCCAGCGCTGTACGAGCTCGGGCACGTGCTCGCCCAGCGTGAACACCTCCTCGAACTGATCCAGCACGAAGACGGGGGTGCACGGGAAGTTGCGGGCGTCCCAGAACTCGAGGTCGACGCGGTGCAGGTACTGCCACAGCGTCTCGCCGTCGGCGAACGAAGGCGCGTCCACGCGTTCGGCGCTGATCACAGTGCACAACGCGTCGCGCAGTTGATCGGCCGCGGACGGTGCGCCCGGCTGCAGCATCAGCCGCACGTAGACCGGCAGCAGTCCGCGTTCGCGCAGTCGCGGGATCAGCCCGGCCTTGAGCAACGAGGTCTTGCCCAGTCCCGACTTGCCGAACAGCACCACCAGCGGCGCCCCGTCGACGCGCTCGACGAGGGCACCGATCTCGCTGTCGCGGCCGTGGAAGTAGCGGCGCGAACCTTCATCGAACGGCGCCAGGCCGGGCCACGGGTTGTCATCGTCCAGCACGGCACTCACGTCGCGGCCCCCCGTCGCATCGCGCGGATTTCTTCCTTCAGTGTCGCGAGCAGTGCGTCATCGGGCCGGCCGCGGTGCGCGATGCCGAAGTGGTAGTGGTGGAAGGCCTCCGGTACCTTGGCGTAGTGCGTCGGGTTGCCGGCGTAGTCGTCGTCGATCACGACGGGCACGATGAAGCGCCGGCCCGGGATGCCGCGCGCGCGCTCGGCGGCCTCGGCCCACTCCTTGAACACGTAGCCTTCGTCGCGCGCCTCGGTTTGCTTGGAGATCAGCGGCACGAAGAGCTTGATGCCGCGGCGGATGCTCGAGAGGATCTCGGCCTCCCAGCGGTCGCCGGGCTGCAGCCGGCGCTCGTCGAGCCAGACGTCGCCGCCAAGCTCGCCGATGGCCTGCGCGATGCGACGCGCGGCGTCCGCGTCCTCGCGCACGTAGCTCACGAAGATGCTGCCCGGTGGCGCGCTCGCTGCGGCCGCAGCGCCGGGGGCGGCGGCCGGGCGGCGCGCCTGCCAACGCCGGTGCAGCTCGGCGACAAAGGCGGCGGCGTCGGCATCGACGATCTGCACGCGCGTCGGGCTGCACCAGGTCGCGAGAAAGGTGCTCAGCTCGGGAGAGCGAGCGACGCCCTGGCCGACGATGAAGATCTGCTTCTTGCTCGCCGACAGCCGCTCGCGGCTGGCCATGCGCACGAGAAAGCGCCCGATCCAGTCCGGCAGCTGGCACCCGAGCAGCAGCAGCGGCCGCTCCTTCAGCGGGTGGGCGACCCACTCCGGCAGCTGCGCACGTTCACTCAGCAGCGTGTGCAGCCATTCGAGCGTGTCTTCGTCGTGGATCGCGTACTGAGGCACCGACGAGGCCTGTCCGAAGAGCTTGAAGACCACCGGTGCCGGTTCCGGGCGGCGCGCGTTGCTCTCTTGCACGTCGGTCGACTGGTTGGGCGCGAACGCGAGCTGTGGCGTCAGCGGCTCGCCGCCGTGGCGCACGGCGTCGATCGCTTGTGCGAGCAGGCTGTCAAAGGTGGTGCTGATGAAGAGGTCGAACGGCATGATCGCCGCCAGCTGGCGCAAGCCTTCGCTGGGCTGCGGCTTCAAGTCCGCGAGCAGGTCGTTGACCACGCGGTACAGCCGCTCCTGCTGGTCGCGCCCACGCGCGGTGAGGAAGGCCCGTACGGTGGCGTCGAGCGTGTTGGTGCCCTCGGGGGGCGGCGGCAGCGCGTAGCGTGCCGCGAGGCGCTCGCCGAGCAGGCGTTCCAGCGGCACTCGGCAGGGGCCGTCGTCCACGAGCACGAGCTCGGGGCCGACGAACGGCACGAGCAGGCCACTGCCGATATGCCCGAGCACATCGTCCCAGAAGTCTTCGTCTGGTTGCATGGTTTCCTCCCCCGGCGGATGCTAACGCTGGCCGGGCGCGGTCGGCGCTCAGCTCAATACCTTGGTACCGATTGACGCGCGAGGGTCCGCGCTGCGTATCCCGACCATTGCTTTGCGAGGGGCGCAAGCGTCCGGTGCGCATGGTGGCGCGCCGATCTAAAGCAGGCCGTACAAGCGCGCAATGCGGGTGGCGGTGCGCCGGTCGGGGGCCTCGAGCTTGGCGCTGAGGAGGATGCGAGGGTGAGCTCGCTGGATCTCACGGGTTCGGTCTCGTGCAGGCATGGCGCAGCCAAGTGTCGTGCTCAATCCATCTCCCGTCGTGCGTATCGGGGCGCCGAGACGGGGTTACAGGCGAGCAGCGCGAGGCCCTTCGGCAGCGGCTGCGGTTCCGCCGCTGTTTCACGGCCATCTACTCCACGGTGCTCGGCGCCACCATAGGTTGTTGACCGGGCGAGGCCGGTCATTCGCATGGTGTCAAACACTGCACTAGAGCCCGTTCGGGAGCCCCGTTGTGCTGGATCTCGGTCGAAATCCTGCTCACGGCGCACGCCGGCCAAAGAAGCGACCTCAGTGTCACAGCATGACGCTCCGGGCCGACGGCAGTGTCAGTTCGCCCGCTCAGTGCCGCGTGGATGAGGCGCGTGGCGCCTGGGCAAAGAGCTTCGCGGCGCGGCCCTTCAGCTCCAGGAGTTCGCTTGGTGTCACCGAGTAGTTGCCGCCCACGGCGTCCACCTCGATCCGGAACTCGACCTCCATCGCGCCGTTGCGAAGCACTCCCACCGTGAACTCGTAGTCAGGCTGGAGCGCTGGGATGCCCTTCGATACCACGTCGTGATCGTCGTAGCGGACACCTGTGATCTCGCCGCTGGCGAAATTCAGTTCCCCGTGCGCGCGCACTTCGTACTCGCTAAGTTCGTCGATGATGATGATGGGAAGCTTCAAGTCCATGGCAGTAGAAAGGCGGAGGTGCTCAACAAGCCGCTGCTTGCGGGGCATTGATTGTAGGGAGCGGCCGGGCGTAGACGCTGTTCGCCGAATGCATGTCACACGCAGAAGGAGTTGCTGCCTGGCGGTGGTCCCAACGGACCATTCGATGTTGTGTACTGCAGCGATCCTGGATCTGTTTCGGGCTAAGCCGTTGCGCTTCCTGGGTCAACATTGATTCTCCGGGGCTTTCTTGGTCCTTCCGGGCGTTGTGGGATGTCATCCTGGCGTAGAGCGGGATTCACAAGTTCCTCGGAAGACCGCATAAACCACCTCTCTTGGATCTTGGTGGCGGCATGGCGCTCGGTGAGCCTGGGGCTCGCGCATGACGCGGCGGGCCAGCTCGGCCACGCCTTGCGGATAGGTGGCCGAAAACAGCAAGGTGCGGCGCGCCGCAGGGCATAGCTTCAGTACCTGGGCGATGTCATCGTCTTCACTCCACCTCCGTCGTCTGCAGCCGCAACGAGTTTCCGATGACGCCCACCGACGACAGCGCCATTGCGCCGCAGCGACCACTGGCGACAGCAGCAGCCGAAGAACGGGTACAGCACGCCGGCCGCGGATGCCGGCAACGGTTGTAGGCAAAGCTGAGGAAGAGGTTCTGCCGGATGTTGTGCATCGTCGCGCATGACACGGTCTGCGCCCGCACCATGCCCATCAAGTCGCCCTTCAGCAGCGTGATGCCGGTGCTCTCCATCGCCACGTCGGTGCCGGTCCCCACCGCGATGCCGACATGGGCCGCGGCCAGCGCGGGGGCATTGTTGACGCCGTGGCCCGCCATCGCGACGACCCGGCCTTCGGCCTTCAGCCGCTGCACGACCGAGGTCTTGTCCTCGGGAAGACCTCCGCCACCACCACCTGGTCAATGCCGAGCTCCCGACCGACCGCTTCCGCCGTGGTCCTGCCGTCGCCAGGCAGCATGACGGCGTACGCCGGCCGTAAGCGCGAGGCCAGCGCCGAGGACAATGGCGCCGAGACCCGAGGCGAGCTCCGCCCCCTTAGTGGCTGTTGACCGACCGTGCACGGTCGTCCTTGGTGAAGCTCGGGATGAACCGCTGCGTCGCCGCGGCGTACTTGAGCCACCTGTCACAAAAGGCCTTCTCGGAGTCACGCTCCTCTGCAATGGCAAGCCGCACGTACATCAGCACCAGCACGGGGAACATCACTAGTGCAGTGTTTCGCACTGAGCGGTGCTTAGGGGCAAGCGGATTCGCCATCGGGGCAAGGCGCAAACCGCAGCGATGCCCAGTGGCATCGCGAGGATTTGCAACGCCGCCACCGGGGGCGAAGTCGCGGCTCATAAGTGCCGATCAGTGCGAAACACTGCACTAGCGTCAGCAGCGTGAACCCTGCGAGCAGGAACACAAAGCTGAGAGCAGGTAGATGGTCAGCGGGAGGCCATACATCTCCGCGAACAGCGCCACGATGAAGGCGCTGTAGGCTCCGAAGCTGCCAGTCCCGCACGTGGACCGGCTTGAAGAAGCTGTAGGCGAAGCCGATGAAGATGATGCTATTGACGGCCACCAAGCCCCATAGGCCGTAGTCACTGCCGGCGCTGTTCATCGTCGAGGCTCCTGTGCTGGCCGTGGTCATGTCCCTTGTGCCCGTGGCCGTGGTGCATGAAGACGTGCATCAGTGGACAGGCGAGGAGGACGAGGTAAGGCAGCGCGCCGAACAGATGGGCGGTGTGCTCGGTGACCAGATGGAAGCCGCCCACGGCAACTACCAAGGCCAGTGCCCAGCCGGCGGGTGAGCGCCAGAACGAGGGCGGCTCCTCCTGCGGGTGGTCCACGGAGGGCTACCCAGGCTACTTGGCGCCCGGGGGCTTCATCGCCTCGCGGTCGACCATCATCTTCATCATCATCTCCATCATGTCCATGCGCTTGCCCATCATGTCCGGGCTCATGGGCATGCCGCCATCCATCCCCATGCCGCCCTTGCCGCTGCGCATTTGACCCATCATGGCCATGCCGTCCTGCATGAGCTTCGTGTGCTCGTTCATGAGCTTGACCCGCTCCTCCGGAGTCTTGGTGGCCATCATCTTGTCGTGCGTCTCCTGCATCGACTTCATCATCGAGTCCATCTGACCGGGCGTTGGGGTGGCAGGCGTTGCCGCAGCAGCACCTGACGGATGGTGCGCTGCGTGGTCGTCCGGCTTGGAGCCGGTGGCGCAGCCGGCGAGGAGAAGAGAACTGCCGAGTACGGCCAGTGCCAGCTTCATCGAAACCTCTGGAAGATGCCGTGTCGAAGAATGCGCCCGGAAGATTCGGGCAGCCTTGATTTCCATCAACCTGTGGGGCGCATGCCGCTCTGATCCGCTCAGCGGCAGCAGCCACAGCAGCCGCCCACCTTGGTGGGCTTCGCGCAGCGGGCGGGTGTCACCATCTGAGCGGGAGCAATCACCATGGACGACACCGAACGCACTTGCGCGCTGCCTATCGCGCTGTGCTCCACGTGAATGCTCTGGACCGGCGCAGGAAGACGGGAGTGTGCCGAGGCCCTTGCCCAGGCAGAGGCCGCCATCGCCGCCACACCCGGCAGGCTGTTGCTTGAAGTGCTGCGCCGCCTGCGTGAGGGCGGGCCGCAGGCGCACGACCCGGTGGGGACGACAGGCGACGGCAGCTTCCAGGGTGAAACCAGCAAGCTGCACGTGCTTCCTCACCTGAACGCAGTGCTCGCCGGCCGCGGGCATGTGGGCGCGCTCGGCATGGCGCTCATGCTGGGCCTGGAGCCCCGCCGCGACTTCGATGCGCTGGCCGACGCGATGCCGTGCGCCCTCACTGCCGGTGTCGCGCACCTCGTCGCTCATGGGCTGTTGCAGGATGCCGCGCCTCAGGAGGTCGTGCTTGCCGGGTGGTCTCCACGGCTGAACAGCATGCGTGCGTGCGCCTACGCGGCACGACGGCGGCGCCTTCATCGCCCACGCCCTGATGTCCCCGGGTGGTGCCTTCAGAGCCGACACGGCACCCTGGCCCCAATCCATCGAGGACATGGAGCACATCGCGCGGGAGCAGGTGGCATGGATGCGCAAGACGCATCCGCATGCCGCCTGTGGTGGCCGGCTACTCGTCGCGGATGTCCGCCGCGATACCGTGGCAGTGTCCGCATACGCCGGCCGTCGTGGTCAACCCCGATGCTTCGCCGGCCGCGTTGCTGGCCTGGGCGCGTGGACAGTTGCGCGCGCTGCGCATGATGGCCGTGGGCTGCGAAGACCAAGACACCGAGCACCTCGCCGAGCTGCCTGAGGCCGTGGCCACCATGGCCGAGCAGGTGGAGGCGGTGCTCGATGTGCTTGGCGGCAAGCTGACGATGAGCAAGACGAGACGAGGGGACCGGCGGCGCGAGCAATAGTAGGGACAAGGAGAGCTATCGGCTGGAGACACGCCGGGAGGGACGACCCATTCGGCGAGCAGAGGATCCTTGAACGCCTCCTCAACCTTCTCGCCGGAGAGCACCGTCTGCGACAACAGGCGAGCCGGGATCCGTTCGATGCTCGGCCAGTTGCGGGCCACCAGCTCTTCGGTGCGCAGCTCAAGCAGGCCGCCACCACGCCTCACAAATCTCCTGCGTTGAGCAGTCGAGCTGGTCGAGGTAGGCGTTTGGATCACGCGCCGGTCCCCAGCGCCGTGCATGGCGTCTACGCTGTTCGGTGCGAACCGGCGCTGAGCGATCTCGCCGACGATGGCAGCCACGATCCCGCGCTCGAACAGCACTTGGTTCCGCAGCTCGTCTTCATACTGCAGGTCGCCGCTTTGGTCGATCAGGATGCGGCCCTCTGCGTCGCCATCGTGGTCGATACTGGCCCGCTCGATCTTGTGCCCGAAGTAATAGGCGACGCGGCGTGCCCGGCCTCACGGAACGCGATCACCTCGTCAGGCAGGCAGTCGTCCACGTCAGTTGCATCGTCCAACAAGGCGGCTCTCCTCGGGGGGCGTGAAGCGGAGGGGGCCGATGGTAGGCGCGCCGGACTGTATCGGCCGCAGGCCCAGCCCTTCCAGCACGTTGCACCACGTGCCACCAAGGCGCAAATCTTTTGGAGGGCAGGTTGGGGAGCAGGAAATGAAAACGGGCCGCGAAGGCCCGTATTTCCTAGTGTCCTGGCGGAGAGAGCGGGATTCGAACCCGCGGTGGGCTATTAACCCACACACGCTTTCCAGGCGTGCGACTTAAACCACTCATCCATCTCTCCGGAGCCCGCGATTCTAGCCCACTGCGAAGGTTCAGCTCGTGCCGGGTGGCTTGCCCCGGATCATCGTCATGGCGCTGCCGATGAGCGAGGAAACCTCCGACATGTTGCTCGGCACGATCAGCGTGTTGTTCTTCTGTGCGAGCTGCGCGAACGCATCGACCGCGCGCTCGGCCACCTTGAGCTGCACGGCTTGATCGCCGCCCGGTGAGCGAATCGCATCGGCAATCTTGCGGATGGCGTCTGCTGTGGCGTCGGCCACCGCGACGATGGCCGCGGCCTCGCCCTGTGCCTTGTTGATCTCGGCCTGTCGCTCGCCTTCTGACCGAGCGATGAATGCTTCACGCTCGCCGGTGGCCAAGTTGATCTGCTCCTGCTTGCGGCCTTCAGATGCGGCGATGAGGGCACGTTTCTCGCGCTCTGCCGTGATCTGCGCCTGCATCGCGTGAAGGATCTCCGCGGGCGGGGTGAGGTCCTTGATCTCGTAACGCAGTACCTTCACGCCCCAGTTCACGGCAGCCTCGTCGAGCGCGTTGACCACCGATGCGTTGATGGCGTCGCGTTCCTCAAAGGTCTTGTCGAGTTCCATCTTGCCGATTACCGAGCGCAGCAGCGTCTGCGCAAGCTGGGTGATCGCAAACTGGTAGTTGCTGGAGCCGTAGCTCGCGCGCATGGGGTCGGTAACCTGAAAGTAGATGATCCCGTCGACCTGCAGTTGCGTGTTGTCCTTGGTAATGCACACTTGGCTAGGCACGTCCAGCGGCACCTCCTTGAGCGAGTGACGATAGGCGACGTTCTCGATGAACGGGACGATGAACTTCAGGCCGGGCGTGAGCGTTCGGTCGTACTTGCCCAGCCGCTCCACGACCCAGGCATGCTGCTGCGGCACGATCTTGAACGTGCGAACGATGAAGATGATGGCGATGACCAGGACGATCAGCGGGATGAGTCCGTTTTCCATAAAGAAGTTTTCTCCTTGTACTTGCTTGTTCGTTTTCAGTCTTGAGAGCGCGGCGCGAGCACGAGCCAGTTTCCCTGGACGGCTGCCACCCGGTGCTCGCCCGGTGAGGGCGTGGCGCCCGGCTGCAGCCGGGCAGTCCAGCTGCTGCCGCGGTACTGCACGCGTGTGGTGCCATCGGCAGACCACTGCGACACCTGCACGCGTTCGCCGATGTCGAGGTTGACGTCACGGTTCTCGTACACCGGCGCTGAGCGAGGCGCATGGGCACGCTTCCAGTGCCATAGCGCCGTGGCGCCGCCGCCTACAAGCGCCGCTATGACGAACTGCGAGCCGCCGGCCCAGCCGAGATGCGCAGCTACGGCCGCAGCCGAGAAACCCAGCGCGATCATCAGCAGATAGAAGGTTCCGGTCGCAAGCTCTGCTGCGACTGCGATGCCGGCCAACACCCACCATGAGGTCGATGCCGAGATGTCCATGTAGCCCTCCGTGCGCGGCCTTGCGCGTTACGCGCGGGAAGTGTAGGCGCGCAACGCGCAGGCCCGGGCCGTCCCCGCGGCGGCGTCGGCCCAAATCGTGCACGGTCGGGCCGGGGCAGGAGGCCTAAACTCGCGCCTTTTCCACGCCACACCCAGTTGCCATGCTGCGCTTTCGCTTTCCGATCGTCATCATCGATGAGGACTTCCGTTCGGAAAACACCTCCGGGCTTGGCATCCGTGCCCTCGCAGACGCGATCATGAAGGAGGGCTTCGAGGTGCTCGGCGTGACGAGCTACGGGGACCTGTCCCAGCTCGGACAGCAGCAAAGCCGGGCGGGCGCCTTCATCCTCTCGATCGACGACGAGGAGTTCACGCCGGGGCCCGAGCTTGATCCGGCCGTGCTGAACCTGCGCAAGTTCATCAGGGAGATTCGCTTCCGCAACGCAGAGATTCCCATCTACCTGTACGGCGAGACGCGGACCTCGCAACACATCCCGAACGACATCTTGCGCGAGCTGCACGGCTTCATCCATATGTTCGAGGACACGCCGGAGTTCGTGGCCCGCCACATCATCCGCGAAACCCGCAGCTACCTGGACTCCCTCGCGCCGCCATTCTTCGCAGCGCTCATGGACTATGCCCAGGACGGCTCGTACTCCTGGCACTGCCCCGGCCATTCCGGCGGTGTGGCGTTCCTCAAGAGCCCGGTGGGCCAGATGTTCCACCAGTTCTTTGGCGAGAACATGCTGCGTGCCGACGTGTGCAATGCGGTGGAGGAGTTGGGCCAACTGCTCGACCACAGCGGCCCCGTGGCTGCCAGCGAGCGCAATGCCGCGCGCATTTTCAACGCCGACCATTGCTTCTTCGTCACCAACGGCACGAGCACGTCCAACAAGATGGTTTGGCACCACTCGGTGGCGCCGGGAGATGTGGTTGTGGTCGACCGCAACTGCCACAAGTCGATCCTGCACTCCATCATCATGACGGGCGCGGTGCCAGTGTTTCTCACGCCCACGCGCAACCACTACGGCATCATCGGTCCTATCCCGAAGGACCAGTTCTCGGCAGAGGCGATCCGCCGCAAGATTGCCGCCAATCCGCTTCTTTCGGGTGTAGACGCGACGAAGGTCAAGCCGCGTATCCTCACCCTCACGCAGAGCACTTATGACGGCGTGCTCTACAACACCGAGACGATCAAGCACGCGCTCGACGGCTACATCGACACGCTGCATTTCGACGAGGCGTGGCTTCCCCACGCGGCTTTCCACACCTTCTACAGCATCTATCACGCCATGGGCCGCAGCCGGCAGCGGCCCCGCGACCAGTTGGTGTTTGCAACCCAGTCCACGCACAAGCTGCTGGCTGGCCTGAGCCAGGCCTCACAGGTGCTGGTGCAGGACGCCGAACATCGCAAGCTCGACCGGCACCTCTTTAACGAGTGCTATCTCATGCACACCTCCACCAGCCCCCAGTACGCGATCATCGCATCGTGCGACGTCGCCGCCGCGATGATGGAGGCACCCGGCGGCCATGCGTTGGTGGAGGAGAGCATCCTCGAGTCGCTCGACTTCCGTCGCGCCATGCGCAAGGTGGAGAGGGACTTCGGGCGCGACTGGTGGTTCAAGGTCTGGGGGCCCGACAAGCTGGCCACCGAAGGTATCGGCAACAGCAGTGACTGGCTGCTGCGGGCCGGGGACAAGTGGCATGGTTTCGGCGATCTGGCAGACGGCTTCAACCTGCTGGATCCAATCAAGAGCACCATCATCACGCCGGGCCTCGACGTGAACGGCAAGTTCGCCAAGACCGGCATCCCGGCCAGCATCGTCACCAAGTACCTGGCCGAGCACGGGGTGGTGGTGGAGAAGACCGGGCTGTACTCCTTCTTCATCATGTTCACCATCGGCATCACCAAGGGCCGCTGGAACACGCTGCTGACCGCGCTGCAGCAGTTCAAGGACGACTACGATCGCAATGCGAGCATGGGGCGCGTGCTTCCTGAGTTCGTCTCCGCCTTCCCGCGCTATGAGCGCATGGGGTTGCGCGACTTGTGCCAAAGCATTCATGCGATGTACGCCAAGGGAGACATCGCACGACTCACCACGGAGATGTACCTGTCGGACTTGCACCCCGCCATGAAGCCGGCGGACGCGTTCTCGTACATCGCGCACCGTCGCACCGACCGGGTGCCTATCGACAAGCTCGAAGGCCGCATTACGACATCGCTACTCACGCCTTATCCACCGGGAATTCCGCTGCTGATCCCCGGAGAGCGCTTCAACCGCAAGATCGTCGACTTCCTACGCTTCACCCGGGAGTTCAACGCCGCTTTCCCGGGCTTCGACACGGACGTTCATGGCCTCGTTGAGGACGAAGCCGACGGTGGCCGTACCTACTATGTGGACTGTGTTCGCGACGAGTGAGCGAGGCGCACCACAGAGCGCGCATGCAGATGCTTGATCTCGTTGACGGCTTGGGCTAGCGTCTGCGTATTGGCAGTTCCGCTGAGCTGGACTGCCCCTGGAACGGAGCATCAGTTTCTTGCATCCGGAGCCATCCACCTATCCCCGTTTGCTCGGCGACATCGGCGGCACGAATGCGCGCTTCGCGTGGCAGTCGGATCCCGCGTCCATGCCGAGCGACATCGACACGCTTGCGGCCGGCGCATACCCAGGGCTGCTCGAGGCCATCCTCGACTACCTGGACAGGCATGGCAAGCCGGTACCTGCGTCGTGCGCCATCGGCATTGCCAACCCGGTTCTGGGCGATCACGTGCAGATGACGAACCATCACTGGTCGTTCTCCGTGTCGGACCTGCAGCGCGAGCTGGGTCTGCAGCGGCTGCGGGTCATCAACGATTTCACCGCGTTGGCCCTCGCATTGCCCACACTGGATCGCTCGGAGCGCCGTCAGGTGGGTGGCGGACAGGGTGTGCCGGGTGAGCCCATCGGTCTCGTGGGTCCGGGAACTGGCCTGGGGGTCTCGGGCCTGGTTCCTACGGGGCGAGGCGAGGCCGCCGTGCCCCTCGACGGAGAGGGTGGCCATGTCAGCTTGGCGGCCACGGACGAGCGCGAGGACCAGGTGGTCGGCGTGCTGCGCCGGCGGTTCGGCCATGCCTCCGCCGAGCGCGCGGTATCTGGTCAGGGGCTGGAGAACCTCTATCAAGCGTTGTGCGAGCTAGACGGGGAGGTCGTCCCGCCGCTCGTGGCGCCGGAGATCACCGACCGGGCCTTGCAGGGCGATCCGCGCTGTGTCGAGGTGCTGGGGCTCTTTTTCAGCTTCCTCGGCACGGTGGCCGGCAATCTGGCCCTGTCGCTCGGCGCAAGGGGCGGCGTCTACATCGGCGGCGGGATCGTGCCGAGGCTCGGCGACGCCATTGATCGCTCGCGCTTTCGTCGCAGCTTCGAACAAAAGGGGCGGATGACGAGCTACCTCGCCGGCATTCCGACCTTCGTGATACAGGCGGAAGTGTCCCCGGCCCTGGTGGGCGCGAGCCGCGCACTGGACACGCTGTAGGACAGCGTCGCGCGGGCTCGCGGGGCCTCACTCCCCGGTGTCAGACCCCACGCCCATGGAGTGACTGAAGCCACCGTCCACGTACGTGATCTCCGAGGTCACGCCGGCCGCGAGGTCCGACAGGAGGAACGCGGTGACGTTGCCGACATCTTCGATCGTGACGTTGCGGCGAAGGGGTGCGTTCTGTGCCACGACGTCCAGGATCTTGCCAAAGCCCTTGATGCCCGATGCGGCGAGCGTCTTGATCGGCCCGGCAGAGATGCCGTTGACGCGAATCCCGCGCGGTCCAAGGCTTGCCGCGGTGTAGCGCACGCTCGCTTCCAGCGAGGCTTTTGCGAGCCCCATGGTGTTATACGCCGGCACGGCGCGCACGGCACCGAGATAGCTCAGGGTCACGAGCGACGCCCCTGCCCGCAGGCGGGGGGCCGAAGCCTTGGCCATGGCCGGGAAGCTGTAGCTGGAGATGTCATGCGCAATGCGAAAGCCCTCGCGCGACAGTCCTTCCAGGAAGTCGCCAGCGATGGCATCCCTCGGTGCAAAGCCGATTGCATGCACGAAGCCATCGAATTGCGGCCAGACTTCGCCCAGTTGGGCGCAGGCCCGCTCGATGCTCGTATCTTCCGCCACGTCGAGCTCGAAGATCAGGTTCGAGTCGAACTCGGCGGCAAACTCCGCTATCCGATCCTTGAAGCGTTCGCCCTGGTAGCTGAAGGCGAGTTCTGCGCCCTCACGACGACAGGCACGCGCAACGCCATAAGCGATTGAGCGGTTGTTGAGGATGCCGGTGATAAGAAAGCGCTTGCCGGCCAAAAATCCCATGGGGTCTCCCGTTTGGATGCGAGCTTCGAATTCTGGCATGCATGCGATTCGTGACTCTCTTGCGGCCGCCCAAGCCGGCAGTGGGCGTGTGGCTTGCAGGGGTTTTGTCTGGCCCGGGTGTTGCTACCCCCTTTCGCGGACAGTACAATTCGCGCTTTCCGAGAAAGCTGCATGGGCGGATTCTTCCAGCCCATTTTTTTTGCTTGGGCGCTTCTTGCGGCGCCTACATCTGCGCGAAAGGCGCGACGCATCGCTTGATGAACTGGCAGGACGCCATCGAACGCACCGTCACCGGGTTGGGCTATGACTTGGTGGAGACCGAGCGGGCCGCTCGGGGGCTGCTGCGCGTGTTCATCGACCGGGTGGCCAGTGCCCCGACGGGTGAGTTCATTACCGTTGAGGACTGCGAGAAGGTTACGCGCCAGCTCCAGCACGTGCTGGAGGTTGCAGGTGTCTCCTACGAGCGGCTCGAAGTTTCGTCCCCTGGGCTCGATCGGCCGCTGAAGAAGGCTGCTGACTATGCGCGGTTTGCCGGCCAGGAGGTGGAACTGACCCTGCGGCAACCGTTCCAGGGGCGCCGCAAGTACCGCGGAGTGCTCAGCGCGAGCGAGTCCGGCGAGGGCTGGCGCGTGGTGTTCAACGATGGCAAGGGTGACCGGGCATTGGATTTCACGCTCGAGGAAGTGCGCGAAGCCCGGCTGGTGCCGGTGCTCGATTTCAAGGGGCGCCGGTTCTCGCCGGGTCCAGGGTCCGCGGGGCACGAATCGCGGGCCGATGACGAGGTTGGAGGTCGAAAACAATGAATCGCGAACTGTTGATGCTGGTTGACGCCATCTCCCGGGAGAAAAGCGTCGAGCGGGATGTGGTGTTCGGTGCCGTCGAGGCTGCGCTGGCGTCGGCGTCGAAGAAGCTGCACGGCGGTGAGGTCGACATTCGCGTCTCCATCGACCGCGAGACCGGCGGGTACGAGACCTTCCGCCGCTGGCATGTCGTGCCCAGCGAGGCCGGCCTTCAGAATCCCGATGCGGAAATCCTGCTGTTCGAAGCGCAGGAGCAGATTGGGGATATCGAGGTCGATGACTACATCGAGGAGCCGGTTGAGTCTGTCTCGATCGGCCGTATTGGCGCTCAGGCGGCCAAGCAGGTGATATTGCAGAAGATTCGCGACGCGGAGCGTGAGCAGCTGCTCAACGACTTCCTCTCCCGGGGCGAGAAAATCTTCGTCGGCACAGTGAAGCGACTGGACAAGGGCGATTTGATCGTCGAGTCGGGCCGCGTGGAAGGCCGGCTGCGCCGCAGCGAAATGATTCCCAAGGAGAACCTTCGCACAGGCGACCGTGTGCGGGCATACATCGCCGAGGTGGACCCTACGTTGCGCGGCCCGCAGATCCTGCTGTCTCGCAGCGCGCCGGGCTTCATGGTCGAGCTGTTCCGCCAGGAGGTGCCGGAGATCGAGCAGGGCCTGCTGGAGATCAAGAGCTGTGCCCGAGACCCAGGCAGCCGCGCCAAGATCGCGGTGCTGTCGCACGACAAGCGGGTCGATCCAATCGGCACCTGCGTCGGTGTGCGAGGATCGCGCGTCAACGCGGTCACCAATGAAGTGGCCGGCGAACGAGTCGACATCGTCTTGTGGTCCGAGGATCCAGCCCAGTTTGTGATCGGAGCACTCGCGCCTGCCAACGTGCAGTCGATCGTGGTGGACGAGGAGCGGCATGCCATGGACGTGGTGGTCGACGAGGAAAACCTCGCCATTGCCATTGGCCGCGGCGGTCAGAACGTGCGGTTGGCCTCGGATCTCACCGGTTGGCGCATCAACATCATGACCGCCGAGGAGTCGGCGTCCAAGCAGGCCGCCGAGACTGACTCCCTGCGCAAGCTGTTTGTCGAGAAGCTGGACGTCGATGCCGAAGTGGCCGACATCCTTATCGCCGAGGGCTTCTCCAGCCTGGAGGAGGTCGCCTACGTGCCGATGCAGGAAATGCTCGAGATCGAGGGCTTCGACGAGGATACGGTCAACGAGCTGCGCACCCGGGCGCGTGACGCGCTTCTGACGATGGAGATCGCCCGCGAGGAGAAGGTCGAGGACGTGTCGCAGGACCTGCGCGACCTGGAAGGCCTCACGCCAGAGCTCATCGAGAAGCTGGCCGACGGGGGCATCCACACACGCGACGAGCTGGCCGACCTCGCGGTGGACGAGCTGACCGAGATGACCGGTGTCGACGAGTCTCAAGCCAAGGCATTGATCATGAAGGCGCGCGAACACTGGTTCACGGCCTGAGGACTGAACACTTCGGCACGCATAACCGCACGCGCAGCGCAAGACGAAAGCAAGGATTCCACAATGGCTGTCACCACCGTCGCCCAGTTCGCCGCAGAGCTCAACCGCTCAGCCTCGGCGCTGCTCGAGCAGTTGCAGTCGGCCGGCGTCAAGAAGGCGTCGACGGCTGACACGCTGACCGATGCCGACAAGGAGCGTCTGCTCGACCACCTGCGCTCCGCGCATGGCACATCGGCAGGTGAGCGCAAGAAGATCACGCTCACCCGGAAGTCGACGAGCGAGATCAAGCAGGCTGATGCCAGCGGTCGCGCGCGGACCATCCAGGTGGAGGTGCGCAAGAAGCGCACGTTCGTCAAGCGCGACGAGCCGGCGCCGCCCGTGCCGCAGGTTCCTCGCGCACCTCGGATTGATGAAGCCGAGCTGAAGCGTCGCCAGGAGGAAGCGCAGGCGCACGCGGAGTTGCTGCGTCGCCAGGAAGAGGAGCTGGAAGAGAAGCGCCGTCAGCGCGAGGAGCAGGCACGCCTGGAGCGCAAGGCCGAGGAAGCTCGGCAGCGCGAGGCGGCCGAGGCGGCCGCCAAGGCGGCGGCTGAGGCCGAGGCGGCTGCGGCCGCTGCCAGGGCCAGCACCGAGGCTGCGCAGTCCGAGCAGAAGGCTGGGGCGGACACGGCCAAGGCCCCGGCGAGCACCGCCAAGACGCCTGTCGCGGCAGCAAAGGCCACCGAGACCGCGCAAGCGGCCGTATCGGGCGCCGCTGCCACGCCAGCTGCTGCCACCACCGCGCCAGTGGAGCCCAGGCCCGGGCTGCGCGTGATCAAGGCGGCCGAAGTGGCCGACGAAGAGAAGCAACGCGCCGCCGAGCTTGCCCGGCGACGCAAGGCTGCCGAGGATGAGGCAGCCGCCATCCGCGCCATGATGGCGCAGCCCAAGCGGGTGCTCACGGCGAAGAAGCCGGAAGAGCCGAAGCCGGAGGCGGGCAAGGAAGGCATCAAAGGGACCATCCATAAGGCACCGGGCACCCCGGGCACTACGACCGCGCCCGCATCTGCCACGCCAGCCAAGCCGGGCGACAAGAAGGCCCTCAAGTCCGAGAAGCTTTCGTCCAGCTGGGCCGATGACGCCGCCAAGAAGCGTGGCGCAGCAGTCAAGGGTCGCACGGATGCACCTGCGGGGGGCGCGCGTGCAGGCTGGCGTGCTCCGCGTGGCGGTTCCCGCCGCGGCGGCGAGCGCGGCGATGGCTCGACGAGCGGTTTCGTGCCGCCGATGGAGCAGCAGGTCCAGGAGGTTCACATTCCCGAGACTATCTCGGTGGCGGACCTCGCTCACAAGATGTCAGTGAAGGCTTCCGAGGTCATCAAGCAGCTGATGAAGCTGGGCCAGATGGTCACCATCAACCAGC